>PLUH01000371.1:0-446 GCA_003164825.1 Hyphomicrobiales bacterium
GTAATCGTTATCCCCGTCGCCGAAATTGAGCCGGAGAAAGCGTTCAGCCCCACGGAGCCGTCGGTTTCGGTCGTGACGCTGCCGCCCGTCGGCCCGCTGCCCGTGAGGACGACGCTGCCGCCGGACGTGGCCAAGACGCCCGCGGAATCGACCCCCGTGGTGACGATCGTCGCGATAGCGGGAGACGTCGGCGAAAGGAGCGTGAGGGTGATCGTCGACCCCGCGCCAGTGGCGTAAACGGCCGGCGAGCTCGAAGCCGCGGTTGTGACGCCCGCGACGTCTAATGGCCCGATTGTTCCGCCGTTGATGGCGTTGAGCCCGTAGCTGGCGCTGGCCGCGGTCGCGTTGACGGTGACGGCAGTGGCGTCTTCGCCGGCTGTGATGGAACCGCCGTTGGCGAAGAGGCCGACGATAGCCGGAGGAGAAGCGCCCGGAGCCAACACGGT
>PLUH01000371.1:460-11926 GCA_003164825.1 Hyphomicrobiales bacterium
TGGCGCGCGCCCCGGTCGCGGCGGCGAGCGCCAGAAGCGTAATTGCCGTCCTCGCGACTAGCCGTCGCCCGCGGCCAGCCTCAGTCATCCATCCATGCCCGCAAACCACGCCAAACCTGAACCAGCCTGCGCGGGCTGGCTTACCAGTCGGATATTAACGGAACCGCNNTCGATTGTGACGCAAACTTATTTTAGCCGCAAGTGTCTGCAAAAGCCAGCCGTTCGGCCATCAGAGGCCGGGGCGCTTGCCGGAACATCCACGGTCTCCGGACGCCCAACGCGATCCATAAGCAATTCTCAACCACGCCCGTCTGGCGACGCGATTCGGATCGCGTCGCTAAAGCGCGCCGAGCTTTCGCTCGGCCTCGGCGCTTCGACGCCCATGCCCTCNNCGGCTCTTGGAGGCGCGATCGCCCGCGGCGCTGGCGTCGGCTTCGCACATATAGGCGCCCTGCTTGGTCGTGCCGTAACTGCGCGTGCCCGCGTAATGATAAATGTGGGACTTGGTGTTGAGCCAGACCACTTTGTCGGACGGGCACCGCGCCTGCGCTTCCGCCGCGGTGGTGAATTGGCCTGCCCCGGTCGCGCGAGCCGCCGTTTGCGCGGGGNNGAAGGCGCGGCGGCGGGCGCCGCGGAACTCTCCTTCTGGGTGCGGCACTGCTTCAGGAACTCCTGCCACGTCATGCCGTTGGTCGTGTTGTTGGCCTTGGCGGCTTTCCACTCGTCGCCGCACTCCTTCATGACGCTTTCCGCCCGGGCGGCGCCGGTCGAGGCCAGACCCAGGGCGCCGGCGAAGAAAAGGGCCGAAAGCGCGACCCGGAATGACGTGCTGATCATTGCTAATCCCTCCTGCAAGGGCGCCGCAGCCATTCGCCGGCTCCCTCCCAGCCCGACGAAAGGCCGAGCTCATTGCTTCTCATGCCCCCGTTCCACTGAACCCGACATGAACATTTCATGATGATGATCCGGACCCGGCGGTCAAGGGCTTCCGCCGCCTCGTCATCAAGCATTCGAGAGCCGCGCGAGCGCGAGACTGGTGGTTTCGCTCAGATTTCCCGCTGCGCGCACCGCCGCCCACCCTCGTTCGCCGAGCGGCTCCGCCGTCTGCCGGCCGGCGACATGAACATCCGCGTCCGAGGCGTCGTAGCGCCGCGAGGCGATTCGCTCGAGCCGCGTCGCGAGCGGGGCGTCGAGAAGAAGGCCGGCGAAAGCGACGCCGACCTCGGCCGCCGCGCCGGCCGCGGCGCTGCGTTCCGCAGCCGTCGCGAAGGTCGCGTCGAGCACCACCGCCTGCCCGGCGCGGAGCGCAGCCCGGGCTTTGTCGATGAGCCGCCCATAGACGGCGCGAGTGACCTCGTGAGCGTAAGCCGAGGCCGGCAGATGGGCGGTCTCCTCGACTGCGAACATTGCCTTGCGCTCGAGGTCGCTGCGCAGCCACAGCGCGCCGGGCGCCCGCCCAAGCCGCGGCGCGAGCGCGCCGGCGAGCGCGCTCTTGCCGACCCCGGAGAGCCCGCCGACAGCGATGAGCCGCGGCGGCGCGTAGCGAAGAGACTCGATCGCGCAATCGAAATAACCGCGCGCCAGCCTGCGCGCCTCGTCGCGCTCCGCGCCCTCCAGCCGTTCGGCCCCTGCGGCCTTGACCTTGGCCCGGATCGCCGCGCGCAAACTCAAGAACAGGGGGAGCGCTGCAAGGCCCGCCATCGACTCCGGCGGCTCAGGCGCGAGATAGCGGTTGAACAACCGATTGGCGACCGGCCGCAGGCCGCGCTCTTCGAGATCCATCAACAGGAAAGCGAGATCATAGAGCACGTCGCCGCTCGCGACGTCGTCGGAAAACTCCAACGCATCAAACAAAGTCGGTTCGCCGTTGAGCATGACAATGTTGCCCAGGTGCAGATCGCCGTGACAGCGGCGGGTGAAACCGCTTTCCCCGCGTCTCAACAGGATCGGCCGCGCCATCGCAAAAGCGAGTCGCGAATCGACGGCTAGCCGTCGGGCTTTCGCCGCGTCGAAGAGATCCGGCCGCTCAGCGAAGGCGGCGTCGTTCTGCTCGATATAGGTCTCGAGCGCATGCGCGCACCGCGCCGCATCTCTGAGCGGCGCTCGCGTATGGGAACGGCGGATGGCGAGCGTCAGCCTGTCGATCGTCTCGTTCGACAGGGAGTCCCGCGTGGCGACCCGGTCGAGCGTCGCATTCTCGTCGAAGCGCCGCATATGAGTGACCCATTCGACAATTTCGCCTTCGCCGCCGATCGCAAACGTCTCCCCGGATCGCGTGATCGGCATCGCCGCCAGATAGACTCCCGGCGCCGAAGCGCGGTTGACCGCGATCTCGGCCTCGCAGGCAAGCCGTCGCTTCTCCAGCGTCGACAGATCCATGAACGGGAACTTGACCGCCCGCTTGACCTTGTAGGCGTCGGGACCGGCCAGAAACACGACGGCGCCCGCCGTATCGACGCGCGCGACCGCTTCGCTCAACCCATGCGTCTTCGGATCGGCGAGAAAACGGAACACCGACTCTTGCGAGCCGGCGGGACTGTCGGAAATGGGAGCGCTCATGGGTCGTTCGCCGGCAATGCACTCCCCCTTCGACGCAAAACCGTTTTCTCGCGCGTCGTCCCGCCGAGAGGGACGCTGACGAGGGGCAGTGTCAAGCGCAGTCCATCGTTTTGGCGCCGTGCTGAGGACGATCTGCAGATCACCGGAGACAATATCGGCCATTCCAGTTAGACGCTCTACGTGGCGCAAGCGTCGAGGCCTGTCGCAAAACCGTCGCATGCGTCGTCGAACATTTCCCCCAAGCCGCAGGTTCGCCGCGGCGGGGCGCCAACCAGGGGAAGCAATCTCAATGAGTGCGGAAAAGGCAAGTCCCGTCAGCACGTTCCAGAAGCGCGTCAACGCCGAGATCCAGGACAACCTCGACGAGGACATCGAACTCGAGCTCGAGGACAGCGACCTCGCAGACTTGCTGGCCGAAACCGAGCATCTTCCGATGCACGATACCCTGCCGCGGCAGGCTTATTTCAACGAGCTCCTGCGGCTGCAGCGGGAGCTCATCAAGCTCCAGGATTGGGTGGTCGCCAAGAAGCTCAAGCTGGTCGTCATCTTCGAGGGCCGGGATTCGGCGGGCAAGGGCGGGGCGATCAAACGGGTCACCCAGCGTCTCAACCCGCGCGTCTGTCGCGCCGTGGCGCTGCCTGCGCCGACCGAGCGCGAGAGCACCCAGTGGTATTTCCAGCGCTATGTCCCGCACCTGCCGGCCGGCGGCGAGATCGTGCTCTTCGACCGCAGCTGGTACAACCGCGCCGGGGTCGAACGGGTAATGGGCTTCTGCACCGACGAGCAATACGAGGACTTCTTCCAGTCGGCCCCGGAGTTCGAGCGCCTGCTCGTGCGCTCAGGCATCGTACTGGTCAAATACTGGTTCTCGATCACCGACGACGAGCAGCACCTGCGCTTTCTCATGCGCATCAACGATCCGCTCAAACAGTGGAAGCTGTCGCCGATGGACCTCGAGTCGCGCCGCCGCTGGGAGCTCTACACCAAGGCCAAGGAGACGATGCTCGAACGCACCCATATCCCCGAGGCGCCGTGGTGGGTGGTGGAAGCGGTCGACAAGAAACGCGCCCGTCTCAACTGCATCGCCCATCTCCTGACCCGCATCCCCTACGAGGAAGTGCCGTACGTAAAGCCCCTCCTGCCCAAGCGCGTGCACAATCCGGAGTACCACCGCAACCCGGTCCCGCACGAGATGTACGTGCCGGATCACTATGCGACGCTGGTGGCGGAAGGCGCGAAATAAAGAGAGAGGCGGCGGGCGCCGTATCGCAAACCTTCGCCGGCAAGGCCGGATTGAGAATCGTCTGGGGGGCGAGGGGCGGCGACGCAAGGTCTATCGTTCGTGGCGCCAAACTCGGCGATTTAGCAAAGACGTCAAATCTCGATCTCCCGCCCGATCTCGACGACCTGGTCGCAAGGCAGGTCGAGATAGTCGCTGATCCGCTCGGCGTTGCGGCCAAGCGCCGCGAACAGCGCCTCCTGCCAGCGCGGGATGCCTTTCCCGTCCTCGCGCGGCACGATGGTTTCGGCGCCGACGTAGAAGGTCACGTCGTCGAGGTCGATGCCGACCCCGGTCGCCTTGCATTCCTTGAGGATCTCGGGAATGTCGGGATGCTCCATGAAGCCGCGCCGCGCCTCGGCCCGCCAGAACTTGTCGTCGACGTGCTGGACGGTCAGCCGCTCGTCGGGGTCGGTCCACGGGATCGAGAGGACAGTGAGCGTCAGCGCGAGCACGGACTCGTGCAGCGCACGGTTCTTGCGCACGTGCCAGTCCATGACCGGCGGCGTCTGGTCCATGGCGCGGGTGAAGAACACCGCCGAGCCGGGCACCCGGGCGATCTTGCCCGAATGCAATTCCGTGATCATCGCCGAAAGCGGCGTCTGCTGGGCGATGACCTGATCACGCACCGCGGTCGCGCCGCGGTGCCAGATCCACATCACCCCATAGACGATCGAAGCGAGCAGCAACGGGACCCAGCCGCCCTGCATCACCTTGGCCAGGTTGGCGGCGAGAAAGGCGCCGTCGACGATGAGGAACAGCCCCGCGACCGCGCCCGCGCCGGCGATCGGCCAGCCCCAGACCTCGCGCATGGCGATGAACAGGAGCACGCTCGTCATCAGCATCGTCGCCGAGACCGCGATGCCGTAGGCGGCGGCGAGATTGTCCGACTTGCCGAAGCCAATGGTCAGGCCGAGGGTGACGATCATCAAGATCCAGTTAACCGCGCCGACGTAGATCTGGCCGTAACCCTCAGCCGAGGTCTGGGTGATGGCCATGCGCGGCAGCCAGCCAAGCTGGATCGCCTGGCGGGTCATCGAAAAGGCGCCGGTGATGATCGACTGGCTGGCGATCACGGTGGCGACGGTCGCGAGCACGATCATCGGCGTCAAGAGCGGCGTCGGGCAGAGCCGGTAGAAGATGTTGCCTTCGGTTGGCGCGCCGGCGAGAACGATCGCGGCCTGCCCGGCATAATTGAGGATGAGGGCTGGGAAGACGATCAAGCTCCACGAGAGGCGGATCGGCGTCGGGCCGAAATGGCCCATGTCGGCGTAGAGCGCCTCGGCCCCGGTCACGCAAAGGAACACCCCGCCGAGCACCAGAAAACCCTGCAAGCCCCCGTTTGACAGATACTCGAGGCCGTAAAGCGGATTGACCGCGGCAAAGACCGAAGGGCGCTGGATGACGCCGTAGGCGCCCAGCGCCGCGATCACCGCAAACCAGAGGAGCATGATCGGGCCGAACGCGCGGCCGATCGCCGCCGTCCCGAACGGCTGCGCCGCGAACAGCGCGAGCAGGATCAGTGTCGCCGCCGGCAGCACGTAGGTCTGCAGGCTCGGCGCAATCTGCTCAACGCCTTCAAGCGCCGACAACACCGAAATGGCCGGCGTGATCGCGCCGTCGCCGTAGATGAGCGCCGCGCCGAACAGGGCCGCCGCGACGATCAGCGGCCGCTGATGCCGCCTGACCCCGAGCAGGGTCATCAGCGCGATGATGCCGCCCTCGCCGTCGTTGTCGATGCGCATGGCGACGTTGACGTATTTGACCGTCGTGACCAGGAACAGCGTCCATAGGATCAGCGACAGGGCGCCGAGCGTCGCGGTCGCGTCCGGATGCGGCCCGGTGTAGTCGAGCACCGTCTTGAGCGTATAGAGGGGGCTCGTGCCGATATCGCCGAACACCACCCCGAGCGCAGCGACACTCGCGAGCCCCAACCCCCGCTTCGATTGCGGCTCGGCGCCGGTTGCTTCGATCGACAACTCGCTCTCCCTCGCTCGTGCCTCGGCCGCCGGCCGGGATGCCCCGGGGCTCAATCGATAAAGGGCCGGTGAAACAGATTGCTGACGCCTGCCGGAGCCGACCGGCGGCGAAGCGACACCGGTCGTCAACCCTAACAAATTTCGCCAGGCCGGCGCTCGCCGATCGATAAAATCCGACCTATTTTGTTGGGCTGCCGCCAAGCCGCGGCGGCGATAGTGTCCCCATTGAGATTGGGGGACAACCCATGCTTTCTCGGCTCTTTGGCTTCATTACCGCGGCGGCGATCTTCGGCCTCGCCTGGAACACATTCGGCGAAGCGTCCGAGCAGGGCCTTCCCCGGGCAACCCGGGAGCCGATCGGGGGCGAAGCCTCGATTCCCTACGGCTGGGTCGACTTCTGCAATCGCCACAGCGAAGAGTGCACCCTCGGCAAGCTCAAGCCAATGGACGTGCGCCTGACCCGGCAAACCTGGAAGACCCTCAGCGACATCAACGACGAGGCCAACAACGCGATCGAACCGGTCAGCAACCTCGACCATTGGGGTACGACGCTCGACCATTGGGACTATCCGGTCGACGGCAAGGGCGACTGCAAGATCTACGCCCTGTTCAAGCGCAAGCTCCTGATCGAGCGCGGCTTTCCGCGGCAGGCGCTGCTGATGACGATCGTCCGCGACCTCAGCGGCGAAGGCCATGCGGTGCTCACCGTCAAGACCGACCGCGGCGACTTCGTGCTCGACAACCTGTCGCAGGACGTGCGCCCATGGAGCGCCACCGGCTATCAGTTCTACAAGCGCCAGGCCCAGGACGATCCGAACGTCTGGCTCAGTCTCGGCGGCGTAACGGGGACCGAGCCTGCAGAGGCGGCGGCGAACAACAGGTGACTGGCGGTCGGCAGTTCGGCATTGGGAAAGAGCATCCGGCCGGCGCCGCGGACATGCTACCGCCTACGGCCCACCGCCGCCTGTCGATCTGCCGACCGCCGCAATCCGCTCCAGCGCCTCGACGCCCTCCGCCGGCAGCGGCCATGAGCGCGCCGCTGCGATGACCTCAGCCATGTAATCCGGGCGCGCGGCTCCCGGCCCGGCGTTGGCGCCCAAATAGACGATCGCCTGCCTCGGCCCGCGGTTCGTCACGACCGGCTGCGTCAGTTTGGCGTACAGGCCCTGCGGCAGGCCCTCGTAGCGGTCGAGCGCCGCAACGTCGGCGAGCGCCAAGTCCCACAGCACGCCGTGCACGGCGGAGCGCGGGTCGCGCGCCACGGTCAGCCAGCCTTCGCGCATCACGGCGAGCCGATGCCGCACGAGCCGCGCGAGCCCGAGCGCCTTCGAGCGCGGGCAGCGGCGCGCCATGGCGCTGGCGTTCATGTTGGCGCCGTAGGCGAAGTAAAGCGGCATCGGCTTCCTATCCGCTCGCCCGCTCGACCTTGTTGACGACGCTCTTGCCGCGCAGCTCGGACAGGACCGCATTGAGGTGCTGGATGTCGCGCACCTGCAGATCGATGACGAATCGTCGGAAGTCGGCGCCGCTGGCTGACGACGAAATAGCGTCGATGTTGGCGCCGTATTCACCAATGGTCGTGGCGATCACGCCGAGCGCGCCGGGCTCGTTGAGCAGCGTGACCACGATCTGGGTCGAATACAGCAGGTTCGGCGCGTCCTCGAGGTCCCAGCGCACGTCCAGCCACAGCTCGGGGTGATCGTTGTAATCGACGAGCGCCGGCGAATGGATCGGATAAATGACGATGCCCTCGGGCGCGCGAATGCCGACGATGCGCTCGCCGGGCACCGCCCCGCCCTTCGGCGCGAAGCGCACGGGCGTATCGAAATCGATGCCGCGCAGCGGCAGCGCCTCCGCGGCGTCGGATTCGCCGGGCACGCGGAACACGAGGTCGGCCGCCTTGGGCAAGCCGAACCACCCGCTCTCGTTCAACGGCACGGCCGGACCCGCCTTGCGCTCCTCCTTGAAGTTCGGAAACACGGCGCGCACGACGTCGGTGGAGAAAATCTCGCCGCGACCGACGCCAATGAAGACGTCGTCGATCGAGGCGCGCGCCAGACGCGGCAGCGCCGCCTTGAGTTTCGCCTCGGCGAATTTCTTGCCCGCGCGCTCAAACGCGCGCTCGACGATCTGGCGCCCGAGGCCGCCGAACTGGGCCTTCGCCGCCTCGCGCGTCGCGCGGCGGATGGCGGCGCGAGCCCTGCCCGTCACCACGACGCTGTCCCAGGCCGCCGGCGGCGACCCCCCCTCTGCGCGCGAGATCAGCACCTCGTCGCCGTTGTGAAGCTCCGAGATCAGCGGCGCGATGCGGCCGTTGATCTTCGCCCCGACCGCCGAATTGCCGACGTCGGTATGGACCGCATAGGCGAAATCGATCGCGGTTGCGCCGCGGGGGAGCGCGATGAGCCGTCCCTTGGGGGTGAAGCAGAACACCTGGTCGTGAAACAGCTCGAGCTTGGTGTGCTCGAGGAACTTTTCCGAATCGTCGCTCGCCAGCGCCTCGATCGTCTGCCTCAAGCCCCGATAGGCGCGGCTTTCGCTCACCACCGGCGCGTCGGCACTCGTGCCGGCGTCCTTATAGATGGCGTGCGCGGCGATGCCGTATTCCGCCACTTCGTGCATCTCGTGGGTGCGGATCTGAAGCTCGACCCGCTGGCTGCCCGGCCCGATCACGGTGGTGTGGATCGAACGATAGTCGTTCTGCTTCGGCGTCGAGATATAGTCCTTGAACCGCCCCGGCACGCTCGGCCAGGTCGTGTGGGCGACGCCGACCGCAGCGTAGCAGTCGGCGACGGTGTCGACGAGAATTCGAAAGCCGTAAATGTCGGACAACTGCTCGAACGCGATCGAGCGCCGCTCCATCTTGCGCCAGATCGAATAGGGCTGCTTCTGGCGGCCCTTGACCTCGACCTTGATGCCCCGGCGGGCGAACTGGTCGGTGAGCTCGGCCGCGATGCGGGCGATGATCGCGCCGTTCTTGGCCTTCATGCCTTCGAGACGCGAGACGATGAGCTCATAGGCGTCCGGCATCAGTGAGCGAAAGGCGAGGTCCTCGAGCTCGTTGCGCATGCTCTGCATGCCCATCCGTCCGGCGAGCGGGGCATAGATGTCGAGCGTGTCCTCGGCGATTCGGGCGCGCTTGGCCTCCGGCATGAATTGGAGGGTGCGCATGTTGTGCAGGCGGTCGGCGAGCTTGACCAGGAGCACGCGGGCGTCGTCGGCGATGGCGAGCAGGAGCTTGCGGAAATTCTCGGCCTGCTGGGCGTGCCTGGTGACGAAGTCGAGCTTGCCGAGCTTGGTCAGGCCGTCGACCAGCCCGCCGATCTCTTCGCCGAACGCCTTGTCGACGTCCTCGCGCGTGACCGTCGTGTCCTCGATCGTGTCGTGCAGCATCGCCGCCGCGATCGTGGCGTCGTCGACCTTGAACTCGGTCAGAATCGCAGCGACTTCGAGCGGATGGGAGAAATAGGGATCGCCGGACGCGCGCTTCTGGCTGCCGTGCGCCTTCATCGCGAACACGTAGGCGCGATTCAGCAGATCCTCGTTGGTGCGAGGATTGTAACGGCGGACCCGATCCACCAACTCGTATTGCCGCATCATCGCCTGTGGCCGAACCTATCCGCGCCGCCGGTACGTCGTGGCGGCGCCGATGCGGTTCAACCAGGACGGATCGGCGTGAGCAAAAGAGCGCGGAGCGGTGTTCAGCCGCCGCCGCCCCTCGCGCATCAGCGCGGGCCTTGCCGATCATCGGCCGCCGAGGGCGCCCGCGCAAGCGTTAAAGTATGGGCGGTAGAGCGCCCTCGAAACAAGGGCTCTGACTCTCCAACGGCCGGGCGACAAAAAAACCCCGGAGCTTTCGCTCCGGGGCCATGGAGGTCAACTGATCGGCAGGCGATCAGAAGTAACGGGTGATGCGGAAGCGGCCGGCGAAGCCGTCGCTGACGCCGTGCCAGTCGCCCGGCACGAAGAANNCTGGTTGGTGCTCTGATACATCAACTCGAGGTCGAAGTTGAGGTTGTTGACCGGGTTCCAGCCAAGATCGGCGCCGACCAGCCAGGTCGTCGCGGTTGGCGAAAGCGCGCCCGTCGCGGCCGAGGAGAGAGCGCAACCAACCCCAAACAAGGAGCAGCCGCCGCCCTGGTTGCTCCACTTCAACTGGCCGACCGACCCTTCGAGGTCGAGATAGAACTGCGGCGTGAAGTGATGCTCGATCAGGGCCGAAACCGACCACGCGGTCGGCTTCGCCCACTGGTTGGTGATCGGGTTGAAGTACGCGTCCTGCATATACATCGGCTGGCCGTTGCCGTTGACCTGGCCGTTCTCGCCCCACATCATGTCGGGGAGACCGGAGTACCAGACCGCGCTCTGGGTGTAGGAGCCGGTGAGGAGGGCGTCGTCGCCCGCGCCGAACGACGGCAGGTTGATCTTCACGCCAGCATCGACGCCCCAACCGATCTGGTTGTGCTCATCGTTGCAATACCCACTCCCAGTGAGGCCGCATATAGCCCCGACCGCGGTGCTATCGGAGTTATACCCGTTGGCGCTCACATTGACGTTATGAATCACGCCCGAAACCTGGGCCTCGCCCCAACCCTGCTTGACATGCAAGGCGCCGACGAAGTCCGGCCATTTCATGCCGCCGTAGGTAATGCTCGAGGGGGTTAGGCTGTTGACCCCGATATTGCCGAAATTCGGAGCGCCCAAATCCGTGCCGGAGCCGGAACCGCCGTTCGTACCCGCGCTTTGCGCCGCGATCGTCACCGAGAACCCACCGCCGAACGAGGCCGTATAGGCCAACAGGTCAGGCTCGTTGAAGCCCTTCTGGTCGGGGGAGGCGAAGTTCGCCCAGTTATCGCCGCCGCCGGTGAACGAGTAGAACGACTGCGCCTTACCAGCGGTGATCCCGGCCCAGGTCACGTAGCCGGTGTTGACGTAGACCAAAGTGCCGGTGTTGTCGAAGCCGTTGCCCATTTCCGAGTTGAGGTCGAAATGGCCGATCAGCGGACCGTAGGCGGTGTTCGAGGCGATGTCGAACCCGAAGTTCATACGGGAGGTCCAGCCGAACTCATTGCGAAAGAATTGCGTGTTCCCATTCGGGGTGCTGGCAGCAACGAGCACGCGCTGGTTGAGCTGGGAGTTCGACAGGATGAAACTCGGTGTCGCCGCGATTGCCGAGGGGCTGGTGCCGGTGATACCCGCAGTCGTGGACGTGCCGGACGGGACGGAGACAGTGCCGCCACCCGAGGTCGGAACAAGCACCGTTCCCGCCGTCGTCGTCGTCAACTGCGAGATTGAGCCGTAGGTGTATTGGGTGTTGAGATTGCCGCCCTCGACCTGCGCGGTCAGGTACCCGCTGAACTTCACGCAGGTGTCGGAGCCCGGCAGGGTCCATCCGGTGATGCCGCCGACGTTACAGACTTTGACATATTCGACCGGCGCCGCCTTCTTGGTCGGAAGATCGGCCGCCTGCGCGCTGGCGACGGCGACGATGCCGGCGGCCGAACCGAGCAGAAGGCTCTTGATGAGCGTCATTTGTGACCTCCAGTTAGACGTGGTGGGCGTTGGTTTTCTTCTCGCCTTCGACTTCCCGGCCCTCCCACGGACCGCTGAAATTGAAGGCGATCAGCCCCCTCTTCCCGTTTGACCTTT
>PLUH01000400.1 GCA_003164825.1 Hyphomicrobiales bacterium
TTCAATTGGCGCCTCAACTACAAAGGAATCCGCAACCCGCCGGCCGGCAAGCCTTACAAGAACAAGCGGCCGCCATCCGACTACTTCAAGACCAACATCCTGGTCGACTGCATGGGATTCAACCCAATCGGACTGCGCGCCGCGGTTCAGATGTGCGGTGTGGACCGGGTGGTGTTCGGCTCCGATTACGGTCCGATCCCGTACGGGATCAAAGAGCATGTGCAGATCGTCGAGGACGTGCTTTCGAGTTCGGCCGAGCGCGAGCAGGTGTTCTGGAAGACGAGCAACAAAATCTTCCGCCTGGGCCTCCCCGATACCGGTCTCGTCACCCCCGGCGTTCTACCGGCGGCGGCCTAGCAGAGGACTTGCCGACAGAGCCAGGCTCAAGGAGCTCTTTTGGCGGAATAGGCTGCGCTGTCTCGGCGCGGGAAAGGGCTGCGTGAGACACGAAACTGACCGACCGGCTGTCGTCGAAACCCCCAACACCGCCGGCGAGATCATGACGAAGAGTGTCGTTTCCGTTTTGGTTGGAACCAGCGTGCGCGATGTCGCGATCCTGCTGCTCGAGAAGCGCATAAGCGCTGTTCCCGTGCTCGCGGCGAACCTGCAATTGCTTGGAATGGTTAGCGAAGGCGATCTGATCGGCCGCAGCGACGCCGATCGGGTCGCCCGGCGTGACTGGTGGCTGACGCTGCTGAAGGATGTTCAGCCGCAGACTGTAACCATTGCAGCGCTGTCCCGACCCGTCGAGCAAGTCATGCGCGCGCCTGTCTTGACCATCGAGGCGGGCGCCCCTTTGTATGAGGTCGCGGAGATGCTCAAAGTCTACGACATAAAGCGACTACCGGTGATGAAGGGAGATCGCATGGTCGGAATTGTCAGCCGTTCTGATCTGGTGCGCGCGATGGCGAGCCGTATACCGAAGCCGATAATGGGGGAATCCGTAGGTGGCCTGCTCTCTCTGTTCGCCGGCATGATGCAGACAAACGTTCGGCCGGAGGACGCCCCCGCCCCCGCGTCCCCTTCGGGGGACTCGGCTGCGGCTGAAGGGCCGCCTCTTACTGCGGGCTCATTCCGCGAACTTGTGACCATCGCAGAGGAAACGGTCAGGAGCGATGCGGTCGCGACCAAACAACTAGCGGCGCTCGAGCGCCAGCGTCAGATCAAAGCGATGCGGCTGGAACATCTCGAAACGGAGGTTTGGGCCAAGCTTCTCAATCGGGCGCAGGCGGCGGCGGCCCAGGGCGAAAGCAGCTTCGAACTTATCCGATTTCCCTGTGACCTCTGCAGCGACGGTGGTCGCAAAATCGATGTTGCCGAAATTGACTGGCCGACGACCCTTAGGGGCGAAGCAGCCGAGATCTACGCGCGGTGGGAACGCGAGCTTCGACCGACCGGGTTCCGGCTTCGTGCCCAAATTGTCGATTATTTGGACGGCATCCCAAACAACATCGCCATGTCTCTCTCTTGGGCCGCTTCTGAATCCAGCGAAAAAAAGCAGTGACACTGAGCCATGTCGGAACCGCAGGCGGTGGGTCAACTTTCAGACTGACCCACTACCGCGAACCATCATCTCTCGACCTTTGGGCGTCAAAGGCGCATTCCTGTCGGGGTCCATTCGGCCCTCTGCGAATCACTGAGTTTTGCCGACATCAGCGTTCACGGTCCAAACTGAATGGCCAACCTCCTGAAAGTTCACATCTAGCCCGGTTTTTCGAGCAATTGCTTCCGGAAAATCGAAGCCCATGCTAAGGTGCGTCCTGCCATGACCACTTCGATCGACAGCGCGCGACCAACCCACCGCCGAACGACGCCGGGGAGCCGCGCGCGTACTCTACATCTCCACTATGTTCTTAAGCCGCCAGAATCCGGGGCAGAAGAAAAAATGGCCTAGGGGGTCGGCGCAACCTATTGAAAAGGCTCGATTCGGACAAGGAAATGCAAGAGAATCCAAGCCTTTTTCTTTGATTGTCTTTGCCCGGCTTTGTCCGGGCTTTGCTGGATTTTGCTAGATTTGGAATCGGCTTGGAAAACCAACGCCGGGACAGCTTACCGGAGGAAACCTTGACCAGTCTGTTCGACCTGACCGGCCGCGTGGCCATCGTCACCGGCTCNNCTCGCCGAGCATGGCGCGAGCGTCGTCATCTCGTCGCGCAAGGCCGAGGCCTGCGCCGAGACCGCTTCCGCCATCAACCGCGCGCTTCAGCGCGACGCGGCGAAGCCGATCGCCGCCAACATCTCGTCCAAGGAGGAGCTTCAGCATCTCATCGACGAGACGATAAGCGCCTTCGGCCGGATCGACATTCTCATCTGCAATGCGGCTTCCAATCCGTATTATGGAGCGATGGCCGGCATATCGGACGTGCAGTTCCGCAAGATTCTCGACAACAACGTGCTCGCCAATCACTGGCTGATCCACATGGCCGCGCCAGGCATGATCGAACGCAAGGACGGCTCGGTGATCATCGTCTCGTCGATCGGCGGGCTGAAAGGTTCGAAAGTCCTCGGCGCCTACAACATCTCCAAGGCCGCCGACCTTCAGCTGGCGCGCAATCTGGCGGTCGAATGGGGACGGCATAATGTGCGGGTCAATTGCATCGCGCCGGGCCTGGTCAGGACCGACTTCGCCCGCGCTTTGTGGGAGAACCCTGAGACGCTGAAAGCGGTCACCGCGACGACGCCGCTCGGGCGGATCGGCGAAGCGGACGAAATCGCCGGCGCGGCGGTCTATCTCGCTTCGAGTGCTGGATCGTTCACGACCGGACAGGTCATCGTCGTCGACGGCGGCGCGACGATCGCCGGCTGAAGCAGAACAAGGCTCCACACTGGCGCCGCAACCTTGAAGCAGAAGCCAAGCGATGGACCGATCAGCGCATCTCGATCCCGAAGCCGCGGCGAATGGGTTTCCGGCGTTCGAAACGCTTCCAGGCGCGCTCGACGCCGGGGCGCTGATCGTTTGCGATCACGCGAGCAACGCCATCCCTCCCGATTACGGGACGCTCGGACTGCCGCGCGCGGCGCTCGAACGGCACATCGCCTATGACATCGGCGCCGCGGACGTGACCCGCGCGCTCGCGGCCGAACTCGGCGCGCCTGCGGTGCTCTCGACCTTTTCGCGCCTGGTCATCGACCCGAATCGCGGCTTGGACGATCCGACCCTGGTCATGCGCTTCTCCGACGGCGCGATCGTGCCGGGCAACGCCGGCGCCGATGCGCGGGAGATCGCCCGCCGCAGCGAGCGCTTCTGGGCGCCGTACCGACACGAGATCGCGGCGACGGTCGATGCGATGCTCGCGACCGGGGAGCCTCCGGCGATCGTCTCGATCCATTCCTTTACCGCCGTCCTGCGCGGCGCGGCGCGACCGTGGAAGGTCGGGATCTTATGGGACCGCGACGGGCGGATCCCGAAGCCGCTGATCGAGGCGCTGGTCGCGGAGCCGGATCTTGCCGCGGCCGAGGTCGGCGACAACGAGCCCTACGACGGGGCGCTGGCCGGCGACACGATCGATGCGACCGCTACCTCGCGCGGATTGGCCAACGCCCTGATCGAGCTCAGACAGGATCTGATCGCCGAGAAGGCGGACGCGCTCGCCTGGGCCGCGCGCCTCGCCCGCCTGCTGCGGCCCATCCTCGCCGACGGCAAAAGCCGCGCGCCCGCCGATTTCGGCAGCCGGACGAGGAGGACCGCGCATGGCCGGGGAAAACCCTTACTCGCAACTTGACCCGAACAGACGTTCGGCGCGATGCGTCGCCGCTCACGAAACGCGCGAGATGATGGGATCGGGATGGCGAAAGCAAACGAGACGACAAAGACCGAGACAAGCGAGGTCAACGCCGGTCATCTGCGCGCGTTCGTCGAGCGGATCGAGCGGCTCGAAGAGGAGAAGAAGGCGCTCTCAGGCGACATCAAGGACGTCTACGGCGAGGCCAAGGCCAACGGCTTCGACGTCAAGATCATGCGAAAAATCGTGTCGATCCGGAAGCAGGACCGCGACAGCCGAATCGAAGAGGAGACGATTCTCGATCTTTATCTGGCCGCGCTCGGGATGAATTGATCGGCGCCGACCGCCGGACTTCGGCGGCCCGCCGAGCGGCGCAGCCGACGGTGGGTTGCAATCGATGACGGTCATGTCACAATGCGGCGGCGCGGTCATTCGACGGTGGGACAATGTAATGATCAAGCAACGGGCGCAGAGTGATTATCGGCGAGGAATTCCGCGGTCAGTCTCTTCGGCGCTGTCTTTTACGCTTTTTCTTTTCGTGACATCCGAAAGCTTCGGCGATCAACCCATGCCGCTCACGGTCGAGCAGCCATCGAAGCAACCGATTGTGCTTACCCAAGGGTTCTCGACAACAATTCATAGCGAGCGTCCATTTGGAAAGATTTCCATCACCAATCCTGAAATTGTCGACCTGGTCTTGCGGACCGACAAGAGCGCGGTCCTCATTCCCGAGCATCTGGGACGGACCAATGTTGATTTTCTTGACGACCACGGAACCGTAATCAGCAGCGTGGATGTTGTTGTCATTCGGCAGAGCACAACGGACCGCGTCGTCGTCTATGATCACCCCACCTTAGGGGCTTTTTCCTCGTATCATTGCGGATCGATCGGATGCGAACATTTCGAGGAAATACCCACCAAAGAACAAGCACTGGCGCCCATGCCTCGGGACAGTGGTCTGCCCGGTATGTCTGTGGATAACGGTCTGCCCGGCATGCCCGGCGACAATGGTCTACCGGGGGGGATGCCTCCCCAATGAACTTGCAGGTCGTCACTGGCTGCAGTCAACGCTTCCGCACGGTTCTCCGTTCGCGGAGCGCTCAATGAACTTCGTGCTGTCATCGAGCAGCTTGATGTTGTTGAGCGTCGTCTGGTTGTTCGGGTCGAGTCTCAACGCTGATTGAAACTTGGCGCGCGCCGTCTTCAGGTCGCCGCGCAGCATATATGAATACCCTTCGTTGTTCAGCAGCCTGACGGTGGAGCCCTCGAGTTTGGCTGCGGCCCCATAGGCTTGATCCGCGAGGTCGAACCGCCCCAATCGATCGTAACTTGCCGCCAATCCGATCCAGGCGGTCACATCGCTTGGCGACTTTTCGACCGCGTCCTGGAAATACTGTTGTGCGAGGCCGAAATTGCCCTCGTAGAACCGCTGGATGCCGAGCCTGGCCGGCTGATCCGAGGGATAATACTTGACATCGCCGGGATTCTGGCCGGTGGCCGGATTGGGGACCGGCGTCGGCGTCAGCCCAGCCTGGTTACACCCGGCGGTCAACAACACCAGCGATATCACCAGAATCAACCGACCCGCGGTCTCGGCGCCAACGCGGACAAAAGCTGCACTCTTCAACCGTTCAAGCTCATCCGATTGGGCTGGTTGTCGACCTGTTCAGGACCCCCCGTCCGCCGAGCGCCGTTCATCATGACCCCCCGTCGGGTCACGGGCCCATAAGTCGCAGCAGATTGAGTATAACAGGAAGAAGAACAATCATCAAGATTACCGGGAAAATACCTAGGGCCAGCGGGATAACCATTTTGACCGGCAATTCATTTGCCTTCTTTTCAGCCAGCAGCATTCTCTTCGAACGCATGTCTTCGCTAAATTCACGCAGCGTCGCGGCGACATCGCCGCCGAGCTCGACCGAATGCCTGAGCACGGCGACGAAGGATCCCGCCTCGTCCAGGCCGAGCCGGTCCGCGAACGAGGCCAAGGCGTCGACAGAACTTCTGCCCGCGCGCATCTCGGCCCCCATCAACTCGATGTTGCGGCCAAGCGCTCGGCTTCGTTTGCTCAGCCGATCCCGAATTCTCTCGAACGAGGCCTCGACGGTGAGGCCCGCGGTGACGCAAACGGTCAACAGGTCCAAAAGATCCGGGAAATTCAGCCGGTACTCCCCCATCTGCTTGGACTGGCGATGAGACAGATAGGCGTCGGGTCCAAGCACCCCGACTCCCGCAGACGCCGCCGCGGCGAGCACAAACTCCAGGGTCGAAAGATTTGGCAAGAGCAACGCGCAGGTCAATAATACAATTGACGGCACAGCAATGACGGCGCATACGCGCGCAAAAACATAGAATTGGACGGCGTTTGGGCCAAAATACCCCGAGCGCACCAATTTCAATCTCAGCTCCTGCCTGAATCCCTGGCCAATGCCAAACCGATCTTCGGTAAAACGCTGCGCCACCAAGGCGCCGATGCCGTCGCCGGAGGCGCCGGTCAGGGCCTCCGAGATCCTTGCGCCGGCAGCAGGCAACCGTCGCTGCAAGCGATTGCGGCTCGTGACCAGCTGACCGACGGCGAAGGCAATCCCAGCGACCGCCATGAACGCAGCCGAAACGAATGCAACAAGCAAACCGTCCATGTTGTCGACCTAGATTTTGAAGTTCACCATTCGGTAGATGATAATATTGGAGACAATGAGGGATGCCCACCCGTAAACCAGGGCGGGAACAAGCAGTGGACTGGCGGCCAGCTCGCCAAAATAATTCTTCGAAAGCAGTCGAATGGCGCCATAAAGTATAAATGGCATGGCGGTGAGAAACCATGCCGACAATCGCCCTTCGGCGCTCAGCGCCTTGACTTTGAGCTGGAGCGTGCTGCGCTGACGCATGAGAGTCGCGAGCCGGGCGAGCACCTCGGCCAGATTGCCGCCGGTTTGGCTCTGGACGCTGACGGCCGTGACCAGGAATAGCAAATCATCCTGGCCGACGCGGCGATGCATATTGGCTACAGCCGTCGTGATGTCCTGACCGAACGCAATTTCCTCCGCTGTGATGGCGAGTTCGCCCGCGATGGGGTCGCGCATTTCCCTCGAGGCAAGTCCGATCGCGCTCACAAACGGGTGGCCGATCCGCAAACTGCGCACGATAATGCTCAGCGCGTCAGGCAGTTGGGCGGTGAAGCGATCGATCCGCCTTCGGCGGACGATCGACAAGTAGACGACGACAACCAGCGGGCCGACGGCCGAACCGGCCGCCGCGGCGGCCCAGAGGGAAAGGAACGGGAAGAGCGCGAAAGCGACCATCGCCCCAAGCGAGGCTGTCCATAGACAGAGCGCGAGTAAGGAAATTCTCACGCCCGTCTGGGCCAGGAACTCGTTCAAGCTCGCGAACCTCGGGTGATCGAGATTGGCAAGACCCCGCTCCTGACGGAGAATGTCGACCGGCTCGCTGGCCGCGCGGCCGGCGCTCAATGCCAGTCGCCGCTTGAGGGTCGCGCCTCGGCGCTGCGCGCCGACAATTAGCCAATACAGAGCTTGGACGGCGAGGATGACCGCAGCGAACACGACACAATAAATGATCCAAAGGTCGCTCATCGTTCCGACTCACAGGTTTCGCGACGGGTCGAAGCAGGTCGATGGGACGTCGATGCCATAGGCCTTGAGGTCGGAGAGAAAGCGCGGACGAAGTCCCGTCGCCTTGAAGCTTCCGTGCAGCGTTCCCTTGCCGTCCGTGAAGTCCTTCACGAATTTGAAGATCTCGTGCATCTGGATGACTTCGCCCTCCATCCCGGTGATCTCGCTGACGCTGGTCATTCGGCGGGCGCCGTCGGGGAGCCTCTGCACCTGGATCACAAGGGTTATCGCGGAGGCGATCTGGCTACGGATGGCGTTCAGGGTCATCGGCGTCCCCGCCATGCCGACCATTTGCTCGAGCCGTTTGAGCGCATCGCGGGGGGAGTTGGCGTGAATCGTTGTCATCGAACCTTCGTGGCCCGTATTCATCGCCTGCAGCATGTCGAACGCCTCTTCGCCGCGGCACTCGCCGACAATGATGCGATCCGGGCGCATTCTCAGCGCGTTGCGAACAAGGTCGCGCTGCCGGACTTCGCCCCTGCCCTCGATGTTGGCGGGGCGGGTCTCCAACCGGCCGACGTGAGGCTGCTGGAGCTGCAGTTCCGCCGCGTCCTCGATGGTGATGAGGCGCTCGCGGTTGGGAATGAAATTCGACAACGCGTTGAGCATCGTGGTCTTGCCGCTGCCGGTGCCGCCGGCGATGATCGTCGAAACCTTGCCGGCGACCGCCGCCGCAAGAACCTCCGCCATCGCCGGCCGCAAAGTCCCGACTTCAATCAGCCGGCCCATGTCAAGGGCGCGCTCGGCGAACTTGCGAATCGAAACCAGCGGTCCATCGACGGCGATCGGCCGGACCGCGACATTGACGCGTGAGCCGTCGCGCAACCGGGCATCGACCATGGGCGACGATTCGTCGACCCGACGCCCGATGGCCGAGACGATCCGGTTGATGATGCGCAGGAGGTGCGCTTCATCCTTGAAATGGACCTTGGTCTCTTGCAGCTGGCCGAAGCGCTCGATGTAGCAGCGCTTGTGCGTGTTGATGAGAATGTCGGTGACCGTGGGGTCCTTCAGCAACGGTTCGATAGGTCCATAGCCGGTCATCTCGGCGATGATCTCGTTGGAGAAAATGTCGAGTTCCTTCTGATTGAGGGACAGGCTTTCGCGGCGAACGTGGTCGGCGACATAGGTTCGAACCTGCTTCGCCAGTTCGTCTGACGGCATCTTTTCCAGCGCCGTCAGATTGAATTCATCGATGATGCGTTCGTGCAGCTTGAGTTTCTCATCGAGCAGTCCCGGCCGGCGCGTGATCAAATCGGCATAGAAATCGTCCTGGCGCGCCGATGGCGACTCTGAACCCGTATCCCGAACCGCCCGGTCGTTTTCGCCCGCGTTCTTGCTGCTAAGAAATCCCATGGCCCATTTCCGATCGACTGATAGATTACCATTGGCTGCCGCCATGGCCGGCGGCATGGCGCCTAGACTCGCTTTGGCGCGGCGGATTTCAGCGCCACGCAGTAGTCCGCAATCGCCGCAATGTCCTTGACCGCCTTGTCCGACGGATAAGCGATGGTCATCGGCGTTCCGAGGTTCACGCACTCAAGCGCGACGCGGGTGTTTCTCACAAACAGGCGCTTCTCGTCGCCGAGAATCCGCGCGACATGGTCGGCTCGGACCACCTTGCGCAAGAGGCCAAAATCGCACCGGTTGACCACCGCCCGTTTGTCGGCGGTAATCAACGCCTCCGCCCGCAGGGCGCGAAGCGTCTCCTCGATTTGCCGCAAGCCTGGAATGGTGTTGAGTCCGGTGACCAGAATCCCCTTCGACGCCGCAAGCAGCGGAATGGTCCAAGAATGCACCGAGAGCGGTAGATCGATGACGATGTAAGCATATCGATGCGCCATGCGATCGAACAGCGCGGACAGGGCCTCGATGTCGAGATCACGGGTGTGAAGTCGGCTGCGGCTCGCGGCAAAAACATCCAGTCCGCTCGGATGGCGGCTAATGAAGGCGCTCAGCAACTGGTCGTCCAGACGCCCTGGCGCAGCGACGATCTCGTCGAATTGAAACTTGGGCGCGATGTCGAGGTAGTCGCAGACGTGGCTGGACTGGAAATCGAGATCCACGAGCGCGACCTTGGCGTCCGTCGTCGACTTGTCCCTGACAAGATGGATGGCGGTTTCGATCGCGAGCGTAGAATTGCCTACTCCCCCTGCGCTGGGAACAAACGAGACAACGACCGGTGATTCAGCCGCGTGAGCGTTTCTCGCGGGCGCGGGCGCACTGACGCGCCCGACAATTTCGAGAATTTCCTGCGGGAGTCCGGCCTCGGCAACCCAGTCGGCGTTACCGGACTGAATAAGCCGCTTATAATCCCGGGCGGAAATATCACCGCCAATGACGATGAAGAATATGTTTCGCGGATGACGGCTGACAACGTCGATCAGATTTTCGACGTCTCCAATCTCAGGCGCCGCCGCGACCAGGACAACGATGGATCGCTCCACGCCATTGATTGATATTTCATCGATGTCTTCGAGACTGGGGACCCGCTTGAGATCCGGAATCGTCGATTTGAGTTTCCCCTCGATCTCGTCGACTCTCGTCGCGTCATCGGTTCCTTGCATCAGGTAAATCGTCATTGTTTCACCGCCGCAATTCAACCGCCTCGCCAGGGCGGCGAGACGACGAATTGGACAATCATGACCGAGCGGACCGCGCAGGTGGAAGCCGGGATTCCGTAGACGATTGGATCGACCCCTTCTCGGCAGACCGTGTCAGGCATGTGATCTTTCAGATCCTTTTCAGCTAGCGGTAAAGCTGGACGAGATTGAAGATTTTAACGTTGTCGGCCGAACTCACCAACCCGGTGATTTCGCCATAGAGATTGCCATCATTCAGGGCGCTGTACGGCTGGGTCATGAAGAACTTGCCAAAGGCGGCGACCGGCGTCTCGGAGGACGCGCCCGCCCCGGTAATATTGCCGAGAGCGGTCTGAGCAAGACAATTGACGATTGGCGCGATCAGATTGCGGCGATCGACGCCCCCCGTCGTCGTATCGACGCCGCTGACGCCGCTCGCGCTGGCGCAAAACGGGGCGCCGCTCTCGGTCTGAAAGTTGCCTGGCGGGCTGTTTGCGCCCTGCAGGTCCGACTGGCCGTTGCTCGCCCAGCCATTTCTGCCCGACCAGTCGGCGATCCCCCCCGCGCCTGTTCCGTCCGCGATTTCATGTCGGTAGACCTGGTAGCGGCTCACCGTTGTCTGCTCCGGGGTTCCACACACGCCGCCGAGCGCAGTCCCGACGGTGGCGGCCGACGGGCCGCGCGGATGATTGATGGCCCAATAGTCGGCGCAATCCCACTCACCGTCGCCCTCGGCGCCGGCGAGGCTCGGAAACGACACGTCCTCCGGCAATCCGCTGGTCGTCCATTCGACCGTCAAGTCGTCCGAAGCTTGGGTCTCGCTGGCTTGGCTGGACACAGTAATCGTCGAGCCGCCGGAGCCGGAGACGCCGGCGGGATTTTCCGAGGTGCTCGCGAGGGCGCCCGCAGCGTCGACGATCGGCTCGCCGGTCGTAACGCCGGTCGTGCTCGCGACTTCGGTCAGGATGGCGGAATCCTTGGTCACCGTGCCGACGGTTCTATCTGAAGGGTACGTATAATACTCGCTCGAGGCGCTGGCCGGCGCGGCGGTGCACCAGTCGACTGCCTTCGCCTTGTGTCCCGGAAGATACCCCTTTCGTACATTGACCGACGGCGGGTCGGCGCTTGACGCGGGGAGCGGCGGGTCCTGGTTGTAGATGTCAAACCGGGCGTCCAAATATTGCTCGACGGCGTTCGTATTGCCGATCGCAAGGCTGACGCCGGCGTCGCTGTAACAAGCGCCGCTCACGCCTGCGATATTGGTGGCCATGCAAGCCGAGTCATTGCAGCCGTCGGCGGTATTCAGCCAACCGAAGTGGCCGGGGCCGACGCCGTTTCGGTTGAGCTTCAGCTGGCGCCGAAGGATCGCGGGGTTGTCGAACGCTGCGTAGAGGGCCGCCGTCGCTTGCGCGTCGGTCATCGATCCCGAACTCGATTCGTAGGGGTTGCAGACGAAGATCGGCGCGACCGAACAGACGGTCGTTCCGGCAAAACCGGCGACCGCGTCGGCGCCGACCGCGAACGCGTTGGTTGGAACACTGGCCAAAAACGTCGCCGGGAGAATGGTTGACCAGGTCTGCGGCGTGACTTTGACGGCCACGTATTTGGCGTCGGAATCCCCGTTCGCCTCGACGCCGCTGACCCCCTCGCTCGCCGCCGAGAGGCTGGAATAGAAGGCGTAGGTGTAGGTAAGTGTCGGCGATGATCCGACGCCGACCACCGTGTTGGCCGATTTCGTCGATCCATAGGCGTTCGCCATCGCGGAAATTGCGCGCGACTCGGCCCCCGCCCCCTTGTTGAGCTCGCGAGCGCCGGCGAGCGCGAGGCCGTCGGCGGCCGCCTGCATCTGCGTCTGCAAGCTCATGCGGCGCGAGGCGTCGAGGGCCAGGAGGGAAAAGCCGACCAGAACCGGCAGCATGACGGCGACATAGGGCGCCATCAAACCATTCGTATCGCGCCACAACGCAGATGCGCGCCGGGCCAAGCGATCTCGAGCTTTCATCGCCATGGGCCAGGAGGCGGCGGACCGTTTGGTCGCTCGCTGAAGGCCAAAGATCCGGTTGCGGTTGGCCTTCTCGGCAGCGCCCTCGTTCCGACGGCGCTAATTGGCGGCTGAAGCTGACAAGGCTTCCCCCGTTATCGTTGTCGTAACCTGCGGTATGTCGATGGCTGCAAAAGGCAGGAAGAAGAACTTGAACGGCAGCTTGGTCTTGGACGAGGCGGCGTTGAGCGAAACCGTGATCGTCGGAACCGGTCCGGCACTCCGGCCGGCGTAACCAAGGCCCGTCTGCGCATAAACGACGGTGACGTATTGCGGAGCGATCGGCGGATCAATGTTGCACATGCCGGCGAAATACTCGGAGTCGGGGGTCGTACAAGTCCCCTTCCCGCTTCGCCCGTAAACGATGAGCCCCATCGCTGCCGCCGAATACGAGCCCATGCCGTCGCAGGCGCCGCTCACGCAAGCGCAAGCCGCCGCGCCGCCGTCGCAAGAGACGGTGAAATCGGGCATCGGGCTTCCCGAGGCGACGCTCGAACTCAGCACATTGGCGGGAATTGAGTTCAGGCCGGACGCCACAGGGTCGGACACCGCCGCGATGCGCGCGCCGATCTCGGCCGCCTTGGCGGCGGCGTTCCACTGGTAAAGGGCGTTCATGAAATCGACCCCGCCGAAAAGAAAAGTGATCAGGATCGGGAGGATGATCGCGACCTCGACCAGCGGGCCGCCGTCCTCATCTCGAATCAGTCGCGCGATGAACGAGGACATGCTCATCAACCGGGCCCCAGGAATCGCTCCTGATGGGAGAAAGACAGCAGCGGCGCCTTCAAACCCAGATCCGAGAACACTCCGAGCGAAGGGTCGGCGAAGCTGGTGGCGACATCAATGATCGTCATGCTCGCTGAGCCGTCGGCGTAGCGGCCGTTGTCGAGCGCGGCGCTCGGAAGGCAGCTGATTGTGACGTCGGCCGCCTTCCAGCCGGTGACTCGCGCGGCGCCGCCGGCGGCGGGCTGGGCAGTGGTCGCAATGTTCGCCGCCTCGGCCGTGTAGAGGTCGCCGTTCTGATCCTTCTGGGCGCACGGATTGCTGTTGCCGTTGGTCAGTTCGATTCGGGTCATGTAGCGCGCGGCGTCGCGGAGACCCGCGACGACAAGTTGCTGATTGTAAAAGTACCAAGAGAATTCGAACACGCCGAGAAAGAGGCTGACCAACAATGGGGTGACGATCGTCGCCTCGACGAGCGCGGACCCATCGCAGTCGTCCCGGAGCGATCTCATCCTCGCGAGTACGAGCGCCGCCGTCATCTTGCAGACGGGCCTCCTGATCATTGCTGCGGCGGCCCCGAGGCGGGTGGCGAACTCGCCATCCCCAGTCCTGTCGAGGCGCCATTCATTCCGCTCATTCCGCTCGTTCCGCCGGCCCCGCCGTACGACGGCGCCTGGGCGCCGCTATCGCTCGCGCCGCTTTCATAGCGCTTGACGACGTTGGCCATCCGTGCGCCGTCCGCCGGAATGTTGGTATCGTTGGCGTATCGTGGCCAGGGAGTCGCCGTCTGAAGCGCCGTATTGGCCGCCAGAGAATCGCCTCCGGTTGTGGCGACCATGATGGTCCGTTGTTGATAATCGGCGAACGGAGCGTCGAAAGCCTGGGTCGCGGCGCAGCCCGAAAACGCCATCGGCAGACTCAAAGCCGCGATCGCGAGTGGGCTGCGCATAATGCAGCGCTCGACTGTGGCTGGCATCGTCGCCCGAATCCAGATTGCTGTCATTGAGCGCCGAGGATGTGGCCGTATGGTCCCTGCAGGCCTCCGCCGCTCGTCACATAGTCGGTATATCTCTTCTGGCGCTCGGTATCGCCCATCAGGAACAGGTCGATGTCATTGGCCTGAAGCGACGAGTCGAACGGCGTCGCGAGATGCTGTCCCGGACGCACCGGCCTGACGAGATGCGGCGAGACGATGATGACAAGATCGGTTTGGTTCTTCTGGAAGTCGGTGGAGCGAAAAAGCGCGCCAAGGATTGGCAGGTTGCCAACCCAGGGCAGCTGATTGATGGTATCGGACGATTGCGCCTGGAGCAGGCCGGCAATGGCGAAGCTCTGTCCGTCCCGCAGTTCGACCGCGGTGTGCGCCTTGCGCTCAGTCAAGGACGGGACCGTCGTGCCGTTTATGTTAAGGCTATTGGCCGTATTCACCTCGGTCACCGACGGGTTCAGCTGCAAATTGATAATGCCGTTGTTGAGCACGGTGGGGGTGAAATCGAGACCGACGCCGTATTGCTTCCATTCGATCGAGACGTTCGGCGTGTAGTTGACCCCGACCCCAAGCGTCCCGTTGGTCGCGTTGGTGCCCTCCACCACCGGTATGGGAATTTCGCCGCCGGCGAGAAACGTCGCCTTCTCTCCCGACAGCGCGACGAGATCGGGTTCGGCCAAACTCCTGACGAGACCTTTTTCCTCGAGCGCCGAAAGCAGCAGATTGATGCTGACGCCATGCGTATTGACGACATTGGCCAGCAACACCCCGAAAGACGACTCTGTCGAGCCCGATCCCGGAAAGACTCCGCTGTTGTTTGCAGCCGTTGTCTGGGCCGCGCCAAGCCCGGTCGCAAAACTCACGTTGTGGCTCGTGCCGAACCAGTTGATGCCGAGGTCGCGGCCCGCATTGCGGTCGACTTCGAGAATGCGTACCTTCAGCATCACTTGCTGCGAGGGCGCCACCTTCATCGCGTCGATGACCGGCGCGTCTTGCGACAGGCCTTTCGCGACTTCGACCGCGCGGGCGGCCGCGACGGCGTCGGTCGCCTCGCCGCTCAAAACAACCTCGCCGTTCGCGCTGGTGACATTGATGTCCCTGCCGCCGGTGCTGGCCGTGATCTTGTTTTGCAACGAGGTTGTATCGGGCGCCACCTCGAGGTCGATGACCGACACCAGATGCCGTTGCTGATCAAATACGGAAATGTTGGTCGCGCCGACCTTTTTCCCTTGGACGTAGAGCATCGACTCCGTGATCGGCAAGACGTCCGCGATCTCGGGCGCGCCAATGACCGCCGTCGAGAACGGGCCGGAAAAACAAAGCGTACGCGATTTATAGAGCGTCACTTTGATGGCGCTCACCTGCTGCTTTATCGAGTGGCATGGACCGCCTTTTTCCGCCAACGCTGAACTAATGGTCCATAACAGGCCAGCGCCGGCCGCCGCCGCGCCTGCGGCCTTGAATATTCCCGCCCAACCACGGCTCCCCGACCGAGCGATCCGGCGCCTCGGCGCCCTCGTTAACCCGCGGAAGGGTTTCTCCTGCTGTCCCGACACGCGGCGGTCATCTGTCATCTCGACTCCCGAGGCACTTCGTATTGTTCGCTCTTGACGGACCTCACGATAGTGATCTTTCGGGTGGCCGGTTCGGTCGGAGGCGGCGCGGGCGAGCGAACGACCGGCGGCGGCTGCGGCAGTAGGTACGACACTTGCGACAGCGCCGGCGGCGGTCTTGGATTTTCCACCGCCGTAGTCACTGGCGCCGCGTCGCCCCCGAAGAGGTCGCGATCGGTGACCTTGGCGTCAGGGGCGATCGCCACTTCCGCTGGCTGCCGCAAAATTAGCGATAGCTTGCCGACATTCGTCGCCAGCAAGATCCTCAACGCCTGCTCCGGACTGGCCTCGACCGTAACCGCCTTGGCGACCGTCGGGCGCTCTTGGCGCTCGCCCGCCATTTGATCGATCGCCAACACTTTCACGTGCTGCAATATCACTTCGGCGAAATCCTGCGGACCATTGGTGTTGTTGGTTCGCGTCAGGACGACATCGACGAAATCGCCAGGAAAGATGAAGCCGGCCACCCCGCGAACATCGTCGACCGCGACAGTCACCGCGCGCTTGCCCTTCTCGATCACCGCCGAGAACGAAGCTCTCTGGTTCGGCGCGCTCACTTTCGAGGCGATAATCGGCTCATCGCCGACAAACGGGGAAATGACAATCCGTCTCCCGTCCTTGGCCAGTTCGGCAAAGTTAGCGAACGCGCCTTGCGGCCTCGATTTCGCCGGCCAGGCGATCTCCCTCACGTCGTCCGCGGAGATAGGAAGGCCAAAAGCAAGCGCTCGGTTCGCCACGACGATCGATACCGTCTGATCAGCATTCGCGCGCTCGGAATGGCTCTGCAGCCAGCTTCGTGCAAGAAACGCCGCCAACGCCCCAAGAATAACCGCGACCGTGAGGATCGCGAGATTTGTGCTCCGACGCATCACTTTCGCGACCCCTGCCCTAGAGGACCAGTTTGCCCCTGAAAGTTCTTCCAGCGCCTATTGCTTGTCCTTATACATATGTCAACGCGTTCGGGCGGGTGGGCGGCACAATGGCCAAATTTTGCAACGCTTTGACAAAATACAGTCATAGACCGCGAGAGAATCCAGCGACGGAGTTTAGAGATTTTCATCGCTCTTTCTGGGGNNAACTGCTCCGGCGCGCAGAATCCCAGGCGGCAAACTCTGGCTTGCAACCCGCAGAAGCCGTCAGTGACATGATCAGAATTCAAAGTCGGGCCAAAAATGCCTGATTATCCGGGATTAATGAGAGGAAATCGGGCGAGGGAAAGGCCCAAATAATAGCAGTGTGACGCCGCGTTTTACGCGAGACTTCCTGTCGAGGTCGGGATTAGCCTCGCACGATGGTCAAAACCCTTCCCAGATTCGTAGTCCCCGGTTTCGCTAGGTATTGACCTGGCCCTTCCCTAACAGATAATTGGGTGATCACGGAAGTGAGCGGCCTTCGTGCGGCGCAAGAGCGTCTCTACTTGGTGCAATTTGTAAGTCAGGCGGGTGCGGCCATGTCCAAAGCATTGAAGGTTTTCGGTCAATTTCTGAAGGACGAAAACGGCGCTGCTCTAATAGAATACACGGTATTGCTCGGAATCCTCTTGATCGCAGTCATCGCTACGATCGGTCTGGTTGGAACCTGGGTTTCCAAGCAGTGGCTTGCCTTGGATAAAGCCCTGTCGCCCTGATCGTCCTGTCGATAGTGGGCGAAGGCGAGGACCGGGCCGCCGCGACAGCGTCAGAGCGGCTCTTCAAAACCTCAAACGTGCGGGCCGATAAGACCCAACGCAAACACTCCGATAAGCGCCCCGGCCAATGATGGGGCGAGAGGAATTCGAAGCCCGGCCGAGGTGCGCCGCGCCGCGGCGAAGCCGAGCCTGGCGGCGACATAGTATATGCCAGTAAACAGCAGGAGCAGAACGACGAATGGCGCGGCGAGCCATGGCCCCGTCCACAGGAAGGCCACCGTCAACAGCTTAAGGTCGCCGCCGCCGATGTGCTGAAGCGAGTAAGCGTATATCCCGCCGGCAAGCATCAATAGCGCGAAGGCAAAATTCCATTGCATGGAAACCCAAGCCCCCGAGAAGAGGGCGTAACCGACGTAGAGACAGGCCAAGATTACGACCAGTTCGTTTCGGACTTTGAATTCCCGCAAATCGGTCAGGGCGACCCAGAACAAAGTCGCCGCGGTCAGGACCAAAATCCACAGCGAGATCATCGGATAGACAGTCATTGAAATCGACCAATCGAACTTCGCTTCCCAAGGTGGAAAAGGGCCAAGTCCCCGACCTGCGGATTTGAATGCGGCGTCGATCGCAAGGGAGGGCCGGGACAGGAAATCAGGCATTCAACAAACGGCGGGGCGCCGGAACTTCCCCCGCCGACGTTCGATTCATTAGAACCAATCAGATGCCGGGCAAGACCGCGCATGGCAGGCATCTGCCCGAACCCCGCCGCAAGGGCCGAAGCCGCCAAGTTCGGCTGGAACCGAACTCCTAGGCGGCTTGCTCGATCTCGCTCCCCGCGCCCTGTGGCCCGGCGGACTTGGAAGCTCGACTTTGACCCTTCTGCAGTTGGCCCTCGACCGTTTTCAATGCGTCGATTTCGTTCGACTTCTGGACCGCCGCGATCTCGCGCACCAGCCGGTCTAGCGCCGCCTCATACAACTGTCGCTCCGAGTACGACTGCTCCGGCTGCGCCTCCGAACGGTAGAGGTCGCGCACGACTTCGGCGATCGCGTTGATGTCGCCCGAATTGATTTTGGTCTCGTATTCCTGTGCACGACGCGACCACATGGTGCGCTTGACGCGCGCGCGTCCGGTCAGAATCTCAAGTGAGCGCCTTGCGGTGTCGGGATCGGATATCTTCCGCATTCCGACCCCTGAAACCTTGGAGGTCGGAACGCGCAAGGTCAACTTGTCCTTTGAAAAGCTGATGACGAACAACTCAAGCCTGAAGCCCGCAACTTCCTGGTCTTCGATCGCGACGATCTGACCAACACCGTGAGCCGGATAAACAACAAACTCATTGAGTTTGAAACCCTGACGTTGGCCGGCAGTCTTAAGCGACTTGGCGACCGCCTCTTCGGACCCCCCCGCCTTTTGGACCCTGACCGCCGGCGCGGCCGATTTCGCCGTCGAAGCGGATTCAGTCGAATCCCCAGGGACGTGAACGCTGTGAGCGGGACCCGGCTTCGGCCCGGCGACAGCCGTCACGGTTTTGTCAGGGGCCGTTCGAGCTTCCGGCGCGCCTCGAATCTCCAACGCCAACTTCGCTTCGGCCTCTTTCGTGCGCGCGCGCCCCAAAGACGCTGTTTTAACGGCGGTCGCGCTTTTCACGGCCTTGCTCGGGCTCTTTGACGCCGCCGGCTTCCTGGCGGAAGCAGCTTTTGCGAGCCTCTTCGCCGCGCCTCGCTTATGAGATGCAGTTCCAGCGCCGGGGCTCTTCCGCTTTCGCTTCGAAGGTTTCGCTACGATATTCTTCATCTTTGCTCGTACGGTTTTGCGCGCGGCTGTCGCCCTCGACGCCGGCTTACTCTTGCCGACCCGACTTCGCACACTGGACGAGGACGCTTCCTTAGATGTGCGCTTTGACGCCGTTTTCGCGCTGGAGGCGGGCCTTGTTTTCCTTGTCTTTGATTTTATTGTCTTCTTCGACTTATTACGCGCCGCCATCGTCAAACTCTCCACGCGCGGCCGCTCGCGCGCACGCTGAAAACCCATGCGCGAGCACCGCTCTCCAAAACGCCGAGCGGACCTTCTGTCAACGAAACCGCGCTTTGTCCGAGGACGCCTCGGGATTTCCGCTCCGCGATTAATTTGTCGTTTAGCACAAAATCGTCGAAGAATCAAAGAAGAAGATGAGCCGGCGCCCCCAAGAACGGTGGCCCATGGTTAAGAGTGCGCCGAACCGACGGCGCTTGGGGCCTAGTCTCCCGGCCCCGGTTCAGGCGAAAAAAATTCGGCAAATTTGTTGGGCCGCCCGTCGAATTCCTTGGCGTCGGGCGGCGCGTCCCTCTTGCTGGTTATGTTTGGCCAGGATTTCGCGTATTCCGCATTTAGCTTAAGCCAGAACGCCAAGTCGGGGTCTGTGTCGGGCTTGATCGCCTCGGCAGGGCATTCCGGTTCGCAGACGCCGCAGTCGATGCACTCATCCGGGTGAATAACGAGCATGTTATCGCCCTCATAGAAGCAATCAACAGGGCATACTTCTACGCAATCCAAATATTTGCACTTTATGCAGTTTTCCACAACCACATAGGTCATAACCAAGTCCTCATGCTACGCACAATTGATAGAATCCACGCTCTGTTCTCGTTTGACCGGGTTTTACTCGAGGTTGCTACGGCGACTCTCGTGATCCGATGCCCTCAACGATGGTCGCTCCTCGTCAAGGGCGCTTGTTGGCTTGTCCTTCAAGCAGGTCTCTGAGCTCGAGAAGTTTGGCGAACGGCGAGTTCGGGTCGACCTTCGCCCTGGGCTGACGCTCTGACCCTGGATGAGAACGGGGCATATCACGATCGCCCGCGGTTTGGCGATGTTTTTCGTTGGAGCGGACGGCTTCGCGTACGTCCGCGCTCCCAGGCGGCCGCGCGGCGGCTTTACGCCCGTCCTGCTGCGCCAAGCTGGAAAGCGGCCCCTTGTGCCGGCTTTTGTTTCGCGTTCTTCCGGCGGCGGCAGCCGGTCTGCGGTCGGTATCGTCTTGGCGACCGAGTGGTCCGNNAGTGGTCCGTTCTCTGAGTGTTCGCTTTTTGGAGTCGGATCGCGGTCTCGCCGGATCTTGTCGCCGATCCCGCGGCGGGAAAACGCGTTCCTGTCGGGCCGCCATACGATGATCATTTCGGAGTTTTTTTCATCCTCCGAGCTCATCGCCGACGCCAGCGGGGCCGCGGACGCCGCGCCGGAATCGGTTCCAAAGGCGTCGGAGCACAATCCGTCGGCGGGAATATCCGGCCGCGCGATGTCTAAAGGGGGCCCATCAGCCGACGGCGCCTCGGACGAGGCCGAAAGGACATCGACGGGAGTCTCCTCTTCGAAGCCCATCGCCGGCGGGGCTCGGCCGTCCGCCGCGACCTCGGGAGTTTCGGTGGGGGAGGGGGCGTTCGGCTCCTCAGGCGATTCAACAGCGGGCGGAGATCCGATAAACTCCGATCGCTTCATCTCGACGCTTCGGAATCCTATCGAGCGCAAAATTGAAGCGAATTGCTCCCCCGCGCATCCGGTCAGCGAGGTCATTTGGCCGCTGATGACGAATCCATTCGATGTTCCATGGCCAGGCCCAAGCGGAGCTCTGGCCTGGCCCTCCACAATCGCCCCGCGGATGATCCCAGCCAGACGTTCAATGACATCAACGCGCACAATTCGTTCGCCACACGGCCGATAGCCGGCGACGCGATAGCCCTCCCTCGATATTGCCTTATCGAACGAAAGGGAGGTCCGACCCGACGATGCAACTTGGCTAAGCGCAGCGAGGAGCGCGCCGCCGTCGCCGGGCGCTTGAAGACTCCACAGCTGAAGGGCCAACGTCCTTGCCGCGGGCTTAATCAACGCCGGCAAAAAAATGTAATAGGCGCCGAAACGTACGCCGTGCTTTCTGAGCTCCGCTCGCTCGGTTTGGTCGAGCGCCTTGATTTGCCCTCTGATCGGCTCGCGCTCCAAAATCCCGAGCGATCGGGCGAGCCTGGCGGCCAAATCGCGGACGACCTCCGATCCTTCCTGCAAAGCGTCGAGGGCAAAGAGCGGACCCAGAATGCGCCGCATCATTGCCGCAAGCCAAAGGTCAATTCGCGCCTTTACAATGTCCCGGGCTGTAACTGGCAAGGCCTCGTCAGCCAAAATTACGGCCCCGGGGGTTAGCACGCTTGGACCGAGGCAGAATCTCGCGACCGGATCGCCCAGCCAGCGAATGACGCCATCGTTCGAAAGCACAATCGCGGAATCTACGGCATGATGAAAACGAGCCGCCCGCGTCTCCAATTCGAGCCGCAGAGCGCCGCGCCATTCTTCGTCGCCGCCCGCGTTTTGGCCCGCGACATGATGATCGGCGCCGACAACTTGAAAGCCTTGAACGACGGAAAAGTCATGAGACGTTGGCGTCGGCGCCGCCGACGGGTCTTTCTCCCCGTCGCCGGGCCCTGCTTCGATCATCATCAAGTCCTCGATCGTCGACCTACGACACCCGCGCCAGGCCGAATTCGTTACTCAACCGACGCCCGCGCGCCATACCGCGAACACGCAACGCTTCTTCACACGACAGGTCCGTCAGCGTCAGGCCGGCGACGACAAGGTCGATCATTCGATCGATCATCGAACGGTCTCACGCCGGTCAACTAAAGGCGCGTGATAAGACTTGACGTATCCCAACGGCCGCCGCCTTTCGCCTGGACCTCGCCATAGAACTGATCCACCAGCGCCGTGACCGGCAGCGAAGCGCCACTGCGGCGCGCCTCATCAAGGCAAATCGCCAGATCCTTGCGCATCCACTCCACTGCGAAACCGAAATTGAATTCGCCCGCTATCATTGTTTTGTGCCGGTTGTCCATCTGCCACGACTGCGCGGCGCCCTTCGAGATCACGTCGACCACCAGCTGCTGATCAAGTCCGGCCGCCTTGGCGAAACCAAGCCCTTCCGACAGCGCCTGAACCAATCCGGCGATGCATATTTGATTGACCATCTTCGTCAGTTGTCCGGCGCCTGAGGGCCCCATCAGGCAGCAAAAGCGAGCGTATGCCGAGATCGCCGGCTCGACGCGCGCATAGTCTTCACTATCGCCCCCGCACATCACCGTGAGCTGGCCGCTTTCCGCGCCGGCCTGGCCACCGGAAACCGGCGCATCGACGAAACCGAATTTCCGCCGCTTGGCTTCGCGGTCGAGTTCTCGGGCGACGTTCGCCGACGCAGTCGTGTGGTCGACAAAGACGGCGCCTGGCCGCATGCCGGCGAACGCGCCCTCTTCGCCCAGCGTCACCGCCCTCAGATCGCTATCGTTGCCGACACAGGCGAAAACGATGTCACATCCCGCCGCCGCGGCGCGAGGGGTCGGCGCGCTTGCCCCGCCGAATTTACCAACCCACTTTGCCGCCGTCGCCGCCGTTCGATTGTAGACGACGACCTCGTGTCCGCCGCGGACTTTTAGATGCCCCGCAATCGGAAAACCCATCACCCCCAAGCCCAAAAATGCAACTTTGCTCAATTCCCGCCTCCGATCATTGTCGTTCGAAAGAGCCCGCAGACCAACATTCCACTCGATTGTTCAGGCGAGCGCCCGATCCTGATAGTCCGCGGGCGAAGTCTCGTCGCGGGCGCGCGAGCGCAGCGCCAATGAAAACGCCGCCGACAGGAGCACGTTGACGATCACGGCGGTCAGGCCGTTGTACGCAGCGAAGCCAAGGCCGAGATCGACATCGCCGACGAGGGGTATGTCCCACTTGAGCGCGTGCACCGGAACCCACGCCGTCCCGGTCCAGGAGAGGGACGTGCCGACGATCATGCCCGCCGCCCAACCGATCACCAGCGCCCAACCGCTGAACCATCGGGTGTAGAGGCCGAAGATTATCGCCGGGAAGATCTGCACCATCCAGACTCCGCCGAGCAGTTGCAGGTCGAGCGCGAACCGCGTCGGCATGAAGAAAATCACCGCCAGCGCGCCAATCTTCACCGCCAGCGATGCCAGTTTGGCGAGAAGCGATTCCTCCCGCGGCGACATCTGCGGGCGAATGAACGGCTTCCAGATGTTGCGGGTAAAGGTGTTGGCGGCGCCGATCGACATGACGGCCGCCGGCACCAGCGCCCCGAGCGCAATGGCCGCAAAGCAAAAGCCCGCGAACCAACTGGGGAAGGCCCAGAGCACGAGCTGCGGCACCGCGTCCTGCGGCGTCTCGACCTTAACTCCGGCGGCGATCGCCATCAGCCCGAGCAAAGCGATGAGGCCGAGCACGAAGGAATAGGCTGGCAGCGTCATCGTATTGAAGCGGATCGCCCGTCCGCTTGAGGCCGCCAGCGCGCCGGTCAGCGCGTGCGGATACATGAATAACGCCATCGCCGAACCGATCGCGAGGGTGATGTAAGGACCGACCTGCCCGGGTTGAAGCGTCAGGCCGGCCGCGAGCTTCGGATTTGCCGCGACCCTGGCGTCAAACGCCCGGCCGGCGGCGTCGAAAATGGCGCCGAAGCCGCCGAGCTCATACGGAATGATGACAATGGCCGCGATGATGAAAATGTAGATCATCGCGTCCTTGACGAACGCGATCATCGCCGGCGCGCGCAAGCCGCTCTTGTAAGTGAAGAGCGCGAGTATCACGAACGCGATGGTGATCGGCGCGTGCGCCATGATCCCTTGGCCGCCGAAGCCCAGCGCCAGGATGACTTTCTCCAGGCCGACAAGCTGCAGCGCGATGTAAGGCATAGTCGCCAGGATCCCGGTCAGCGCGACCGCGAGCTCCAATCCCTTGTGCCCATAGCGGCCGAGCACAAAATCGCCGGCGGTCATGTATCCATGTTTTTCAGACACCGCCCACAGCCGCGGCAAGGTCAAATACAAGAACGGGTAGATGATTATGGTGTATGGCACTGCGAAGAAGCCGTAGGCTCCGATGGCGAAGACCACCGCGGGAATCGCTATGACCGTATAGGCGGTGTAAAGGTCGCCGCCGAGCAGGAACCAAGTGATCCAGCGGCCAAAGCGCCGGCCGCCAAGACCCCATTCGTCGATGTGATCGAGATCAGCTGCCTTCCAGCGCGCTGCAACGAAGCCGAGCACCGACACCAGGCCAAAAAAGAATACGAAAACGGACGTCGCGACGACGTTGAGATGGTCGAACATCGCTAATCCCTCCCAATCCGATCCGCGGCAACAATTGCGAGCGCAGAGACGGGAATAAGGACCAGCTGGAACCAGTAAAAAAATGGAATGCCGAAAAGAACAGGCGGGATCGAATTGTAGAGCGGGACCCACAGCGCCAGAACACACGGCGCAAGCAAAAGGAGCAGCTTCACATTTCCCCCATGATAGCGCATGCGCCGACCTGACGCCGCCAGCATGACGTCTTCGCTCCGTCTATCGAAATTCGCCCGCGCGGTCGAGAGGCTCGGTCTGATTCGGCCTCCGCGGGCGTTACGGGCGCCGCTCTCCGCTTTCTCGCCCATGCTTTCGCAAAATCGGCCATCATGCTAACGAGCCGCCAATGACCGCCCGCCTCGATTTATGCTTCCGTCGTCTTGCCTCAGACCGCCGGGCCGCGCTCGTGACTTACATAATGGCCGGCGACCCGGACGCCGAGACGTCATCGGCCATCCTTGCGGCCTTGCCGGCCGCCGGAGCGGACCTGATCGAGCTTGGCATCCCTTTTACCGACCCGATCGCGGATGGTCCTGCCATTCAGGCCGCGGGTCGCCGGGCGCTCGAGGCCGAGCAAACGCTGCGGGCGACGCTCGAGATGACGAAGCGGTTCCGCGCGAAAGACGGGGACACGCCGCTCATATTGATGGGCTATTACAATCCAATTTATGTCTACGGGGTCGAGACGTTTCTGGCCGACGCCAAAGACGCGGGCGTCGACGGACTGATCATCGTCGATTGCCCGCCCGAGGAGGACGACGAGGTTTGCCTGCCGGCTCGCCGCGCCGGACTGGCCTTCATCCGGCTGGTCGCGCCGACCACCGACGAAGCCCGATTGTCGATTATCCTGAGCAACGCCGCCGGCTTCGTCTATTTTGTTTCGATCACCGGAGTAACCGGATCCGCTGCGCCGAACGCCAGACTGGTGGGCGAGGCCGTGGCGCGACTGAAGCGGCACACAAAGCTGCCGGTGGTGGTCGGGTTTGGGGTGAAGAACGCCGACGGCGCGGCCGCGATTGCAGAAGCCGCCGACGGGGTGGTGGTGGGGTCGTCCCTTGTCGACGCGATCAGACTGTCGCTGAACGGCGAGGCCGCGACCCCGTCGACGGTCGGCGCGGTGACCGGGCTGGTCGAAACGCTCGCGCGAGGTCTGCGGGCCGTCCCAAAGTGACCTTTGCTCGCAACTGGCGATCAGATCGCCGGAGACAAGACAGCCAATGAATTGGATCTCCAACGTCGTGCCGCCGAAAATACGTTCGTTGCTGCGTCGCGACACGCCGGAAAATCTATGGGTCAAGTGCCCGGAAAGCGGCCAGCTGGTCTTCCACAAGGATCTCGAAGCCAATCTGATGGTGGTCCCGGGTTCGGGCTATCACATGCCGATCGGCGCCAAAGCCCGTCTTTCGTCGCTGTTCGACGATGGCGACTACGAAGAATTGATCCCGCCCGAAACGCCGTCCGATCCTTTGAAGTTTCGCGACATCAAGCGCTATGTCGACCGCTTGAGGGAAAACCGCGTCAAGGCGGGCGCCGCCGACGCCGTCACGGTCGCGTTCGGCAAACTCGAGCGACAAGACGTCACCATCGCAGTGCAGGACTTCGCCTTTCAAGGCGGAACGCTCGGCCTGGCGGCGGGGGAGACGATCGTCGCCGGCATCTTCGCGGCCATCGAGCGGCGGACGCCGTTCGTGATCTTCACCACATCAGGGGGCGCGCGAATGCAGGAGGGGATGTTCGCGCTGATGCAGATGGCGCGCACCACGGTCGCCGTCCGTCGCCTCCGCGCGGCGAAGCTCCCCTACATTGTGGTCCTTGCCAATCCAACCACCGGCGGCGTGACGGCGTCCTACGCGATGCTCGGCGATGTCCACATCGCCGAACCCGGAGCGGTGATCGGCTTCGCCGGCGCTCGCGTGATCGAGCAGACAATTCGAGAGCGCCTGCCGGAGGGCTTCCAGCGAGCGGAGTACTTACGCGCTCATGGAATGGTCGATCTTGTCGTGCCGCGGCCACGGCAGCGCGAGACCCTCGCCCGTCTCTGCAGGCTGCTTGCCCGCGTTCCGACTGCGCAGGCGGCATGAAAGCCGCGATCTCGCGGATTGTTTCGGCTGTGCTCGGGCGCCGGGTCGGTCAAATGAAGTCACGCTCATTTCGACGGCCTCAAACGATGGCGTCGTCGCCAAATGAGATTGGTGCTGACCGCATAATTCCAGACGACGCTTAGCAAAGCGCCGGCAAGCCCGGCGACCCACCAAGTCTCATCGGCGGTATAAAGCCAGGACGCGACGTTGATATTGGCGAGAACCCCGACGCTGCACCCCAGTGCGAACGCCACAAAGCCGGCGACCAGGCTTGGCCCGCTGTAGCGATAGGGACGGTAGGTAATTTCATTGTTCAAGATGAAATTGCTCCCCATCGCCAGAATCGTGGCGATCAGTTGCCCGGCCTCGAAGCCCAACATTCTGAACCAGTGAAGAACCGCCGAAAGCGCCACGATATGGACGAGGAGACCCACAGCGCCAATCGAAGCAAACAGCACAAATCGAATAGGCAGCAGACCCCCGCTTGCGTGGTGAACGACGAGGCCGAGAAAGTCCATGCCGACCAGCGGCGTCAGTTTGGACTCGCCGGAGTTGCGCTTGCGGAACACGTAAGGCACTTCGACGATCTTCAGACCGCCGCCGGCCGACAGAATAACGTCGACCAGGATCTTGAAGCCGTCGGGCGAAAGACGCGGAGCGAGGCGGGAGACGATTTCGCGACGAATCATGAAGAAGCCGCTCATCGGATCAGCGACGGCCGCCCCTGCGATTCGTCTGAAGAACCATGCCCCCATATCGCTCAACGCCTGGCGCGCCGGGGAAAGGCTGCCGCCGAGGTCTCCGTCTCTCAACCGGGTGCCGATCGCCAAATTGCCCGAGCCCTGGGCGAGCGCTTCGTACATCTTCGGGAGGATTGACTCGTCATGCTGAAGATCGCCGTCGATGACGGCGACGAAGTCCGCGCTCGACGACATCCACCCCTCGATGACCGCGCCTGCAAGACCTGAGCGATTGACGCGCCTCAAGCAGCGTATGCGGCGATCTTCAGCCGCGAGCGCGAAAGCGACGCTCGAGGTTCCGTCAGGCGAGTCGTCATCGACGACGATCAACTCCCACGGCTCCGCGTTCAGCGCGTATTTGATGCGATCAAAGAGGATCGGAATGTTGGTCGATTCTTGATAGGTCGGGACAACGACCGACACTGTCGGCTTCGATCGCCCGGGCGTTTCATCGCTTGCCATTCCACGCCACGCTCGCTTCGTTCGGCGTCGATGAACGCTATCTGCCGGCCGCGCCCGGATAAAACATGGGAAGCCTTCGCGTCAAGCCGCCGGCGGGGATGAGCGCGAGACTGACCTCGGCGCGGCCGCCACGACCAAGCGTTTGGAACTGGGGTTGTCCCAGCGCGGCAAAATAGGGCTCGGCGGCGCCAAGAGCAGACTCGAGGTCGGCGGCCGGCGTCACAATGACTCCGCTCCGCCCGACGAAGCTCGCGCTGTCGTCCAGGAACGCCCAGCCGCGCGGATCGTTTGAAAGCACGAAAACAGGGGTCTGTGGTCCGAGGGCGAGCGCGATTTTTCCCGCGTCCGACCATTTCGTAGCGATAACGAAGCCGGGCGACTGCTCAAAGATCGGCGCTTTCCTGAGATCGCGCCACTCGAAGGCCTCCAGCGTCGGATCGGCAAGGCCCGACCCTGGGGCCAAAGCCAGCGAAGGCCAGCCTGTCGACGCTTGCAAGATCACTGCGCCTGCGATCGCCGCCAGCAGGACCGACGAAACGATAGCCCACCGGCGAAGCGCGCCGGCGGAGACGCCGAACTGCTTGAGCCAAACGCCCATCAGCGCAAAGGCAAAGAACCAACCCGGCATCGTCCAATGCGGTTGGCCGCGGCCGCCCCAAAGCGGGGTCACCGTGAAGAGAGCGATCGGCGGCAGGCTGAGGCAAAGCAGAAACAGGCGCCGCTCGTCCGCCCGTTGACGCCACGCGCTCGCCAGGCCCGCGACCAGCGGCGCGAATATCCAGGGCGACAGAAAGGCGATCTGGCCGAGGACCATGGTCATGAACTGCGCCGGCCGTAGTCCGCCTTCCGGGACACCGCGTCCGCCCTGAAACACGAATGACGCCCAGCCGTGCTGCGCGTTCCAAACGATGACCGGCGTGATCATCGCCAACGCGACAATCGCCGCGGCATAAGGGGCGGGATGCTTGAGCCAATGGCGCTGGTTGCGCGCAATGAGGACGAAAGCCGCCAGCCCGCCGGCGGTCAGCGCGGCGCTGTACTTCGACAGTCCCGCCAGCCCCAGCCCGACGCCGACCACGAGCCAAAGCCGCCATGCAGAACCGTTGTCGAGCGGTTGGGCAAAGAACAGGCGGGCCGCCGCGAACGCGGCCAGCGCTAAGCCAAAAAGCAGCGGGCCGTCGGGAACGATCCAACTGCCGGCCGAGGCAAAGAAAAATGGCGTAACGTTGAGGGCGAAAAGTGCGACCAGCGCTGCCTGCGGATCGAACAGCCCGCTCGTCAGCCGGTAGAAGATCCAACCCGTTGCGAAGAAGAGAGCGGCGAACGGCGCCCGCGCGACGACATTCTCGCCGACCGCGAGAGCGGCGAAATGGGCAATCCACAGATGCAGCGGAGGATGATCGAAATAGGACAGGCTCAAGCGGCGCGAAATCGCGATCGTATAGCTTTCATCAATCCCGAGCCCGAGCGAGAACGCAAAGACGAGACGGGCGATGAGAAACCCCGCGAGGATCGCAAGGGCGAGCCGATCGTTCTCGGCGTTCGGCCTCCAGTCCATCCGGATTGGTCCTAAATCTCGCCCCGCGTCATTTCCGGCTGAGACGACTTCGATGCGAAGCCGGCTGCGAATTGATCGAATGCAGCCCAGAACTTCGCGCGCACGACGTCGCGTTCGATCAGAATTTCATGCTGCGCGCCCTCGATGACGACGACTCGGGCCGCGCCGAGGCGCGAAGCGAGCCGCATGGTCGCGGAAGTGTCGGTCACCCGATCCGCGCCGGCCGCGACGATCAGTATGGGGGGCAACGTTCGGGGGAACGGGGATTTATCGAGGCGACTCATATGGCGAAAAGCCGCATGAGTCCAACCGATGGTCGGGCCGCCCAACCTGAGGTCGGGACATGTCGCGACAAGTTTCGCGACGCGGGCAAACCTTCCTTCGTCCGAAGTGAAGACATTTCCCTCAAACGAGGCCCGCCACTGGTTCTCTCCCCCGCTTCCGGGCGCGAAGGCGCCGCCCATTCCCAGGCTGTCGAGCGCCGCGACCAGCACCCTGACCCCGCCGCGATGATTTAGCCCCTTGACCGCGATCATCGGCGAGGTCAGCGCGAGACGGTCAAACGGGCAACGTCCGGAGCTAACGGCGCCGAGAAGCACCGCGGCGCCCATCGAATGCGACAGTCCAATCCAGGGCCGCGGACAGTTGCGTTCCAGAACATTTGTCAGGAGAGCGTCCAAGTCGCTTTCAAACTGAAAAAAATCGTCGACATGTCCCTTGCGTCCATTGCGCAACGCCCGGTCCGACCCGCCCTGGCCGCGCCAATCCATCGCCGCGACGGCAAAGCCGCGAGCGAGCAATTCGCCGATCACCTCGAAATATTTCTCAATGAACTCGCCGCGCCCGCCGAGAAGAACGATTGTTCCGATCGGCGACGATGGCGCCCAGCGCGCGGTCCGCAAGCGGACGCCGTCGGTGGCCCGGATATGTTCCTCAATCGCGCCGTGAGGCGCGGGATTGTCGGGCGTGGAGGTCAATGTCATGGGGCGCGCCGCGCTGAGAGGGTAGGGGTCTCGGAGCGGCTCGCTCCTGAGAATGGGGGACAAAAGCGTTCCTTATGGTCGCGATACGCCGAACTAGTGGATGGCGGTCGCCTCGACCCACCAGTCCGGGCGTTCGGCGGCGACAATGCGCCGCGCTAGCGTCGCACTGCGGCGATCGCCGAACAAGGCAAAGCAAGTCGCTCCCGATCCGGACATTCCCGTCGCGATGGCCTCCGGGATCTGCGCCAATCTCTCGCGCACGACGGCGATTGCCGGCGCTATGCCGACCGCCGCCGCTTCCAGGTCGTTTCGGCTCGAGGCGAGAAAATCCACGATGGCCGCCGTACCGTTCCCCAGCCCGTCGAACGAACTGGCGGATGATTCGAGTGTCGAACCCCGCGCGAGCCCGAGCGCAGCGAAAACCTTTGGCGTCGGCGCCTGGACCTGGGGGTTGACGAGAACGGCGAACATCTTTGGCAGCGGGATCAATGGACCGAGTTGGTCCCCGACGCCGGTCATCATTCGGGCCTGCGGACGAAGGCAGGCGAGGACGTCCGCTCCCGTCGCCGTCGCCGCAGCGCGCACTCGTGGATCGTCGACCGACAATCGCGCCTCGTCGGCGAGCAACCGCAAGGCCGCCGCGGCGTCCGCGGACCCTCCGCCAAGTCCGGCCGCGGCCGGCAGTCGCTTGACCAAACGGAAGCGGCCGAGCCCCACCTCAGCGATCTGCGCCGCGAGCGCGCGTGCGGCGCGCAACACCAGATTCTCGTCGATCGGGCCAGCCTCGACCGCCCGCGGACCGAGGACCTCGAGAACCAGATCGCGGCCGGGCTCGAACGCAATCCAGTCGCACAGCCCGGCAAACGCAATGAGGCTCTCGAGTTCATGATAGCCATCGGCCCGGCGCCCAATCACGCGCAACGTCAGATTGATCTTCGCGGGCGCGCGCCGCCATCGCATTGGGCCTAATGCCGCGGCCTCAACCCCCGCCTTCCTTCTGCGCCGAAGCGTTGGGCGCCGCGGTGTCGGTCGTGAGGTCCGGAAGCCCAATCTCGATCTTTTTCAGAATTGCCGGCAGATCCTCCGGATCCGGGCCCATGTCCCGGGCATGATTCCATTGAAAGTGCGCCTCAGTGCGGCGATTGATCCGCCAATAGGCGTCCCCCAAGTGGTCATTCAGGACCGGATCAGCCGGTTTCAGGTCGATCGCCTTTTCCAGCGTCTGGGCCGCCTCCTGGTATTGTCCCAACTTGAAGTGAGCCCACCCCAGGCTGTCGACGATATAGCCGTCGTTCGGCTGCAGCTCCACGGCCCGGCGGAGCATCTTGAACGCCTCTTCCAGATTGAGCCCTTTGTCGACCCAGGAATAGCCGAGATAGTTCAGAACCATAGGTTGGTCCGGATTGAGCTCCAGGGCCTTCTTGAAATCCGCCTCGGCCTTCGGCCATTGATTCGATCGCTCGTAACAAATCCCGCGGAAATAGAACAGCGTCCAATTATCACGTTGCGGTATTGCGACCGCGGCGATTGCCTGGTCGTAGGTTGCCGCCGCCTCTACGTATTTCTTGGCGGACCGCTGCAACTCGGCCAATGCGCTGAGGGTTTCGACATCATGCGGCCGCGCGGCGATGATTTGCGTGAGGCGCTGCGTGGCCTCGTCGGTCTTTCCCATACTATCGAGTTCGAGCGCGATCTGGATGTCGGCGCCCAACTTCAGCGGCGACGACGCCGACACCATCTGGTAGGCGGCAATGACCTGGTCGCCTTGCTTCAGCTGCTCGAAAAGACTGGCCAGCGTCACCGCGGTCAGATCGTTCGACGGTCGAAGGTAGAGCGACAATCGCAGATAGACGAGCGCCGGAAGTTCGTCCCCTTGGCGGCTCCCTGCGCTGCCCAGGCCATAGAGCGCCTCCGCGGCGCCCTCCTTCGCGTCATGAACCAGCGGCTGCAGAGACTCGTTCGCCTTAAGGTCCGCAAGCGCTCGCTCGATCAGCGGGTGATGGGGAATGACGACCGAGAAATCCTGGTAAACTTTCGTCGCTCCGGCCACGTCGCCTTGCGCGTCTAACGCCCGCGCGTAAGCATCGGCGAAGCGCAGGCTGCTCTTGTCGTTGTCGTACGCCGACTTCAGCCTCCGCTGCGCCTCCGCGGAATCTCCGAGCAAACTGGCGATCAGTCCAGCGTGATAGTCGCGAAACGCGAGGACTGACGGGTCGCGAATGCGGTCGAGCGTATCGAGCGCGTGGCGGAGGTCGGACTGCCCCGCATAGGACCAAGCGGTCAGCAGCGCGGTCGTCAAATCGCGCGCGCGCATGGCTTCCCCGCTCGCGAGGTGAGCTCGTGCAGCGGCGAACTGTCCTTGTTCGATATCGTGAACCGCGATGGAAAGGCGCGCCAGGCTATTGCTCGGGTCGCGCACGAGCAGCCGTTCCGCGAGCGCGTCGGCGCTCGGTTCGTCGCCATTGGAGAGCGCTGCTGCGAACGCGCGCTCGAGCAAATCGGGATTTCGAGGATCGGCTCGGAGGGCTTCCCGGTAGTAGACTTCCGCCGCCAGAGTGTCCCGATCGGCGCTGGCGATCAACGCCGACAGATAATTGCCGGGCTGGCTGTCGCCGATCTCCAGTTTTTCCGATCCGGGGTCGGTCACGGAAATTGCGGCCGAGGCGGCGGCGCCAGCCGCTGACAGGCCCACGGCCAGGAAAAGGGCTACCGGCTGCGTCCAAACCTTCGATCGGTTTTGCATATCTCGCGCTTTCCCACGTTTGTCCGTCAGCGAACAACGGCGTTGAACCCGCGGCGCAGGACGCCGCTCTGCCCTCTTCGAGGAACCACACGCGAATCCTTCCCGTAAACCCTTGCTTGCAGCCGAAAGCGGCGATTTTGCGCCACAACTCAAAGATCCGGATAATTCGGTCCTCCGCCGCCTTCCGGCGGAGTCCATTCGATGTTCTTCGCCGGGTCCTTGATGTCACAGGTTTTGCAATGGACGCAATTCTGGGCGTTGATGACGAACCGGGGCTCCGCGCGAGTCGCCTCGTTCGCGTACACCACCTCGTAAACGCCGGCTGGACAATAGAGTCGCGCCGGCTCCCCGTAGCGAGGAAGATTGTCGCGGATCGGGGCGTCCGGGTCATGCAGGCGAAGATGGACCGGCTGATCCTCTTCATGGTTGGTATTGGAAAGATAAACCGATGATGCTTTATCAAATGTTAGCATCGCATCCGGCTTTGGGTAAACGATCGGCGTCACCTCGGACAGCGGCCTCAGCGTATCGCTATCCGGCTTGCCATGCTTGAGGGTGCCAAAAATCGACGATTTGAACAATTCGTTGGTCCACATATCCAAGCCGCCAAGCGCGACGCCGAGAATGAGACCGTATCGGGACCAGAGCGGCTTGACATTGCGCACCTTGTAAAGATCGCGTCCAATCTCGGTGTCTCGCCAGGAATTCTCATAGTCGGTGAGTTCGTCATTCGCCCGCCCGGCGACCAGAGCCGCATGCGCCTTCTCGGCGGCCAGCATTCCCGACAATATGGCGTTATGGGAACCCTTAATGCGGGCGAAATTCACGAAACCTGCCGAGCAGCCGATGAGCGCCCCGCCGGGAAAGACGAGTTTCGGCGCCGACTGCCAGCCTCCCGAGGCGATCACGCGCGCGCCATAGGCTATCCGTTTGCCCCCGTCGAAGGTCCCGCGCACGAGCGGATGGGTCTTGAAGCGCTGAAACTCGTCGAACGGCGAGAGCGTCGGGTTCTGATAGTTGAGATGGACCACAAACCCGACCGAGACGAGCCGGTCGCCGTAGTGATAGAGAAATGAGCCGCCGCTCGCGCCTTTCGACAACGGCCAGCCGAACGTATGTCGGACGAGGCCCGGCGAAAATCGGTCGTCGGCGACCTGCCACAATTCCTTGAGGCCGATGCCATACTTCTGCGGCCCGCTGGCGGAATCAAGCCCATAGCGGGCGACCGCCTGTTTCGACAGCGAGCCGCGCGCGCCTTCCGCGAGCAGCACATATTTGCCGCGTAACTCCATCCCGCGGGTGAATCCGGCTTTCGGATGACCGTCCCGGCCGACGCCCATGTCGCCGGTCGCGACGCCGACAATTTCCCCCTTGTCGCCGAACAGAAGCTCCGTTGCTGCGAACCCGGGATAAATCTCGACCCCGAGCGCCTCGGCGCGCGCCCCGAGCCAGCGCGCGATCGCCCCGAGCGAGCCGATGTAATTGCCGTGATTGCCCATCAGTTTCGGCATCGCCCAATTGGGCAAATGCACCGCTGCCTTTTCAGTCAGAAAATAGAATTGATCGGTTACGACCTGAGTTTTGAGCGGGCATTCCGCATCGGAGCGCCAGTCGGGCGTCAACCGGTCAAGCCCGATCGGATCGATCACCGCTCCCGAGAGGATGTGCGCGCCGACTGTCGAGCCCTTTTCCACAATGACAACAGAGATATTGGGGTCCAACGATTTGAGCCGGATCGCGGCGGCGAGGCCGGCGGGACCCGCGCCGACGATGACGACGTCGTACTCCATCGATTCGCGCGCGGGCAGTGTCGGATCGTCAGCCATTGTCCCCTTCGCCGTCACGGGCCGTGTCCGGGAAGCCCATCGCGTCTGAACATCTTCCCGTCGACCGGGCCCATGATCCCGCGGACGATGCGGTTCGGGGCCAAGCATGATAGTTTGCCTTGGCGCGGGCGCCAAGCATCGAGGCCGGGCCGAACCTTTGTCGTCGACCAACGATTCACGTCATCTTCGATTGGGCGCGACCGACGCCGCGGAGGCGCTGCGGTGGTGGGTTCGGGCCGGCGTCGAGGCTACGCTCGATGAGACGCCGCATGACCGGTTCGCCGAAAGCTCGGGCGCGGAACAGCGCCCCGGGCCGAATGCGCCGGGCTCGGCGCGCGAGCCGTCCACCGCGCTCGAGACAGCCTCGCCGGCCCGTCAGAGTGGCGGCGGCAAGCCGCCGGAAGCCGCGGAGATTGCGGCTCGCGCGCTCGCCGAAGCGGCGACCGATCTCGAGACGTTGCGGTCCGTGATGGCGGACTTCGACGGTTGCGCATTGAAGCGGACCGCAACGCAGCTGGTGTTCGCGGACGGCGTCCCGGGCTCGAAGGTGATGTTTGTCGGCGAGGCCCCCGGAGGGGACGAAGACAGGATTGGCCGCCCGTTCGTCGGCAGAGCCGGGCAATTGCTGGATCGCATGCTTGGCGCCGTCGGGCTCGATCGGCGCAGCGTATACATCGCCAATGTCGTTCCGTGGCGCCCGCCCGGCAATCGAACCCCGACGCTGCAGGAGACACAAGCCTGTCTGCCCTTCATCCGGCGGCAGATCGACCTTGCCGGTCCCGAAATCCTGGTTTGCCTCGGCGGCTCCGCGGTTCAGACGCTGCTCGGCGTCCAGGGAGGGATCACGCGCGTGCGGGGCTCATGGTTCGACTACAAGCGCGACAGCGGGCCGCCGATCAGGGCGCTCGCGATGTTCCATCCCGCCTACCTGCTGCGGCAGCCCGCGCAGAAGCGGCTTGCGTGGGCGGACATGCGGACGCTTGCGGCCGCGCTCAAGGCCGGCCCTTCCGGCCAGCGCTGAGCGGCGATCGAGGCAAATAACATCATTATATAGTTGAATTGAAGCGCCACGCAAAGGCCACAAAATGGCCATCGCGAACATTTTTTGCGATTGGACAGACGCGCGGCTTCGAGCCTTCCCAAAGATGGACTCTAGCACGAAATTTGTTTCTGGAAAAGAAAAAACGTAAGCCTTTGACCACGATGAGGATTCAGCTCCCGTTGGGCCGCTTATTGACGAAAAGAGCCGGTCCTGTCTGAGGAAAAGGGGCCGGCGCGCCGCCTGGGCGAGGCAGAATTAACAGGGAGATTTCTGTCGCGTAACAGGGAGGATTGTCGCCCATAACAAGGAACATTTTGGCCCCGAACAGGGGCTTTTCCACGACCAAACGGCGCTTGGCCTCGCTTGCGCAATCTGCGGGCTCCTTCCCCCCTCGCGCCGGTCAGGTCGCGGCCGTCGCGGGGTGGCTTTCTCGCACAAGGTCTCCGGCCAGAGCCTTCCCGATCAGCCGGCGGGTCTCCTCGAGCCCTGGAGGGCGATGAACGATCGCGGACGCGGTCCCCGCTCTTCGCCCGGAAGCACGGCCCAGACCGAGGATCACGTAAATTTGTCCGCAGGGACCGGAGCCGCAGATTTGCCTTCACTTGGTCACGTCCGTCACGCAGATACGCGCGCTAAGTATCTGCGATAATTGCAATATAGATAGCGGCGCGGCGCTGGGTTTCGCGCCTCAAGCCACAGCTCAGCCTGACTGAAGCGACGATTGACAACCGAAATCGTCAGGTGAATTTTCGGCATGGCGGCGCATTGGCAGGGAGTTGCCTCAACATGCAAAGATCGGTGTGGTTCTCGGGCGGGTTGGCGTTTGCGGCGATCCTGGGCGTGTCATTTTGTCGACGCCGGCGTCCGCCGCCGTTTACGACTGGACGATCAGCGGCGGCGATGGCCTTTCCGGCAGCGGAACGATCACGCTCAGTTCGACGCCAACCGATACCCCCGCCGGGACAGGCTATCTCGTCACCGGGATAACCGGCTCGCTCGGCAGCGATGATTTCTCGTCCACCGCCGTTCTTGGGACGTTTGACAGCGGGGGCGTCAACAACATCATCTACTATCCCACCTTGGCCGACGGCTTCGTGGTGGATGACTTCGGGGTCGGCATTGCCCTCGCCAATAACTACGAGATCGAAATCGGCGCGGCGAACGGCAATCCCGGACATTACAATATCTCATGCTGCGGCGCCAACGAACCGCTCCTCGGCTACGACGGCGTCACATTTGATCTGTCGGCGGCGGCTCCGGCTCCGGAGCCAACAACCTGGGTCATGATCATTGCGAGCCTGCCCGTGCTCGGTTTGATTCGCGCCAGACGGTCACAACGATCATCGGCTTTGGCGGCGGCAGGCCGAGCTTGAGGCAGGCCGCATCAGAATAGGGCGCGGCGCTGCGTCCAGCCCTATCAATCCTGACGGCGGGGCCGGGAAGCCCTGCCTTGGTCAGGACGAGGCGGCGACCGCGGCTTGGCTCTCGCGGACAAGATCGCCGGCCAGCGCCTTCTCGATCAGCCGGCGCGTTTCTTCGAGCCCATAAAGCGCGATGAACGATCCCAGGCGGGGCCCCCGCTCCTCGCCGAGAAGCACGGCGTAGACCATGTTGAAGAAGTCGTTCGAGACGCCCGGGCGCGCCGCGGTCGCGCCCTTTGCCGAATGGTCCTGATAGCGCGGAACCGGCCGGGCGATGTCATAGAGCGCGTGCTGGATTTCATCCGCGCTCGCGTTCGCGGGCAATTCAGCGAGCTTGGCCGAAATCTGCTTGAGAACGCCGCGCTCGACGTCGTCGGCGGCGCGATAGCGCTTCTTGGGGGCGACAAAATCGCGAAAATAGGCGACCGCA
>PLUH01000058.1 GCA_003164825.1 Hyphomicrobiales bacterium
ATCATCGCGCTCGCGCCGATGATCGTCGTCATCTTGAACCAGTTCGACATCACCGGCGTCGCGCCGAAGGCGGCGATCGCGGCCTATCTCTCGTTCTTTCCGGTGACCGTCGGCATGGTCAAGGGCTTCCGTTCGCCCGATCCGTTGCAGCTCGATCTCATGCGCACCTATTCGGCGACCAACGCGCAAACCTTCATCAAGCTCAGGGCGCCNNGTCGGCGCGGTGGTCGCCGAAGTGACCAAGAGCGAGGACGGGGGTCTCGGCGCGCGGCTGCTCGCCGGCTCGTACTATGGACAGACGGTGCAGATCTGGGCGGCGCTGTTCGCGGCGGCGGCGCTGTCGGCGGCGCTGGTCGGGGCTATCGGCTTCGCCGGACGGATCGCCGAGCGGCGCATGGCGTTCACGCCATGACCCTGCAGCGCCTCCGCGATCTTTTGCCTCCGCTCGCCTTCGGCCTCGCGGTGCTGGCGATCTGGGAGGCCGGGGTCCGGCTCCTCCATGTGCCGGCGATCATCCTGCCGCCGCCTTCGGCGATTGCGGTCCGGCTCGCAACCTCCGTCCCCACGCTCGCCGCCGATTTCCGCCAGACCATCCAGGGCGTGCTCGCCGGCTATGCGCTCGGCTCGCTGGCCGGATTCGTGGTTGCTATCCTCATCGACCGGTCGCAATTCCTGCAACGCGGCCTGATGCCGATCGGCAACCTGGTTTCGGCGCTGCCGATCGTCGGCGTCGCGCCGATCATGGTGATGTGGTTCGGCTTCGACTGGCAGTCGAAGGCGGCGGTGGTCGTCGTCATGACCTTCTTTCCGATGCTGGTGAACACGATCGCCGGGCTCGCAGGCGCCGGCGCGATGGAGCGGGATCTCATGAAGACCTATGGCGCCGACTATTGGCAGACCCTGCTGGCGCTCCGTCTGCCGGTGGCGATGCCGTTCATCTTCAATGCGCTCAAGATCAATACGACGCTGGCGATGATCGGCGCGATCGTCGCCGAGTTTTTTGGCACCCCGACGGTCGGCATGGGTTTTCGCATCTCGACCGAAGTCGGTCATCTCAGCATCGACATGGTGTGGGCGACAATCGTCGTCGCCGCCGTCACGGGGTCGCTGTTCTATGCGCTCGTCGCCGGCGTCGAACGCCGGGTGACGTTCTGGCACGCCTCCTATCGCGCCAAGGAGGCTTGAGCTTCTCGCCGCGCTCGTTCGTCGAACGCGCGGCGCTGGGGAGATCGTGGTTCAACTGGAGGTCTAGAAAATGAAACCGATCATGTTTGCATTGGCAGGCGTCGCGGCGATCGCGGCGGCGGCGACCGCGCAGGCGGCCGACAAGGTCACGCTGCAATTGAAATGGGTCACCCAGGCCCAATTCGCCGGCTATTACGTCGCCAAGGACAAGGGCTTCTATAAGGACGAAGGGCTCGACGTCACGATCAAGCCTGGCGGCCCGGACATCGCGCCCGAGCAGGTGCTGGCGGGCGGCGGCGCCGACGTGGTCGTCGACTGGATGCCGGCGGCGCTGGCGGCGCGCGAGAAGGGCGCGCCGATGGTCAACATCGCGCAACCGTTCAAGCACTCGGGATTGGAGCTGACCTGCCGCGCCGACACCGGCATCAAGACCCCGGCCGACCTCAAGGGCCGCACCCTCGGCGTCTGGTTCTACGGCAACGAATATCCGTTCCTCAACTGGATGGGCAAGCTCGGGTTCAAGACCGACGGCTCGCCCGGCGGGGTCAAGGTGCTCAAGCAAGGCTTCAACGTCGACCCGCTGTTGCAAAAGCAGGCCGACTGCATCTCGACCATGACCTATAATGAATATTGGCAGGTCATCGACGCCGGCTACAAGCCCGAGCAACTCGTCGTGTTCAAATACGAGGATCAGGGCGTCGCGACGCTGGAGGACGGCCTCTACGTGATGGAGGACAAGCTCAAGGACCCGGCTTTCGTCGACAAGATGGCCCGCTTCGTCAAGGCGTCGATGGAGGGCTGGGCTTATGCGCGCGCCCATCCCGAGGAAGCGGTCAAGATCGTGCTCGACAACGACACGACCGGCGCCCAGACCGAACACCATCAGGCGCAGATGCTGGGCGAGATCAACAAGCTGACCGACGGCTCCGACGGCCGGCTCGACAAGGCGGACTATGATCGCACAGTGAAGACTCTGCTGACCGGCGGCTCAGACCCGGTCATCTCCAAGGAGCCTACCGGCGCCTACACGACCGTCATCACCGACAAGGCGCTCGGGAAGTAAGGCGTTCATCAGAGGCCGAACGCCTCGTCCCTTCGGGGACGGGGTGTTTTGGCGGATCCGGGTCAAATCTCCACCGCCTCGCCGATAGCTTGCGCGGCCAGGCGCTCGCCCAGCAGGTCCGCGGCGCTCTGCGCTGAAGCGCCCCGGACAAGCTCGTGAATGAAGCGCAGCTTCTCGACCACCGCGGGAGCGAGGACGAACGGGTAGAGATCGGGTCTGCCCATCGCCCGATTGACGCTGTTCATGGCGACGACGAAGGGCGCCCAAGCGTCGATGATCTCATCGATCGAGCCTATGACGTAGGGGTCGAAGTCGAGCCTGGCCGAGTGGGCGCCGTCCTTGTCGATCGCCGGCTTGATCCTGAGACCGAAAGCGCTCGCCGTCTCGAGCGTGTCGACGATATGCAGATAGTGGGCCCAGGTTTCGGCGAAATCCTCCCACGGATGACAGGTCGCATAAGCCGAGACGAACCGCTCCGCCCAGTCCGCCGGAGCGCCTCGCGCATAGTGGCGCTCGAGGGCCGCATCGTAGTCCTGCGAATCGTCTCCAAACACGGCGCGGCATTGCTCGAGCCGATCGCCGTCGCGAACCAGGATGTCCCAATAGTGATGGCCGACCTCGTGGCGGAAATGGCCGAGCAGGCTGCGATAGGGCTCGGCCAATTCCGCCCTGCGCTTCTCCATCTCGGCGCCGTCGGCTTCGGCGAGCGCGATCGTCACCACGCCGTCGTCGTGTCCGGTCATCACCTTCGGACCGGAAGGATGGGGCGGGTCGGCCAGGAATTCGAACGCCAGACCGTGGCGCGGGTCCTCGGCGCGAGTCTTTAGCGGCAGCTTCCAGCGAAGCAGGCCGTAGAACAGCCGGTGCTTGGCGAGTTCGATGTCCCGCCAGGCGGCGAGATGCGACGGCTGCGACATGTCCGGAATTGTGTCGTTGTGCCGGCACGCGACGCAGAGGCGATCCCGCCCCTCGGCGGGCGTCAGCCAGTTGCAGACGTCATAATCCGCATTGGCGCAGAAACGCCTGAGGCCGCGGTCGCCCGCCAAGGGGGTCCACGCATCGCCGCCCGCCGGCTCGAGGGCGGCCATGATTTCGAGCTCCGGGACATAACCGAGCCGATGGCCGCAACGACCGCACGTCCGATTCTCGAAGTAGATGATATTGTCGCAGACTTGGCAGCGGAACAATTTCATGAGGCGACCTCGGAAGTGCTGAGCGCCCGAAACGCGCAAGGCGCCAAATCGTTCCCTTAAATCCGACGCCGGGGGGTTAAGATCACGCTTGGAGGGTGCGTCTTCACCTGCGAAAACCCTCTCATCGAGACGCAAAGCGCTATCGGAGTCGAGCAATGCGGGTGAAGCTATTTTCCTTGGGCGTGACCGCGCCGATCCAGTCGCTGGAGAACGATATCAATGAGTTCCTGGAATCGCAGCGGCCGCACGTCACCTACGTCAGCGTCACCTCGAGCGATGTCGAGAGGGTCGCCTCCGTCTGGTACGAAGAACCGCATCATCGGACGGTGGAACAGACCATGACGGAATTGGAGGAGCTGGTCGAAGAGCCCGGGAGCGGGGGCAGCCTGGCCTGAGGCTCGGGAGGGTTCATCGCGGCGCGGCGCGCTTCACGATCGGCTTCGCGTCGACGCCGGTCAGCGCGCCATAGGCGTGCGCGCCCCGCGTCTCGAGGCGCGATCGGCAGAAGGCCTCGGCGATCGGGGAGCCGGCGCGGATGAGCGCCGCCGCCTCGAAGCAGAGCGCGAGCCGGTCGCAGAGATCGCGAGCGCGGGTCTCGAAATCGGATAGCGAGGCCATGTCGTCCTTAAGCGCCGCTGCCTCGCGGTCGAGCGTCGCGCTTTCGCCCTTCACCGCGGCGACCTCGGCGAAATACGCTTCGAGCGTCTGCGGCGACCGCTGGATCGCCCGCGCAATGTCGAGGCACTGCACGTTGCCGCTCCCCTCCCAGATCGCGTTGACCGGCGCCTCGCGATAGAGGCGCGGCATCGGGCTATCCTCCATCACCCCGGAGCCGCCGAGACATTCGAGCGCCTCGTAGGCGTGGCCCGGCGCGCGCTTGCAGATCCAGTATTTGCCGATCGCGGCCCCGATCCTGACCAGCGCGTCCTCGTGCGGGTCGTCGCGATGATCGAGCGCGCGGGCGATGCGCATGGTCAGCGTCAGCGCCGCCTCGGCCTCGATCGCGAGATCCGCCAGCACCGCGGTCATGATCGGCTGGTCGATCAGGAACGCGCCGAACGCCTTGCGCTGCCGGCAATGGTCGATCGCCTGCGAGACCGCCATCCGCATGCCGGCGGACGAACCGATCATGCAGTCGAACCGGGTCATGGCGACCATCTCGATGATCGTCGGCACGCCCCGCCCCTCCGGCCCGACCATCCAGCCGAGCGCGCCGCGCAGCTCCGTCTCGCTCGACGCATTGGAGACATTGCCCATCTTGCGCTTGAGGCGGATGATCTGGAGCGGGTTCTTGGTTCCGTCGGGACGCCAGCGCGGCGCGAGAAAACACGAGAGGCCGCCCGGCGCCTGCGCCAACACCAGGAACGCATCGCACATCGGCGCCGAAACGAAATACTTGTGGCCGACAAGCTCGTAAGCGTGACCCCCTCCCTCGGCGCCGACCGGAATGGCGCGGGTCGTGTTGGCGCGCACGTCCGAGCCGCCCTGCTTCTCGGTCATCGCCATGCCGATCGTCACGCCCTGCTTCAGCTCGGCAGGAACATTGCGCGGATCGTAGACGCGCGCCTGGACTTTCGGCAGCCATTGCTCGGCGAGATCAGGCTGTAGTTTGAGGCACGGCGTCGCGGCGAAGGTCATGGTGATCGGGCAGCCGTGGCCGGCCTCGACCTCGGTGTGCATATAGGAGCGCGCGGCGCGCGCCACATGCGCGCCCTCGCCGGGGTCGGTCCACGGCGACGAATGAAGGCCATCTTCGATCGAAGCCTTCATCAGCGCATGATAGGACGGATGGTAGCGAATGAGATCGATGCGCCGTCCATAGCGATCGTGGGTGTCGAGCTCGGGCGGGTTGCGGTTCGCCAGCACGCCGAGCTCGAGAAACGCGCTCGAGCCGGCGCGCGCGCCGAACGCTTCAAGCCCGATCGCCGCCCATCCGGCGCCCTCGCGTTTGACAGCCTCCTTCAGCGCCGCGTCGGAATCGTAGAGGTTAGTGTCGGCGAGTTCGACCGGCTGGTTGAAGACCTCATGGGTCGCAGCGCCGTAAGGGTCGAGGGCCGCGCGGAAATTGTCTTGTCGATCCTGGAGAGCGCCCATGGCGTGCAATCCCCTTTTTCCCACAGGTACCACCCGCACAGGGGATGAGCAAAGAATCGTCAGCTCCCACGGTCGCCGTCCGTGCCCGCGCGTGCTAACCCTTCGCCGATCCGCGACGGCGACCGTCGCGCCGAATCCGTGACCTGAACCCCATGACTGCCGCCCCGTTCGACCGTCGGTTGACCCTTGCCCGCCCCGACCTCGCGGCGGATCATCTGCGCGGTCTCGTCGACGCGTCGCGGTACGCAATCGGGCAGGCGAAGCGAATTATCGCGGCAAGCGCGCCGCTCAGGCGCTACCCCGACGCAAGCGCTGCCCTGGAGACCGAAGCGCTCCACGGCGAGAGCGTGATGGTCTACGACGAGAGCGAGGGCTGGGCCTGGGTTCAGCTCGATCGCGACAGTTACGTCGGCTACATGCCGGCCGCGGCGCTCGGGGCGCCGTCCGAGCCGACGCATCGGGTCGTCGCGCTCCGCACCCACGCCTATCCCGGCCCCAGCATCAAGCTCACGCCGCGCATGGCGCTCTCGCTCGGCGCGCGGCTGACGATTGTGGCCCGTGAGGGCGATTTCGCGGTCTCGGCGGACGGACTGCATGTCTGGCTCAGGCATCTCGCGGAGACCGGCTGGCGCGAACCCGATTATGTCGCGGTCG
>PLUH01000145.1:0-2959 GCA_003164825.1 Hyphomicrobiales bacterium
TTGCCGAGACCAAGCGTCTGGTTGACGTCGCGAGCCGGCCATCGGATGCGGAAATTCGGCCCGAATGGGAGGCATTCCTCGCCGCCGTACCGCCCGGCCAGTCAGAAGCGGATCAAGGCGCTGATGGAACAAGGCTTCCATCGGCCTGGCGATGTCGAAAACCGTCTCGGCTTCTATGTAGGCCAGATCGGCGGCTGAATGGGCTGGCGAACGTCGGCGTGTGCGACGCGCGATCAATCATTCTGAAGCTGCGGGCCCGCCCTTCTCAGCCACCGATCGTTTCATGAACAATACCGCGAACGTGACCACAAACGTCAACACAGCCGCCATCCAGAAGACGTCGAAGAAAGCCAGCGAAGACGCCTGCTGCTGACGCAGGTTTTCGAGTTGCTGCACAGCCAGTTGCTGGGAGGCCACAGGATCGCCGGTCTGTTGAACGAAGAACGCCTGAGCCCGGGCGAGAAAGTCGCTGGCGGCTGGGTTGAGGGGACCCAGATACTCCCCAAGCCGCAGGACGTGAAACTGATCGCGGCGCTCTTCGAAGGTCTGGGACAACGACACCCCGACGCTGCCGCCCTCGTTCCTTAGGAGACTCAACAAACCAATGGCCGCCCCGCGCAACGCGAGTGGCGTATAGAGGTACGCGGCTACGTTCGCGGGAGCAAAACATACCGAGAGGCCCATGACCACCAGCACTCGAGGCCAGACCGCCTGGTCTGGGCTGATGTCGAGGTTGAGTTGGGACATCCAATAGTTTCCCGCGGTCATGATCAAAAGGCCCGCGGCGATCAGCCATCTCGCATCCACCTTGAGGCCGATCAGGCGGCCGACAATCGGCATCGCCAGGACGGCAAAGAGTCCAGAAGGCGACATCACCAACCCGGTCTTCAGCGCGTCATATCCAAACAGCGCTTGCAGCAGACCAAGCAATGATTTGGTGGCGGCAAAGAGCGCAAGGTAAGCGCAAAAAATGATGATGCAGCACGCCGCAAAGTTGCGTTCCTTCAACACGCGGAAATTGACCACGGGGCTGCGGTGACGCAACTCCCAGAAGATCAACGCAACCAAACCCCCAACCAATGAAATGACGAGAGTCTGGACGCGCCAGAATGGATCCCCCAGCCAGTCCCACTCCTGGCCCTTGCTGAGCATCACTTCCCACGAGACTATGACGATGGCCAGAAGCGACAAGCCGATCGCGTCAAAATGGAACGGCTCCTTCTTCAGTTCCGCACGCTGGGCGACGAGATAATCCGGATCGCGAAGCACGACGTAACATGCGCTGAGCGCCGCGATGCCGACCGGCACGTTGATCAGGAAGCACCAGCGCCAATTGTAAGTGTCCGTTATCCAACCGCCCAAGGTCGGGCCGACCACCGGCGCAATCAGCACGGCAAGGCCGAACAGCGTCATTGCCACGCCTTGCCGTTCCCGCGGGAAGGCGTCGAGCAATATCCCCTGACTGCCGGGTTGCAGACCGCCGCCGGCGAGTCCCTGGATGACACGGAACAGGATCAACTGACCCAGACTGCCGGCCAGTCCGCACATGAGGGAACTGAGGGTGAATATTGCTATCGACGCCAGGAAGTAGTTGCGGCGACCGAGATGGGCGCTCAACCAGCCGGTGATCGGCAGGATGAAGGCGTTGGCGGCAAGGTAGCTGGTGATGACCCACTCGGCGTCATCGGCGGCAGCCGACAGTCCCCCCGCGATGTAGCGCAGCGCAACCAGCACGATGGTGGTGTCGAGCACCTCCATGAACGCCGGCACAACGACTATCGCGGCGATCAGCCACGGGCTCCTCGCAACCTTGGGTCTCGCGGGCGAAAGCGCCGCGGCTGTCACTTCTTCGCGCCCGGCGGGTTTGCAGTCGGTTCAGGCGCAGAGGTCTGCAGGAACTTTCCCGCGTCGGGTCCGGTGGGCGGCTCTTTGAAGAGGACGTAGGGGACGACCGACGTGCCGACAAACAGCGGGCTCTTGTCCGGATCGTAGTTCTCGAGGTCGATGCGAACCGGCAGTCGCTGAACCACCTTGATAAAGTTGCCGGTTGCGTTCTCCGCCGGCAGCAGCGCCAAAGTCGATCCGGTACCCTCGGTAAAGCCGGAAATGCGCCCCTTGAACACCTGGCGGTCGCCATACATGTCGACATAGAGATCGACCGGCTGGCCGATCCGCAGATCGCCGAGCTGCGTCTCCTTGAAATTGGCGTCGACCCAGATTTCGTCGAGCGAGCGGATCGCCATTAGACTCTGGCCGACCTGGATGTTGTCGCCCGGATTGACGTTTCGGCGCGTGATGACGCCATCGATCTCGGCGAGGACGTCGCAGTAGCGGAGATCGAGCTCGGCCTGGTCGAGATCGCGCTTGGCGACCTCAAGCTTGGCCTCCGCCTGCTTGATGTCCGGAGCGTCCGCCGCCAGCCGATCGAAGGTGGTGTTGACGTCGCCTTCCTTTTCGAAGGCCTCGACCATGTGGCTGGGCCCCTCGTCGAACGAATGGATGACGCCGAGTTGAGCCGCGCTCTGAATCAGCGCCGCCTGCGCCTGAAGCACGGAAGAAAAGGTTTGATTGAGATCGGGCGGAACCTGGCCGGGATCTTGCCCCTCGGGTTCCGGCGGTAATCCCAACGATGCACGGGTTTGACGGACATCGGCCAGCGCCGCGACAACGTCCGCGCGGGCAGCCAACAAGATGGCCTGCCGCCGGTCGTACTCCGACCTTGGGGTATCGTTCGACACCACCAATTTCGCGGCCCGGTCGAAGTCGACCTGAGCCAGCGCTAGCTCGGCCTTGCTCTTGTCGACACCGGCTACCTTGGCGCGCAGCAGTGCGACCTGGTTGTCGACGTCCTCCATGGCGTGCTGCAGCGCCCGGCGCCGGCTCATGGCCTCAGCTTCGGTGCCGCGCACTTTGGACTTGGCGACTTGCAGGTCCGCCGTCGCCGTATCGACAGCCGCCT
>PLUH01000145.1:2983-3948 GCA_003164825.1 Hyphomicrobiales bacterium
GGAATGCCGAACCAAAGGGCGCCGGCCAGGATCAGAAGGCCCGCTGCTCCAAGCAACAACTTGCGTCGCCCAGCGCCCTTCTTCTCTGCCGGGAGCGTCGCGGCGCCGGTAGGGTCTTGTGGGATTGGAGCCGAATCGCCTTTGCGATTTGAAGTCAGCCCGCTGCTCTGCTCGCTCATGGCGCACCCCGTCATCGAACAAATGAACGACAACCCGCACATCCATAGCGTACCGGACGACTAAGTAACGGGCCAGCGCAAATCTCGAGCGTCAAGGCTGCGCCGGTCATTCACGACGACTTCCGCAACCGGCCTGTGCAGGTTAAGCCAGCGGACCGCGACTAAGGCGTCGCGGCCGGCATTTGGTTGAGCGATGCCCCGCCCCGACCAGCAAGCGGGATCGTTTGCTCCAACTTCTGCTCGATCCTACAATCCCGCCCGCGCGCGCAAAGCCAAAAATCGGGGCCGAACCGAACCCTGTAGCTCAATGCCTTTCCGAGATCGGCAAGTCGCCCAGCTCGTATATCTAAGCGCGGTCAAACGCCTGCGGAGAAAGAAGATGAGCAAGTACAGCGAATACGAGTACAGGAAACAACCTGGGTTCGATATGAACGCCTTCGAGGGCGCCAACCAGGAATATATCCGCCGCAGTCTCGGCCTGGTGCGGCTGATGGGAATGCTCTGGCCCACGCTGGAACTCATGCTCGGCGCCGCCGTTGTGATTGTGCTTTGGCTCGGCGGACGGCAGGTGCTGATGGGCAAGATGAATATCGGCGCCTTCGTAGCGTTCAATACCTACATGGTGCAACTCACCTGGCCGGTGATCGCGCTGGGATGGGTGATCAACATTTTTCAGCGTGGGACCGCGTCGCTGGTACGCATTCAGGAAATTCTTTCGCAGGAACCTGAGATCGCCGACGAAGAGCAGGCTGCGAGCCACGAGCCACGAGCCACGAGCGAGCAGGT
>PLUH01000215.1:0-1064 GCA_003164825.1 Hyphomicrobiales bacterium
CGCCGCCGCCGCCGCCGCCCGGCGCCCCGCTCCCGCCCTCTCCGCCGACAAAGACCACCAATTGCGTGCCCGCGGTCAGAGATTCCACGACAGCGACCTCGGCGCCCAACCCCCCCGCGCCGCCCGAGTCGCCGCCCGTCCCGCCCTGAGCGCCGAACAGCTCGATGAGATATTCCCCGGTGACGGGGATGGTATATGTGCCGCTCCCGATCGCCGTGATGGTGTCGGCCCGGGCGTCCGCCGCAGCCGCCAGGATCGCCAGGACCGAGGCCCCGGCGAGCAGAAATCCTTTTGCCGTTCTAACCATGTTCCCCTCCCCAACTGGTCTGCAGGAATCGCCCCCGCGAATAATATCCAGTCAGAATCACGACGGCTGAGCTAAAAGTCAAGCTCGATTTGGAGATTTGGCGTTGTTTGAAACTGGACGCAACAATACTGCGCGGGCGCCGCTGATCAGGCCGTTTTTCATGCCAGCGACCTCGCACGCTCAAGTTTTCACGTGGTGAAGGCCAAGCCCGCAATGGCGGCGGACGGGGGCGTCGAACGGCTCAGACGAGCTTGACGGTCGGCGGCAGTTGCTTGAGGTCCTCCCAGAACGCGTCCTTCTGGTAGCGCGCGAGGAGGTCCGGCGGCAGGATCGGCTTGCGCTCCCGCGCCTCGACCGAGCGGCCGACGTCATGCAGGCCGGGCGTGCCGAGGCGAAGATCGAACTCGATCATGTCGTAGCACGGCTCGATGTGGCGCGGGTCGTGCGGGTAGAGCTCCTCGCCGATGAAGCCGTAGATGGCGGCGAGCGTCCCGAGCGGGTTGCCGACCATGCTCTCGTAGCGGACGATCAGGAGCCGGTCCGACTGCTCGCCGTAAACCGCCTCGCGCAGCGCGTTGTAGGAGAAGCCGAACATGCCGGCCGGCGACGCCAGCCCCTCGACCCGCGAATAGACGGTGCCGCCCGAATCGTAATTGAAAATCCCCGAAAGCTCGCAGGCGTTCCGGCGGATAAGCCTCTCGACGCTGTCGAGGATCATCGCCGGGTTGCGGACGCAGCAGATCACCTTGGCGGCGGG
>PLUH01000215.1:1074-33903 GCA_003164825.1 Hyphomicrobiales bacterium
AGCATCGAGCGAAAGAGCGCGTAGACGGGACTGCTCATGCCGGCGGAGATGCGCGGATTCTGCCTGAGCAGCGCCGCAAGCAAGGTCGAGCCGGAGCGCGGCAGGCCGGAAATGAAGTGAATGCGGTTCTGCAAGGGACGGCCTGTTATAGGAAGGGTGGCGCAGGAAGCGCCGGTCCCGCTATAGCGCCGAATAGGAGCGAGGTCAGGCCGGCTTCGGCTTTTGCGCGCGCAGACGCGCTAGCCAGCCGAGGCCGGCGAAGCCAGCGATCGCCATCGCCCAGGTCGAGGGCTCAGGCACCGGCGGCCCGACAAAGTTGATCGACACGTAGCCGCTCCCGTTGTAAACGACAGGATTGCCACCGGTAATACCGAACGGATCGCGCGCCGCGTCAATCACATAGGAAAAGCCGCCTCCGCCACCCTCTCCGCCCCCGGGCGCACCGCCGCCCCCGCCGCCGAAATTGTAGCCGGCGCCACCGCCGCCTCCGTAGCCTCCGGACGGTCCCGTTCCCCAGTAACCTTTCGCCCCGCTGCCGCCGTAGGGAAATGATCCGCTCTGCGCATCCTGGCCGCCCGAAAACTCAGAACCTCCACCAGGGAAGTCGAATCCGTCCCCATAACCACCGCCCCCTGCGCCTCCATAACTCGCGGGACCGGACGGAGAGCCGCCGGACCCGATTCCGGGGGAGCCTAGGGGCCCAAAAAAATTGGCTCCCTCCCCCGCCTGCGGCAAATAATAGCAGCGCGCCCTCGAACACGAAGCTGCCACCGCCTCCTCCGCCGGCGTAGCCATTTCCTACCCCTCCGTTAAACGAGCTCTCGCCGGCTTCGCCGACGACAATGTCAAGTGTTTCGCCCGCGTCGAGAAGCAGCTCGCCACCCACAACAGCGCCAACTCCGCCGCCAGGCCCTCCTCCGTCCGCCCCAGCGACCTTGAAATCGTAATAGCCTGTCGTCGGAATTATGTAATCGACGCCTTGCGGCCCCCGAAGACAACGGCGCCTACATTGCCAGACCCTACGAGGATCGCCAGCAGGGACGCGCCTGCCAGCCACATCCGCTTGTGCAAAAAGCGAGTCATTGCCGCCCTTGTCAGTTTTTGGGAGGACCGCTCCCAGGAGCACCGCCTCCGGTCGGGAAATCTGGACAATTATTGTAATTCTGGCAAGCGGAAGCCGGCCCACTAGGCCGCTGGGAGGAATGATTCCTCGCCCCTCTCGGCGATAGTGGACGGTCGATCCGAGTTCATCGACCGGCTCCAAGCACTATTCGGCCGCATCGGTCGTGAGCGCCCAGCCGTCGCCACGGAGCCAGTCCGACTGGCCCGGCGCGCCGCCGAAGCGGAGCGAGCGTACTTGTCCCAAGCCGCCGCGGCGGAACGCGTCGTCGAGCTTGCGGCCCGTCGCGCGATCTTGCGCGCCTGCGCAAGCGATGAACACCACGGCGGAGAGAAAGCGCGCCGGCCAGATACCACCGCTTTCCGGCCGGTGGATCAGCAGCATGGCGCCGGTCGAGTGCGCCGCCTGGAGCGGAAACAGGAGCCTGCCGCCGACCTTGAGCGCGTCGAGCCAGGCGCGCAGCGGATGGGTGGCGGCGGCGTTGACGTAGATGGCGTCGGACTTGGGCAGATCCTCGACGCCGGAGCGGGCGCGGACCTCGACCTGGGGGTAGCGGGCGAGGTTGGCCTTGGCGCGCTCGGCGATGTCGGGCTCGATCTCGTAGGCGACGACCTTGCCAGCCGGCCCGACCAGATGGGCGAGGATCGCGGTGTAATAGCCGGCGCCGGCGCCAATCTGGACCACCGTCTCGCCCTCCTTCGCCCCGATCGCGTCGATCGACTGGGCGTGCAGCGACGGCTGGCCGTTGTTGATGCCGCGCTTAGCGTCGATGGCGATGAGAACATCGTCATAGAGGCGGGCGGCGTCGTCGCTGGCCGTCCGACCAAAGAGGCCGCCGGAGCCGATGCGCCACGGCGGTGGACCGGCGAAATCCTCGCGCGGCACGGCGGCGAAGGCCGCTTCGATCCTCGGGTCGCTGACGCGGCGGGTGATCTCGGCGGCGTAGGCCTGCCGGCGCTTCGCGATTTCGTCCGCCATGACGTCCCGCAGTCCCTGCTCCTGCTTGACGAGAACAATACGCCGCGTTCGGCGCCCGCGCATTGATCTTCCTCGGCTGCGGGGCGAACATGGCCTCGAGAGCGGGCTCGATCCGAAAGCGGGTATCGGGACTGGCTGCTGCGGGGGGGCCCTGGATTCCCGCTTTCCGCGGGAATGATAGGGAGACGCATTAAGAAGGAGAAAGACGCATGGCCCTCATCGACCGCCTGTCGTCCGCCGGACCGAAGCGAGTCCTCGCGCTGGATGGCGGGGGCATTCGCGGCTCGCTCACGGTCGGCTTTCTCAAACGCATCGAAGAGATCCTGCGCCAGCGTCACGGCCGGCCCGATCTCGTGCTCAGCGATTACTTCGATCTGATCGGCGGGACCAGCACCGGCGCGATCATCGCCTCGGCGCTCGCGATCGGCATGAGCGCCGAGGACGTCGAAAAAACTTACCTTGAATTCGGCGGCGAGGTCTTCAACGCCCGGGAGGATCAGCTCGGCTTGCCGCGGCTTGGCCTCTTGCGCGGGCGCTACGACGCGGAGCCGCTGCAACGCAAGCTTGCGGATTATTTCGGCGACAGGACGCTCGGCGACGAGTCGATCCGAACGGGCTTATGCATCGTCACCAAGCGGGCCGACACCAGCAGCGTATGGCCGCTCATCAACCATCCCGGCGGTCGATACTATCCGGAGAACCGCCAGATATTGCTTCGCGACGCGGTCCGGGCGAGCACTGCGGCGCCGACCTATTTCGACCCGGAGGAGATCAATATCGGCGGCGGCGCCGAAGGCGCGTTCGTCGACGGCGGGGTGAGCCTGCACAACAATCCGGCGCTGCTCCTGTTCCTGATCGCAACCCTGAACGGCTTTCCCTTTCGCTGGCCGACCGGCGACGACAAGCTGCTCCTGGTTTCGGTCGGGACTGGCTATTGGGATCTGGGGCGCAACTTCCAGGACATCATGAACGCCCGACTGTGGAACTGGGCGTCGGAGATCCCGACGATGTTGATGAACGACGCAACTTCGTTCAACCAGCTGCTTCTGCAATATTTATCCAAAAGCCCGACCGCAGCGGCCATCAACCGCGAGGTGGGCGACCTGGGTCACGATCTTCTCGGCGGCAGGGCGGCCCTCAGCTATCTGCGCTACAATGTAGCGCTTGAACAGGAATCGCTGGACCGCCTCGGGCTTCACGATCTGGCGGGGCGAGCGGTCGAGTTCAGGGACATGAGCCGCGCCGACAATCGCCAGGACCTCGACACGATCGGGGTCGCGGCGGCGAGCACGATGGTCGCCGAGGCGCATTTTCCGACCGCGTTCGATCTGAAATCGCAATAGCTCCGGCCGCACGACGGGCGCCTGGCCGCGACGGCGAGGCCGGCGCGCTCGCCGTCATTTCAGTCCGTTGCCGACCTCGGTGAAGACCGTGCTCACTTTCGTGCCGACAGTCTGGACCGCGGCAATGATGAACAGGGCGATGAGGCTGGCCATGAGGGCATATTCAATCGCCGTCGCGCCATCCTGGTTGTTGAGGAATCGAGCAAGGATCGCCATCGTGCAGTTCCTTTCAGCATTGCGCGGCGGCAAAGACCGCGCTTCGCTCCTTTTCATGCCGGCGAGCATCGCGCCGAACGTCTTAGCGAACGCCTAATCGGCGCAAATAAACTCCAGACGTGCTCAGTGTTGGTTCCCGAGTGGTGTTGAGGAACGGCGCATTTTGCCGCCTTCCCGGGGCCGGCGAAGCGCCGCCTATCCCTCGAACCGGTTGCTCTTGGGAAAGCCCTTGGGCGGCAGGCGGCCCGCTTCGGCGCGATTGCCGATCCACTCCTTGAGCTCCGGCTTCGCGACGGTGAAGGTGCGCCCGGCCGAATCGCGCCAGGTCAGGCCATCGGCGAGGGCGAAGACTTTGGCGTCGGCTATGCCGCCGTCCTTGTAGCGCTGAAGCCGCGTGCCCTTGCCGCGCCCCATTTCGTTGAGCTGGGAGAGCGGAAACACCAGGAGTTTGCGGTTCTGGCCAATGACGGCGACATGGTCGCCGGCGGCGGGCGCGATCAGAGCCGCGGTCGCGGGCGCCGACACGTTGAGGACCGCCCGCCCCTTGCGCGTCGACGACAAAAGCTCGTCGTCGCCGACGATGAAGCCATTGCCGTCGCTTGACGTGATGAGGCGCTTTGCTCCCGCCGCGTAGGCCCAGACGGCGACGATCGAGGCGGTCTCGTCGATGTCCGCCATTAGCCGGATCGGCTCGCCCTGCCCTCGCCCGCCCGGCAATTTGGCGGCCTCGAGGGTGAAGACCTTGCCGTCGCTGGCCAGCACCAGGATCTTCGAGGTCGTTTCGGCGAAGAACGAGCTTTTCAGGGCGTCGTCGCCCTTGAAGGCGGCGCCGGTGAGGTCGGCGACCTGGCCTTTCAGCGCCCGGATCCAGCCCCTCTGGGTGACCAGGATGGTCAGCGGCTCGCGCTCGATCATCGCCTCGGCGAGGTCTGCCACCACGACGTCCGGCGCGGCCTCGAAACTCGTCCGCCGCCGGCCGAGCTTCGTCTCAGGCCCGAATTTCTTTTTGACGTCGCGGATCTCGACCGCGATCATCTGCCATTGCTTCCTCTCGCTGGCCAAGAGCGACTCGATCGAGGCCTTCTCCTTCGTCAGATCGTCCTCTTCCTTGCGCAGCGCCATCTCCTCGAGACGGCGCAGGCTTCTCAAGCGCGTATCGAGAATGTAGACGACCTGCGGCTCGGTCAGGCTGAAGCGGGCTTTCAGCGCTTCCTTCGGCTCCTCGTGCTCGCGAATGATCCGGATCACCTCGTCGAGATTGAGAAAGACGACGATCATGCCGGCCAGGAGCTCGAGCCGCTTGTCGATCGCCGCCAGCCGGTGACGCGAGCGGCGCACCAGCACCGCGCGGCGATGGTCGACCCATTGCCTGAGCGCTTCGCCGAGCGACACCACCTTGGGCGTCACGCCGTCGACCAGCACGTTCATGTTGACCGAGACCCGGGCTTCGAGCTCGGTCAGCCGGAACAAGGATTCCATCAGCGTTTCCGGCTCGACCGCGCGGGTTCGCGGCTCGAGCACGATGCGCACGTCCTCGGTCGACTCGTCGCGCACGTCGGCGAGCAACGGCAGTTTGCGCTCGTTAAGCAGATTGGCGATTTGTTCGATCAGCCGCGACTTCTGCACGCCGTAGGGGATCTCACTGACGACCGCGACCCAGCCGCCGCGGCCGGTATCCTCCCTGGTCCACCGAGCGCGCAGGCGGAAGGCGCCCCGGCCGGCGCGGTAGGTGTCGATGATCGCGGCCTTGGCGTCGATGACGACGCCCCCGGTCGGGAAGTCCGGACCGGGCACGAACTCGGCCAGCGCTTCGGCGTCGGCGCCCGGATGGGCGATGAGATAGAGCGCGGCGTCGCAGAGTTCGGCGATGTTGTGCGGCGGGATCGAGGTCGCCATGCCAACCGCGATGCCCTGGGCGCCGTTGGCGAGCAGATTCGGCACGGCCGAGGGCATGACGATCGGCTCTTGGGTATCGCCCGAATAATTGTCGCGCCAGTCGACCGAATCTTCCTCGACGCCCTCCATCAGGAGACGGGCGACGTCGGTCATCCGCGCTTCGGTGTAGCGATAGGCGGCGGCGTTGTCGCCGTCGATATTGCCGAAATTGCCCTGCCCCTCGATCAGGGGATAGCGCGAGGCGAAATCTTGCGCCAAGCGCACCAAAGCCTCGTAGATCGCCTGATCGCCGTGCGGATGGAAAGACCCCATCACGTCACCGACGATCTTGGCGCACTTTTTGAAAGCCGAGCCGGGGTCGAGCTTGAGGATATGCATGCCGTAGAGAATGCGGCGGTGCACGGGTTTCAGCCCGTCGCGGGCGTCGGGAAGCGCGCGGCCCATGATGGTCGAGAGCGCATAGGCGAGATAACGCTCCTCGAGCGCCTCGCGCAGGTTGACGTCGATCGGCGCTGAGGGGGCGGCCGGGGGCGGCGGTACGGATTTAGCCATAGCCCGGGGTTAGCGGCCAGGGCGAGTCGCGGCAAGCGCGAAGACGCACGCACGCACGGGAAAACAGAAGCTGGCCCGCCTTCAGGGCGCGGCGATTCATGCGCGGGGTCGAACGGAAGCAGCTTGGATTGCGGGCGTGTCTCACACCTAGGTATGGACGATCAATCCCTTCGATCTGAAGGCGAACCCTTGCGGCCAATTGAGCGGCTTGCCGGCTCCGGCCATTGTGTTGGGAGGCCGAGGCCTCGTTCTCCGGCAGCGGCTCCCGATGAAGGACGGCGGTGCGGTATGCGCGTCATGACTAAGGCCATCCCCTCTCCCACCCTTGTCGAGCGGGAACGGGCGGCGATGATCGACGAACTTTGCGAGGGTGAAACGCCCAAAATCGCGGCATGCTGATGCTGCTCAATTTCGCGCCATGTTATCGCCGCCGTGCGGAGATAACATTAATGAATGATTCGCAGCCAAAGCGATCGGCGATGAACTCCTGGAACCGATTCAGCTTCGCGCAAGTTACGTCGCGAACCCTTGGGGTCGCCGATCATATTTGTCGTGATCTCGCTCTGACGCTTGCCAATTCGAACAGTCCGGCGGCAGGATAGCGAATCGGGTGAGTCGGGCCGGCGGCATGAGTCTTGCTCCGGCGATGTGGTGTAGCGTGCACTTGAGTTGAAAGGAGGAAGACTCCCAAGGTTCGGCATGATTCCAACTTAGAAACCCGAAAGGGGACTGAGATGATTGCTCGAATCGCGGTACTCTTATTCGCGCTTTCGGCTAGCGGCGCGGAGGCTCATGACTATTGGTCGGACGGGAAACCCATCCCGGACTGGGTGAAAGCTTCGTGCTGCGGCCCGGCGGACGCCCATCACCTTCGCCCCGACCAGGTCCATCGGATCTCCGACGAGTTTTACTCGGTCGACGGATACGTCCGCCGCATACCCGTCGGACAAGCCCTGCCAAGCCTGGACGGAGATTATTGGATCTTCTATCGGGACGACGGCGGCGGCAGCCAATCCGGGGTCTACTGCTTCTTCGTGCCGATGGACTTCTGATTTCCGACGGCCGCTTTCTCTGACGTTGATCCGGCGCCGGCCTGCGTTCGGCGCAGGGACGACGCTGCGGCGAGCGCTCTGATCCACGCAAGCGCTCGAGCCGCGGTCGGAAACGACGAAGTCTCCCTCTGAGGCCGGCTTGCGCCGGGAGGGTGACGCGCCGCGCCTCTTCCCCTACATGTTGAGTTTGCGGCCGAGCGCGTTCGCGGGCGTGCGGCTCGCGCGCCTCGCCCCGCCGTCGTCCGGCGCCGAAGGCTCGCCGATCGAGCGCGCCTTGTAAGGGGAGGAGCGGCGATGCCGCCGATGATATCCGTCGCCGCCGTAACCAAGCGCTATAAGTCGGGCCTGGTCGCCCTGCACGCGGTCGACCTCGAGATCGCCAAAGGCGAGATTTTCGCCCTCCTCGGCCCGAACGGCGCCGGCAAGACGACGCTGATCGGCGTCATCTGCGGCACGGTGTCGATGACTTCGGGCCGGATTCTCATCGACGGCCATGATATCGTGCGCGACTATCGCGCCGCCCGGCGGATCGTCGGCCTGGTGCCGCAGGAGATCGCGCTCGATATTTTCTCGACCGTCCTGAACTCGGTCAGCTACAGCCGCAGGCTGTTCGGGCGCGCCGCCGATCCTGCATATATCGAGCGGCTGCTCCGCGATCTTTCGCTGTGGGACAAGCGCGACACCCGAATCGTCGAATTGTCGGGCGGCATGAAGCGGCGGACGATGATCGCCAAGGCGCTGAGCCACGAGCCCGACGTGCTGTTTCTCGACGAGCCGACCGCCGGCGTCGACGTCAACCTGCGCCGCGATATGTGGGCGCTGGTCCGGCGGCTGCGCGCGGAGGGCGTCACCGTCATACTGACCACGCATTACATCGAGGAGGCCGAGGAGATGGCNNATGCGCAAACTCGGCAAGCGCCGCCTGACGCTGGCGCTGCAGGAGCCGCTGCCGGCGCTGCCAAAGGAGCTCGCCGGCTGGCCGCTCGAGCTCGAGGACGGCGGCCGGCGGCTTTCCTACCGCTTCGACGCCTCGGCCGAGGACACTGGCGTGCCCACGCTTCTGCGTCGGCTCGGCGAGATCGGCGTCGACTTCAAGGATCTCGACACCACGACGACGACGCTCGAGGACATTTTCGTCGATCTTGTGGGGCGGGCGGCGTGAAACATTCGGCGGCGATCAATCTCGACGGCGTCTGGGCGATCTACCGCTACGAGCTTCGGCGGACGCAGCGCACGATCTGGCAGAGCGTGGCGACCCCGGTGATCACCACCGCGCTCTATTTCGTCGTGTTCGGGGCGGCGATCGGCTCGCGGATCAGCGAAGTCGGCGGAGTGAGCTACGGCGCGTTCATCGTGCCGGGGCTCATCATGCTGTCGCTTTTGACCCAAAGCATCTCCAACGCGTCGATCGGCATCTACTTTCCCAAATTCACCGGCACGATCTTCGAGCTCCTCTCGGCGCCGCTGTCTTCGTTCGAGGCAGTCTGCGCCTATGTCGGCGCGGCGGCGACCAAATCGGTCGGCATCGGGCTCGTCATTCTGGCGACGGCGACCCTGTTCGTGCCGGTGCGCATCGAACACCCGGTCTGGATGGTCGCCTTCCTGATCCTGACCTCGGTCGCGTTCAGCCTGTTCGGCTTCATCATCGGGATCTGGGCGAAGTCTTTCGAGCAGCTCGCGATCATCCCGGCGCTCCTCGTCACCCCGCTGACCTTCCTCGGCGGCGCCTTCTATTCGATCGACATGCTGCCGCCGTTCTGGCGGTCCGTCAGCCTGTTCAATCCCGTGGTCTATCTCGTCAGCGGCTTCCGCTGGAGCTTCTACGGCAAAGGCGACGTCAGCGTCGCCGCCAGCCTCGGCTTCACGATGCTGTTCATCGCCGCGTGCCTCGCCGCGCTGGTCTTCATATTCCGCACCGGATGGCGGCTGAAGCCGTGACGGGCGACGGAATTGACGGCCGGAAGGCTCGCCTTCAATATCGCATCATCGTCCTCTTGCGAGTTGGAGTCTTGCGGTGCCCTCAGGCCTCATTATCGTCACCGGAGGCTCGCGGGGCATCGGCGCGGCGATCTGCCGCCGTCTCGCCGCGGACGGCTACGCGATCGCCGTCAATTATGCCGCCGACGCCAAGGCTGGCGAGGCGACCGCCGCCGCCATCGTGAAGTCGGGCGGCCGGGCGCAGGCGTTTAAGGCCGACGTCGCCGACCCGGCCGCGCTTCACGGCATGTTCGAGCAGGCGACCCAGGCGCTCGGACCGCTCATGGGCCTCGTCAACAACGCCGGTAGCTCGGGCCGCTTCGCTCGGACCGACGAGCAGGACGCAGCCGAGTTGACGCGGCTCTTCGCCACCAACGTGATCGCAACCATCCTAGCCTGCAAGGAGGCGGTCAAGCGGCTTTCGACCCGCTACGGCGGGTCGGGTGGCGCGATTGTCAACATCTCGTCGGTTGCGGCGAGGACCGGCGGGCTGCCGGGACTCGTGACCTACTCCGCCTCCAAGGGGGCGATCGAGACCTTCACCAAGGGTTTCGCGACCGAAGTCGGCCCCGAGGGAATCAGGGTCAACGCCGTCGCGCCCGGAGTCATCGAAACCGACATGAGCCAGCCGCTGCTTGCTCAAGGCGCGCGCGAGCGGATCGAATCCATGACCCCGTTGCGCCGCGTCGGCGTTCCCGACGAGATCGCCGAGGCGGTCGCCTGGCTCATCTCGCCGGCGGCAAAGTTTGTCACCGGCAGCGTGGTGACGGTTTCGGGCGGACGGTAGCGCTTGCCGTCGGACGGCGAGGCTACTCTCCGCGCCGCGCCGCCGCGGCCCAGTTCAGCGCGCCCTTCTCGTCGGCCTCGGCGAACAGCCGGACGGGAACCGGCGACGCCTCGAAGCCGCTGAGCCTGGCTTCGTTCATCCGTCCGGGGTCGGTGACGACCGCAAGCTTGACCAGCGCCCTGTGGGCAAGCGAGGCGGTCGTCAGCCCCCGCGCCAGCTCGGCGAAATAGCCGTCGAAATCCGGATCGATGACGATGACGAGGCCGGTCGCGGCCTCGGATCGGCCCAGAGCCGCCTCGATCGCCGCCTCGACGTCCTGCGCCATGACCGTGCCGCTGGCGCGCAAAGCAAGGCTGTGCGCCGGCGCGTCCTGCACTCGTTCCAGCATCGGCCGCTCCCTCTCCTCGCCGGCGCTTGCGCNNCGCCGCCGAGGCGCTTGGCGAAACTGTCGAGATTGACCGCGCCGCGGCGGTGCGTGCCCTCGCCGATCATTCGCGCCCCGTCATGCGCCTCGACCGCGAACAGGATGCTGCGCCCGGAAACCTCGATGACCCGCGCGGTCGCCACGACCATGCGGCCCATCGGCGTCGGCGCGAGATGGCGGACATTGATCTCGCTGCCTACGGTCGCCCATCCCGGCGGCAAATGCGCCTTGACCGCATCGCCGGAGGCGATCTCCATCGCCAGGATCATCATTGGGGTGGCGTACACGAACGGCATGCCGTCGACATGGTGGCCGACGGTCAATTCGCGCGAGACGACGATCTCTTTGCGCCCGGTCATGCCGACCCGAACGTTCTCGAGGGGCTCGGTCATCCTGGGCTCCGCCGAGGAACGATGGGACGGGCCGTCCGGTTGCGCGTGCGGGCGCTACCCGGCTCCGCCTTCGATCGCGGCGCCCCAGGACCCCCAGATGTAGATGCAGCTGAACAGGAATATCCACACGACGTCGACAAAATGCCAATACCAGGCGGCGAACTGGAATCCGACGTGATGGCGCGGCGTGAATTGACCGAGCCAGGCTCGCACCAGGCAGACGAACAGGAAAATGACGCCGATGATCACGTGCGCGCCGTGAAAGCCGGTGGCCATGAAGAAGGTTGCGCCGTAGACCGAGTTCTTAAAGCTGAACGGGGCGTGGATATATTCGTACGCCTGGGTAAAGACGAACAGGACGCCAAGGGCGATGCCGAGCGCGAGGAAGCCCTTGAATCTCGGCCGGTCGCCCTCCCGCAGCTCGTCATGGGCGACATTGACCGCAAAGCTCGAGGTCAACAGGACGAACGTGTTCATGAGCGGCAATTCCAGCGGATTGATCACCTCCGTGCCCTTCGGCGGCCANNGAGGCGATGAACAGGATCATGCCCAAGGTCAGGCCATAGCGCACGAGCACGTTGTGGTAGCCGCCCTGCGCCTCCGCGACGACGTCGCGCCACCATCCCGCCATGGTGAACAGGATGCCCGCGATCCCGATGGCCAAAAGCCCCGGCCCGACCCGCGTCCCGGCTATCGTGAGGTCGTGCATATAGAAGATGAGGCCGAACGCCGAAAGAAACGCGAATGCCGCGCCGACGATCGGCCAGGCGCTGGGCTCGACGAGATGAAAACCCGGCCGGTCAGGAATCGACGTGTCGGTCGCGTCGGTCATTGTCATTTCCCTTGGTGGTCATCCGGCCGGCCCGGCGCGATCGGCCGAACGCGCCGGCGCCGGCCGCTCGGACGGCGGAGCGAAGAGAGTGTAGGATAGAGTGATCGAATCGACCCTCGCCATCGACGGGTCAGCCTCGAGATCCGGATTGAGGAAGAACACCACCGGCCATTCCGCGCTCTCGTGCGGGCCGAGATGCTGCTCGGTGAAGCAGAAGCACGAAATCTTATCGAAATATCCACCGGAAACTTCAGGCGTCACGTTGAAGGCGGCGCGGGCCACGGCTGGGGTGTCGAGGAGGTTGCGGACGCGAAAATAGACGGTCGCGGTCTGGCCGGTGCGCAGCCGGATCGATTCGACTTCCGGCTCGAAGCTCCAGTCGAGGCCGGGCGCGACATTGGCGTCGAAGCCGACCCGCAGGATTCTGTGACCTTCGGCATCCGTGTTGGCTTTCACCTGCTGCGGCGTGCCCTCGTAGCCGGTCGCGCGGCAGAAGGCGGAGTAGAACGGCGCCGCGGCGTAGGTGAGGCCGATCATGGTCACCGCCAGCGTCGCGCCGCCCAGGCCCAACAGCCGATTGTTGCGCCTCGCACGGCCCCCGGCCGACACCGTTGTGCCGTCGCGATCGCCCGAAGCCGTCACGCCGGGCTCCCCTGCCCCGCGATCGCCGGCGCATGCGCATCCTCGTCGCCGAAAATGTGAGGCGGCGTCTCCCACGTGTGGAATGGCGGCGGGGAAGGCAGCTGCCACTCAAGCGTCGTGGCGCCGGGCCCCCAGGGGTTATCGCCCGCGAGGCGCTTGGCCTTGAACGCGTCGTAAAGGAGGTAGAGGAATATGAGGGTGCCCGCGCCGCCAATAAATGCGCCGATCGACGACACCATGTTCCAGAAAGCATAAGCTTCCGTGTAGTCGACGACGCGGCGCGGCATTCCCTGGAAGCCAAGGAAATGCTGGGGAAAAAAGGCGAGGTTGATGCCGACGAAGGACACCCAGAAGTGCCATTTCGCCAGCCTCTCGTCATAGAGATAGCCGGTCATCTTCGGGAACCAGTANNGTGTCGTGCAGATAGCGGTCGATCGCCGCGTTGGCGAGCACGACGCCGGTGACGCCGCCGACGGTGAAGACGAAGACGAAGCCGATGGCCCACAGCATCGGCGGCCTGAGCGAAATCGAGCCGCCCCACATCGTCGCCAGCCACGAGAACACCTTCACCCCCGTCGGCACCGCGATCACCATCGTGGCGAAGACGAAATAGCGCTGGGCGTTGAGCGACATGCCCGTTGTAAACATGTGATGCGCCCACACGGCGAAGCCAAGAACGCCGATGGCGAGCATGGCGTAGACCATGCCGACATAACCGAAGATCGGCTTTTTGGAGAAAGTCGCCACCACCTGGCTAACCATGCCGAAGCCCGGGATGATGAGGATGTAGACCTCGGGATGGGCGAAGAACCAGAACAGGTGCTGAAACAGGATCGGGTCGCCGCCGCCAGCCGGTTCGAAGAAGGTGGTGTGGAAGTTGCGGTCCGTCAGCAGCATGGTGAGCGCCCCTGCCAGCACCGGCAGCGCCAGAAGGAGCAGGAACGCGGTCACCAGGACCGACCACGGGAACAGCGGCATCCTGAACATTGTCATGCCCGGCGCTCGCATGTTGAAGATCGTGGCGATGAAATTGATCGAGCCGATGATCGAAGACGCGCCGGCCAGATGCATCGACAAGATGACGAAATCGGCCGCCGGACCGGGCGTCCCGACCGTGCTGGACATCGGCGGATAGAGCACCCAGCCGCCGCCGAAGCCCCTCATGCCGGGCGAGCCTTCCGCGAACAGGGAACACATGAGCAGTATGAACGACGCCACCAGAAGCCAGAACGACAGGTTATTGAGCCTCGGGAACGCCATGTCCGGCGCGCCGATCAGGAGCGGCACCATCCAATTGCCGAATCCGCCCATCATCGCCGGCATCACCATGAAGAAGATCATGATGATCGCGTGGCTGCTGAAAAACACGTTGTACATATTTTTCGCCGCGTCGACCGAGCCATCGCCGGACATGATCGCTGAAATCAGCGGGAAGACATGCATGCCCGGCTCGAGCAGCTCGGCGCGGATGATGATCGAGAGCGCCGTGCCGATCAGGCCGGCGCAGATGGCGAAAACGAGATAGAGGGTCCCGATGTCCTTGTGGTTGGTGGAATACAGGAACCGCCGCCATCCGGTCGGGAGGTGGTGCTCGTGATGAGCCTCAACATCGTGATGGCTGAGGTCGGTGACGGACGCCATATTTAACAACTCCGGTGCTGCATGAACGGCAGGCCCATGACCGCGCCGATCTAAGGGTTGACGAGCGGCGCCGCCGCGAGGCGAACGCGATCCAAGGACGCGAACTGCTTCTTGGCCTCGACGAGCCAGGCTTCGTAGTCCGCCTGACTGACAACGCGGACGTTGATCGGCATGAAAGCGTGATCGATGCCGCAGATGTTCGAGCATTGCCCGTAGAACATGCCGATCTGATCGGCTTTGAACCAGGTCTTGTTCAGCCGGCCGGGGATCGCGTCGATCTTCACGCCGAACGACGGCACCGAGAACGAGTGGATGACGTCCTGTGACGTCACGTCGACTTCGATCACCTTGCCGACGGGAACCACCATCTCGTGATCGGCAGTAATGAGGCGCGGCTGGTCCGGCTTGAGGTCCTTATCCTCGACATAGAGCGAATCGAAGGCAAAGCCGCCCTCGGATTTCGGATAGCCATAGTTCCAGTGCCACTGCGAGGCCGTTACTTTAATCGTCAGGTCGGGCGCGGGAATGATGAGCTGCTCCGAGAGCAGCCTGAACGACGGCACCGCGATGACCACCAGCACGAGCGCCGGCGCGACCGTCCACGCGAATTCGAGCAGGCCGTTATGCGTCCGCCGCGAGGGCACGGGATTGGCGGTCTCGTTGAAGCGGTAGACGATATAAACGATGAGCCCCAGCACCAGCAGCGAAATGCCGATCGTCGCCGGCAACAGTATCCAGTTGTGGAACCAGAACATGTTCTCGGCGTTTTCGGTCACTCCAGGCAGAAAGCCGATCCCGCCGGATTTGGGACCGCCGAAAACCTGCGCCTCCGCTTTCGGCGCGACGAGCGCAGCCGCGAGCGCCGCGAGGCCCGCCCTGATCGCGTCTGAGCTTACGCGCATACCGACTTTATCTCCGTCACTCTTTCACAAGCGTTCGGCGCGAGCGGCTATCCCGCGCGCCCCCTCGAATCCGCCGCGCCGCAACAATAGACGGCGCGGCGAGACGTTGACAAATGAAAAATTCCTTTCGCCCGCTCAGCCGCAAAGTCGACCCGCCCCGATGTGCGGCGAGCGCGGCGGTTTTTCGCCAATACTGACGCCGATCGACGGATCGCTTTTGGCGGCGTCGACAATTTTTGTGCTTGGCGGGCCGCCTCGGCGCCCGCAATATGGCATGAAGCCTCCTGGGCTTAGGCTGTCGCGCGCGACGCGGCGTCTGTAAGGGACGCGTCATGGAAATGGAAGATGAGCGGCGCGAATCGTCACGGCGGCCGGTTACGCTCGCGCTGGCTTGCGTGGCGGCCGTCGGCTGGCTGATCGCGGCCGCCGTGTGGTGGCAGTCGTCGCAGACCCAGTCTCAGTTGAACGAGTCGCTGACCGCCGCCGAGCGCGCGCGCGAGTCCCTGGCCTCGGACTTGCAAAACCTGCAGAAGACGGCCGGCACCGCCGCCGACCTCAAGAAGCAGGCGGCCGACGCCGAGAAAGCGCTGTCGGACGCCTCGGCCGCAAGGGCCTCGGCGCAAAACGAACTTGCCGATCTGACCAAGCAGATCAGTGACGCCAGACTCGCCATTTCCGGCGCCCAAGAGGAGACGAGCGCCAGAACGCGCGATCTGCAGGCCGTCGACGCCAGGCTCAAGGACGAAACCGACCACGTCGCGGCGATGCAGAGTCAGGACCAGGCCCTTGCGACCGAGCAGTCCCGCCTGCAGGGCGAGGTCGATGCGGCGCGCCGGGCTCTGTCCGAGGCCCAGACCGCGACCGCGGCCGCGCAAAAGGAGTTCCAGGCCCTGCAGGGCCAGATCAACGCGGCCGCCACCGAACTCAACGCCCTCCAGGCTCAGATTCGCGCCGCGAAGCCGGAACCCAATTCGACGCCGACAAGCCCGAACCCATGACCGGCCAGCCCGACGTCGGCGCGCCATTGGCCTTTGGGAGATTGTGCGGCGCGGCGCCCCGTGTTTAAACATCGAGCGGGCCGGCAGGTTTTGGGCGCACCGGGGACAATCGAAACGCGGGAGGCTTCATGGATGAGCTCGTCACGACGGACAAACCCGCGCCGCAGGCGGCGGAGATGCGTCCCTATGGCGCAGCCGAGCTCAAGGCCGCGGTGCTGGCGAAATTGACCTATGCCGTCGGCAAGGCGCCGGAAGTCGCGAGTCGGCGCGACTGGTTTCTCGCCGTCACGTTCGCCACCCGCGACATCGCGGTCGGGCGCTGGCTTGAATCGCTGAACGCCGTTTACGGCGACGGGCGCAAGCGCGTCTATTATCTCTCGCTCGAATTCCTGATCGGGCGCCTGCTGTTCGACGCGATGACCAATCTCGGCATCGCCCAGCCGATGGCGGAGGCGCTCGATCAGCTTGGCGTCAACCTCTCGGATTTGCGCCGGATCGAGCCCGACGCCGCGCTCGGCAACGGCGGCCTCGGACGTCTCGCCGCCTGTTTCATGGACAGCATGGCGACGCTCTCCATCGCCGCGCATGGCTATGGCATCCGCTACGACAACGGCCTATTCCGCCAAATCATCCGCGGCGGCTGGCAGCAGGAAACCCCCGAGGACTGGCTCGTCAACGGCAATCCGTGGGAATTCGTCCGCCCCGAATACAATTACGCCATCGGCTTCGGCGGCTGGGTCGAAATGATCCAGGGCGACGATGAGCGCGCCCACCACGTCTGGCATCCGGCCGAGACGGTCGAAGCGGTCGCCTACGACACGCCGATCGTCGGCTGGCGCGGCAGGCACGTCAACACGCTGCGCTTGTGGTCGGCGCGGGCGACCGACCCCCTGAAGCTCGAAGCGTTCAACGCCGGCGACTACGTCGGCGCGTTTTCTGAAGCCGTGCGGGCGGAAGCGATCTCCAAGGTTCTCTACCCCAGCGACGCGACTCCGGCCGGCCAGGAATTGCGGCTCAGACAGGAATATTTCTTCGCTTCGGCGTCGCTGCTCGATCTCATTCGCCGCCACATCAAGCAGTGGGGCGACGTGCGCACGCTCGGCCAGCACTCCGCTGTCCAGCTCAATGACACCCATCCGGCGATCGGGATCGCCGAATTGATGCGCATCCTCGTCGACCTCAACAAGGTCGAATGGGACGAGGCGTGGTCGATCGCGCAGGCGGTGTTCTCCTATACCAACCACACCCTGCTGCCGGAAGCGCTCGAGACCTGGGCGGTGCCGTTGATGGAGCGGGTGCTGCCCCGCCACATGCAGATCATCTACCTGATCAATGCGGCGCACTTGGACGGCGCGCGGCGGCGCGGCTTCGTCGATCAGGGCCTGTTGGCGTCGATTTCGATGATCGACGAGCACGCCGGCCGGCGGGTGAGAATGGGCAACCTCGCCTTCATCGGCTCGCACAAAATCAACGGCGTCTCGGCGCTCCACACCGACCTGATGCGCAAGACGGTGTTCCATGCCCTCAATACCGTCTATCCCGGCCGCATCACCAACAAGACCAACGGCATCACTTTCCGCCGCTGGCTGATCGAGTGCAATCCGAAGCTCGCCGACATCATTCGCACGATCCTCGGCGAGCGGGGGCTCGACGACTATGGGGCGTTGAAGGGCCTTGCCGCGCACGCCGAAGATCCAGCCGTCCAGGAGCAGGTGGAAGCAGCGCATAAGAGCTGCAAGGCCGCGCTCGCGCGCACCATCGCCGATCAGGTCAACCAGCGCGTCGACCTCGACGCGATGTTCGACGTACAGGTCAAGCGGATCCACGAATACAAGCGCCAGCTGCTCAACATCATCGAGACGGTTGCACGCTACAACGCCATCCGCGCCAACCCGACGATCGACTTCGCGCCCCGGGTCAAGATCTTCGCCGGCAAGGCGGCCGCGAGCTACACGCAGGCCAAGCTCATCATCAAGCTCGCCATCGACGTCGCCAAGGTCGTCAATTCCGATCCGACCGTACGCGGCCTGTTGAAAGTCGTGTTTCTGCCCAACTACAACGTCTCTCTGGCCGAGATCATCATGCCCGCCGCCGACCTCTCGGAGCAGATCTCGACCGCCGGCATGGAGGCCTCCGGCACCGGCAACATGAAGATGGCGCTCAACGGCGCGCTGACCGTCGGCACCCTCGACGGCGCCAACGTCGAGATGCGCGATCTGGTCGGCGACGACAACATCTTCATCTTCGGCCTCACCGCTGCGGAGGTCGAGGCGTCGCGCGCCCAGGGCATCGATTCGACCGAACGCATCGCCGCCTCCCCGATCCTGCGCGAAGCGCTCGACGAAATCGGCTCCGGCGTGTTCTCGACCGACGACGCGGCGCGTTATCGCGGCCTCGTCGATACGCTCACCCATCACGATTATTTCATGGTCTGCGCCGATTTCGACGCCTATTGGGCGACGCAGATCAAGATCGACGCGGCCTGGCGCGACCGGAGACGGTGGATGCGCTCGAGCATCCTCAATACCGCCAACGTCGGCTGGTTCTCATCCGACCGGACGATCTCCGAGTATGCAAAAGAAATCTGGAACGCGCCATTCGCGCCAATAAGCTGACCGATAGGCCAAACCGTGGCCAGGGAGGACCGAATGCGGGAGGAATGGAGAGCGCCCGACGAGGCGCTCGACGCCATCGCGGCCGCGCGCAAATCCGACCCTTTCGCGGTGCTCGGGCCGCACCAGACGGCGGCGGGATGGGTCATCCGGGTGTTCGCGCCCGCGGCGATCTCGGTGCGCGCGCTGACCCGCGACGGCAAGCTTCTGGCCGAATTGCCGCGCCGAAAGGACGATTTTTTCGAGGCGCTGATCCCCTCGGCGAAGGACCGGCCGGCCTATCGGGTCGAAGTCAAAACCGCGCACGGGACCTATTCCTACCTCGACCCCTACGCGTTCGGGCCGGCATTGGGCCCGCTTGACGACTATCTTCTGCACGAAGGCACGCATCGCCAGCTCTACCGCCGGCTCGGCGCCCAGCTCATCAAGCACGAGGGCGTCGACGGCGTGCTCTTCGCCGTCTGGGCGCCCAATGCGTCGCGGGTGTCCGTGGTCGGCTCCTTCAATCAGTGGGACGGACGGCGCAGCCAGATGCGCGCGCGGTTCGACAGCGGCCTGTGGGAAATCTTCGTCCCCGAATTGACTGTCGGCGCGGTCTACAAGTTCGAGCTCCTCGGCCCGAACGGGGCGCTATTGCCGCTCAAGGCCGATCCGTTCGGCTTTGAAGGCGAGCTCCGGCCAATGACCGCCTCGGTCGTTGCTAACAGCGACGACTTCACCTGGACCGACGCCGAGTACATGGCCAAGCGCCGCGAGGGCGAACCGCGGCGCAAGCCGATGTCGATCTACGAGGTTCATCTCGGCTCTTGGCGGCGCGGTGAAGGCGGAAGGTTTCTTACCTACGACGAACTGGGCGATCAGCTCATCCCCTACGTCGCGGATATGGGTTACACCCATATCGAGCTTCTGCCGATCAGCGAGCATCCGCTCGACGAATCCTGGGGCTATCAGCCGATCGGCCTGTTTGCGCCAACCAGACGTTTCGGCGAGCCGGCGGGATTCGCCCGCTTCGTCGATCGCGCGCACGCCGCGGGCCTAGGCGTGATCCTCGACTGGGTCCCAGCGCATTTCCCGACCGATCAACAAGGGTTGGCGCATTTCGACGGCACCGCGCTTTACGAACACGCAGACCCGCGCAAGGGCTTCCATCCCGACTGGAACACGGCGATCTACAATTTCGGCCGCCTCGAGGTCGCTAACTTCCTCTACTGCAACGCGCTCTACTGGGTCGACCGCTTCCACATCGACGGCCTTCGCGTCGACGCCGTCGCCTCGATGCTCTACCTCGACTATTCGCGCCGCGAGGGCGAATGGCTGCCGAATCCCGACGGCAGCCGGGAAAATCGCGAGGCGATCGCCTTCCTCCAACGCGCCAACGAACTCGTATACGGAAGCTTTCCTGGCGCGGTGACAATCGCCGAGGAATCGACGGCGTTTCCCGGCGTTTCGCGGCCAACCGACCAGGGCGGTCTTGGCTTCGGTTTCAAGTGGAACATGGGCTGGATGNNTTCAGCGAGAACTTCGTGCTGCCGATCTCGCACGACGAGGTCGTGCACGGCAAAGGCTCGGTCATCGGCAAGATGCCGGGCGACGAATGGCAGCGCTTCGCCAATGCGCGCGCCTTCTACGGCTTCATGTGGGGCCACCCCGGCAAGAAGCTCCTGTTCATGGGCCAGGAGTTCGGGCAGACGAGCGAGTGGAACGCCTCGGAATCGCTGCCCTGGTGGCTGCTCGACCATTGGCCGCATCAGGGCGTGCAGGCGCTGATCCGCGATCTCAACCGGCTTTACCGCGAGACCCCGGCCCTCCATGCGCGCGACTGCGAGCCTGAGGGATTTCGCTGGATCGTCGTCAACGACGACAACCAGTCGGTGCTGGCCTTCCTGCGTCGCGGCGCACAGAACGATCCCCCGGTCGCGATCGTCTGCAACTTTACCCCGGAGCCGCGCGTTGGTTATCGCCTGGGCCTCCCTTACGTGGGCTTCTGGCGGGAGGCGCTCAACAGCGACGCCGNNCTGCCGCCGCTGGCGACGCTGTTCCTCGTTTTCACCCCGCCCGCCGCCGAAGGAGCGGCGTCCTGACGGAGTTCGCCATGATCAAAACGAAATCGGCAAAGGAGCTCGGCGTTTCGCCGCCGTATGCGCGCCACGCCATGGCCTACGTGCTCGCCGGCGGGCGAGGCAGCCGCCTGCTCGAGCTCACCGACCGGCGCGCCAAGCCTGCGGTCTACTTCGGCGGCAAATCGCGCATCATCGACTTCGCGCTCTCGAATGCGCTCAACTCCGGCATTCGCCGCATCGCCGTCGCCACCCAATACAAGGCCCACAGCCTCATCCGCCACCTCCAGCGAGGCTGGAACTTCTTCCGGCCCGAGCGCAACGAAAGCTTCGACGTCCTGCCCGCTTCGCAGCGCGTCAACGAGACGATGTGGTACCTCGGGACCGCCGACGCGGTCTATCAGAACATCGACATCATCGAGAGCTATCGTCCCCAATTCATGGTGCTGCTCGCCGGCGATCACATCTACAAGATGGACTACGAAAAGATGCTGCAGCAGCACGTCGACACGGACGCCGACGTCACCGTCGGCTGTCTCGAGGCCTCGCTCGAGGAAGCCAAAGGCTTCGGCGTCATGCATGTCGACGAAAAGAACACGATCATCAAGTTCCTCGAGAAGCCGAAGAACCCGCCGCCGATGCCGGGGAAGCCGGACGTCGCCTTATGCAGCATGGGCATCTACGTGTTCGAGACCTCGTTCCTGATCGACCTTCTCAAGCGCGACGCGGCCGACGCGAATTCGAGCCACGATTTCGGCAAGGATATCATCCCCTACATCGTCAAGAACGGCAAAGCGGTCGCGCATCACTTCTCGCAGTCCTGCGTGACCTCGAGCGAGGAAGCCAAGCCTTATTGGCGCGACGTCGGAACCGTCGACGCCTATTGGGGCGCCAACATCGATCTGACCGACGTCGTTCCCGATCTCGACCTCTACGATCGCAGCTGGCCGATCTGGACCTACGGCGAGATCACGCCGCCGGCGAAATTCGTCCATGACGTCGACGGCCGCCGAGGCCTTGCGGTCTCCACGCTGCTCTCGGGGGGCTGCATCGTCTCGGGCGCGTCGCTCAGCCGGTCGCTCGTCTTCACCGGCGTGCACGTGCATTCCTTCACCACCGTCCACGAGACGGTCGTGCTCCCCTACGTCAACATCGGACGCAACGTGCGGCTGATCAAAACGGTCATTGACAGCGAAGTGCGCATTCCCGATGGCCTCGTCGTCGGCGAGGATCCCGTGCTCGACGCCAAACGGTTCCGCCGCACCGAAAGCGGCGTCACCCTGATCACCCAGCCGATGATCGACAAACTCGGACAATGAGCGGGCTCAAAGTCCTGTCGGTCGCCTCGGAGATCTTCCCGCTCGTCAAGACCGGTGGGCTCGCCGACGTCGCCGGCGCGCTCCCCGCCGCGCTCGCCCGCGAAGGCGTCGAGATGAGAACGCTCGTCCCTGCCTACCCGGCGGTGATCGCCAAGCTCGCCGACGCTGCGACGGCGCATGAGTATGCCGATCTCTTCGGCGGCCCGGCGCGCGTCGTCGCCGGCAAGGCCGCGGAACTCGATCTGTTCGCGATCGACGCCCCCCATCTCTTCGACCGGCCGGGCAATCCCTACCTCGGCCCGGACGGGCTCGACTGGCCCGATAATGCGCGCAGGTTCGCGGCGCTCGGACGGGTCGGCGCCGATATCGGGCTCGGCGCCATCGACGCCTTCCGGCCGCAAGTCGTTCACGCCCATGACTGGCAGGGGGCGCTCGCTCCCGCCTACCTGCACTACGCGGATGGACCGCGTCCCGGGACAGCGATCACCATCCACAACATCGCGTTCCAGGGGCACTTTCCGGCCTCGATCTTCGCCGAACTGGGCTTGCCCGCGGGTGCGCTGACGATCGATGGGATCGAGTATTTTGGCGGCGTCGGCTATCTGAAAGCCGGCCTCCTGCTGTCCGACCGCATCACCACCGTCTCGCCGACCTATGCACGCGAGATCATGACGCCGGAATTCGGGATGGCGCTCGACGGACTCCTGCGCACACGCGCCGCCGCCGTCCAGGGCATCGTCAACGGCATCGACGACACGGTCTGGAATCCGGCCACCGACGCGGCGCTGGCGCAAAACTATAGCGCGCTGCGCATCGACATGCGGGTGCGCAACAAGACCGCGCTCCAGACCCGGATGGGCCTGGCGGCGGGCGTGAACCGGCCGCTGTTCAGCGTCGTCTCGCGCCTTTCGGACCAGAAGGGCCTCGACCTATTGTTGGAAGCGCTGCCGGGCCTCATCGCCAAGGGCGGCCAGCTCGCGCTGCTCGGCTCCGGCGACCGGGCGCTTGAGGAGGGCTTCACCGCCGCTGCGGCGGCGCGGCCGGACTCGGTCGGCTGCGTCATCGGTTACGACGAGAGGCTTGCGCATCTCTTCCAGGCCGGCGCCGACTTCATCGTCGTGCCCTCGCGCTTCGAGCCTTGCGGCCTGACCCAGCTCTGCGCTCTTCGCTACGGCGCCGTGCCGATCGTCGCCCGCGTCGGCGGCCTCGCCGACACGGTCATCGACGCCAACCAGGCGGCGACGGCGGCGGGCGTGGCGACGGGCATCCAGTTCTATCCGCCCTCGGCCGAAGCGCTCGCTTATGGGCTCGACCGGGCGCTGGAGATCGGCCGCGATCCGGCGATGTCACGCCGCCTCAAGCTCAACGGCATGCGGTCGGACGTCTCCTGGCGCGGTCCGGCGCAGCGGTACGCCGCGCTTTATCGCGCTCTCGCAAGGCCCGCCGAATGAGCGAGCTTCCGGCGGGCCTCGGCGTCGTCGTTGCGGCGAAAGGCCTCGAAGCGGCGCTCGTCCTCCCCAACGCCGAGAGCGCGTCGCTGTGCGTCTACGACGGCGACCGCGAGGTCTTTCGCGCGCCGATGGCCCGCGACGCGCACGGCGTCCTGCGCGGCCTTGCGCCCGGCTTCGGGGCGGGCGCGCGCTACGGCTTTCGCGTCGATGGACCATATGATCCGGCGCGCGGCGCCCGCTTCGACGCCTCCAAGCTGCTGGCCGATCCTTACGCCTGGCGGTTCGACCGGCCGTTCCGCCTCCACCCGTCGATGTTCGCCTTCGGCGACGACAGCGGGCCGTTCGCGCCGAAGGCCATCGCCGGCGCGCCGCCGGCGGGCGAACCGGGGTTCAAGCGCATCGCTTCCGAGGCGCTCGTCATCTACGAGCTCAACCTGCGCGGCTTCTCCCGCCTCAACCCCGCGATCCCCGAGGCTCAGCGCGGGACCTTCGCCGGGCTCGCCCACCCGGCGTCGATGACGCATCTTGCGGCGCTCGGCGTCACCGCGGTCGAGATCATGCCGGCGGACGTGTTCGTCGACGAACGCCATTTGCCGCCGCTCGGCCTGTCGAACGCATGGGGCTACAACGCCGTCGTGTTCGGGGCGCCTGATCCGCGTCTGGCGCCGGGCGGCTGGGCCGAGGTCCGCGCGGCGACCGACGCGCTGCACGCCGCGGGCATGGAGGCCATCCTCGACGTGGTCTTCAACCACGACGGCGAGAGCGACGAATTCGGGCCGACGCTGTCGTTCCGCGGCCTTGACAACGCCGCCTGGTTTCGCCTCGATCCCCGCGATCCGGCCGCTTACGTCAACGATACCGGCACCGGCAATTGCCTGGCGCTTGACCGCCCGCTGGTCATCGACATGGCGATCGGCGCGCTGAGGCGGTGGATGGTCCACGGCGGCTTCGACGGCTTCCGCTTCGATCTCGCGACCACGCTCGGCCGCCGCGCGGAGGGCTTCGACCCGAAGGCGCCATTCTTCGAAGCCCTCGCCGCCGATCCGGTCCTGGCCAAGGCGCGCCTCATCGCCGAGCCGTGGGACGTGGGTCCGGGAGGATACCAGCTCGGCCGGTTCGGCCCCGCGTTCGCGGAATGGAACGACCGCTTCCGCGACGCCGCGCGCCGCTTCTGGCGCGGCGACGCCGGGCTGCGCGGCGAAATCGCAACCAGGATCGCGGGCTCGCGCGACGTGTTCCAGCACGCGGCGGCGCCATCCGAGGGCGTCAACTTCGTCGTCGCCCACGACGGTTTTACCCTCCGTGACCTCGTCTCCTACGCGCACAAGCACAACGAGGCCAACGGCGAGAACAGTCGCGACGGCACGGACAACAACCTCAGCTGGAACCATGGCTTCGAGGGTCCGACTGACGATCCGGCGATTTCAGCGGCGCGTTCGCGCGACGAGCGCAATTTGCTTACCCTGCTGCTCATTGCGCGCGGAACGCCGATGCTCTCGATGGGCATGGAGCTCGGCTTCACCCAGGCGGGCAACAACAACGCCTACGCCCAGGACAACGCGACGAGCGCGATCGACTGGCGCGCCGCCGACGCCTCGCTCATCGCCTTCACCGCCCGGCTGATCAAGGCCCGTCGCGGCAATTCCGCGCTGTCGCGCGACGCCTTCCTGACCGGTGCGCCCTTCGACGCGGGCGGCCTTGCCGACGTCGAATGGCGCGACGCCGACGGGCCGATGACGGAGGGCGGCTGGAATGATCCGGCGGGCGCGGTTCTGGTTGCGGTCTTCGCCGCGCCGCAAGGCGACGGCGACGATCGCGTCGCGGTGGCGATGAACCGGTCGACTGCGGAAACAGAGATCCGCTTGCCGGCGCCGCGCTCGGGCATGGCGTGGCGGGCCGTCATCGATACCCACGATCCCGAAGCGCCCGAGCGCAGAATTGCGCTTGCCGACCGGGTGCGGATTCACGCCCGCTCCTCGCTCATCCTCGCCGAGGCGCGGACGGCGAGCGCCGGTCCCGGGTCCGGCGCGCCCGGCGCCGAGACGATCGACACCCTCGCCGGGGCGGCGGGGATCGCCGGCGAATGGTGGGACGTCCGGGGCAAGCACACGATCGTAACGCCCGAGACCAAGATCGCGCTTCTCGCGGCAATCGGCCTCCAAGTCGGCAGCGAAGCCGAGGCGCGCGCGAGCCTGACGCGCCTTATCGATGAAACGCGTCGCCGCCGCCTGCCGTTCTCGCTCGTACTGCGCCTCGGCGAGCCGCCTGTCGCCCCGCTCCGCGATCTGCCTGGTGGAGCCGACGCCCGCATCGTGCGCGAAGACGGCGCCACCAGCGAATGGCGGGTCGAGGCCGGCGACGGCGTCCGCCGCGGCCTGCCCGACGGACGCTCCGTCGCCGAGCGCGCCATCGCCCTGCCGGCGCTGCCGGTCGGCCGCTACCGGCTCGTTGTCGATGGGGTCGAATGCGCGCTGACCGTCGCCCCCCCGGAAGCCCACAGCCCCGAGGCGGCGTTGCGCAAGCGGTTCGGCGTCGCCGCTCAGATCTACGCGCTCAAGCGCGCCGACGCGCACGGCGGCGATCAGGGGATCGGCGACTTCTCGACCCTGGCGCTCGCCGCCGAGAAGGCCGGCGCCGCCGGGGCGGCCTATTTCGGCGTCAGCCCGCTGCACATGCTGTTCCCGCGCGAGCGCGATCGCGCGAGTCCCTATTACCCGTCCGATCGCCGCTTCCTCGATCCAATACTCATCGACGCGCTCGACGGCGCCGGCCTGCCGCGCGACGAGACGGTCGACGCCGCGCTCACCGGCCTGGCGCCGGCGTTCGCGACCGCGGCCGTGACCAAAACTGTCGAGTACGAGGCCGTCTGGCGGGCTAAGCGCACGGCGCTTGAAGCCTGGAACGCCGCATTCGCCCGCGCCCGCGCCGCCCGCCCAGGCGATCCGCTGATCGCCGACTACCATGCGTTCGCGAGATCGGGCGGCGAAGCCTTGCGGCGCTTCGCCGCCTTCCAGGCGACCGCCGACGGGGAGGCCGGCGAGAACTGGCGGCTATGGCCTCAGGCCCTGCGAGACGGCGAAGCCAAGGCGATCGACGACACGATCTCGGGGCGCCGCCAGGCCTTCGAGTTCGCCCTTTTCTGCCAATGGCTCGCCGACCGCCAGCTCTCCCGGGCCGCCGAGCGCGCGCGCCAAAGCGGATTGGAAATTGGATTCTATCGCGATCTCGCGGTCGGCTCAGCGCCGGACGGAGCGGAATCATGGGCGCACGACGCGATCCTCGCCCGCGGCGTCACGATCGGCGCGCCGCCCGATCCGTTTTCCACGCAGGGGCAGAACTGGAATCTGCCGGCGCCGAATCCCCTCGCCGGCGCGCGCGAGGGCTGGACCTCGCTCAGCGCGCTCTACCGCGCCAACATGCGCCACGCCGGGATGCTGCGCATCGATCACGCGATGGGACTGCAGCGCCTGTTCCTGATCCCTGCGGGCGCGAAGCCTGCCGAGGGCGCCTATCTTTCCTATCCGGTCGACGACCTCATCGGCCACATCGCGCTCGAAAGCCAACGCGCCCGCTGCATGGTGATCGGCGAGGACCTCGGCACGGTGCCGGAGGGCTTCCGCGACCGCATGACGCGCGCCAACATCCAGGGCATGCGGGTTTTGTGGTTCGAGCGCGACGGTCCTCGAGTGCGGCCTCCGCAGTCCTATCCGCCGCAGTCGGTCGCCTGCGTCGCCACCCACGATCTGGCGACGCTGGCCGGCTGGTGGCGCGGGTCCGACATCGCCGAGCGGCTCTCGCTCGGCCTCCTGACCCTGGCCAGGGCCGGCGAGGAGATCGCCCGGCGGCGCGACGAGAAGCGCGGCCTCATCGCCGCCCTTGTGACCGCCGGACTCATCGGCTCGGGCTTCAGCGAAGAAGCGCCGCTTTCCGACACTATCGCCGCCGCCGTCCACGCGCTCGTCGGCGGCGCCGGCTCGATCCTCGCCCATGCCCAGTTCGACGATCTGGTCGGCGAGACCGTCCAGACCAACCTGCCCGGAACCGACCGCGAGCGCCCCAATTGGCGCATCAAGCTCAGCCCGGACGTCGCCGCCGCCTTCGCGCACAATCGCGCCCAGGCGATCCTCGCGGCGCTGGCCAAGGGGCGGACGTGAGAGCGGGGCTTGCGAAGCGCATCGGCGGCGGCGTCCTGTGGCTTTCTCCTTTTGAGTTTACGCAGGGATCGCCCCGCAGCGTCTCCTCCCCCCTTGCGGGGGAGGACCAAGGAGGGGGGTCGCGCCGTCCTGTGGAATAAGCGAACAGCGGCGCGTTCGATAACCTCCGCGGTTCGCGCGACCCCCCACCCCGGCCCGCCCCCACAAGAGGGGGCGGGTGCGCTGGCGCCATCGACTCTATCGAAGCAGGCGCCTAATCGTAGAAGTGGATCTCGAACAGCAGGCACCCGTGCGTCGACCGGAACGGACCGTGCGAGACGCCGGGCGGACGGCAGGCGTAGGTGTGCGGCCCAAAGCTCTTGAGTCCGAGTCCGCTTGTCTCGTCGCCCACGATCAGGTCCCCCGACACCAGGAAAACCTCCTCCCAATAGTCGTGCACAAAGGGAACGGCGGTGTGGGCGCCCGGTTCAAACCGCAGCAGTCGGGTCCGGTTGCCGGTTTGAGCCTTCTCGTCGAGCGCGCCAGAAAGAATCTTCTCCTGAATCCCTTTCGGGTAGCCAGCCGGGGTGCGCCAGCCGGTCGTCAGATCGAGCTGGTGAAATTCGCGATGCTCCTTCGAGACCGTCATGGGCGGCGCCTCAAGCCGCGAGCGGCTTTGATGGTGAGAGCTCATCGGCGAGCGAATAGCCGTCGAGCATGCGGTCGACGAGCTGGGTGCAGCGATCCCAGTCGAAAGTCCGAAAGCTGTGCCCCTTGGTCACGAAGTTCGCGCCAGCGTAGAACATCTCGTACTGCGTATGACGGGAGGCGAATTCGGACCCGACGGCGTCCCAGGCGAGCTTGAAGAATTTGACCCGGTCTTCGGAAGAGGCTGCCGGCGACTGTTGGGTCTTGCCAATCAGAGCGGCAAGTTCCGCGTGGGCGAAATCCTGGACCGACGACGGCAGCATGATCATGGCGCCCCCAGCCAGCTCCCTGAGCGTGATCATCACCTGCGCGTACAATTGCTGGGTCAGAACCTGGGCGGAATAGAGCGTGTGCGCGTCGGGGACGAAATAGGGTCCGTGCATCCCGCCCTTGATCTCCATCGCATGGACAAGCGCGTCGACCATGGTGTTCTGCGCCGCCAGCGTCCCCAAAAGCTCCCTGACTTGCGGAAAGCCGACGACGCCGTTGGTCTCGGCGATCCGACTCGCGATTCCGACCAGAAAGCGCATTTTCACCATCAGCCGGACCTGCGACTGGTAGTTCTGGTAGACATGCGCCGGCGTCGCATGGAATTGCTTCTGGCACATGGCGATGTCTTGATTGATGAAGATTCTGTCCCATGGGACCTTCACGTCGTCGAAGTAGAGAACCGCGTCGTTCTCGTCGAAGCGGCTGGCGAGCGGATAGTCGAAGACGCTGGTTGCGCCTTCTTCGTATGACCGTCGGGAGAGAATCTTGAGCCCCTTGGAATTCATTGGCGCGGCAAAGGAGATCGCATAGGCCTCTTCGCCCTCGCGCAGCGGCTGAATGCAGGTGACGAACACCTCGTCGGCGAAAACGCCGCCGGTCGCCAGCATTTTGCCGCCGCGGATGGTGAGGCCCTCGGCGTCCTGGTCGACGACGCCCGCGGTCAGAAAGCGGTCATGTTGTTCGCTCGGTCCCTTCGAGCGATCGGCCTGAGGATTGATGATCACGTAGGTGAGGTAGAGGTCGTTGTCCCGGGCGTAACGGTAATAGTCCACGAGCACGCCCGCGCGAGCCGGGTCGTAGGACTCGAACACCTCGACGCCCATGACCATGCCGGAAAGACAGGAGGCGACATGGTCCGGCGCGCGGCCGAGGAAACCGCCGTGGAGTTCGGCCCAGGCTTCAAGCGCCTTCCGGCGCACGACGAGATCCTGATAGCTGCGCGGAAGTTGCCAGATCCGATTGGCCCGCGGCCCGTTGGCCTCCGAATGCTCGAACGTCATCAGATCGGCGTTTTCCGGCCGAGCCGCAAAGTCGAACAAGCCGCCGATCGTCTGCGCGGTCCTGCGAAACGCCGGGTGCTCGCAGACATTGGCGACCAGCTGGCCGTTGATGAAGACCTGTCGCCCATCATTCAGCGACTGCGCATGTTGTGATCCGGTCTTGGACATGGTCGTCAGCCTTCAGTAGTGGATGTCGAGCGGCCAGAGCGAGGCGGTGAACTCGGTTTCGTGCAGCTTGGCGTATCGCCCCTTGCTGAACACCAGCGGGCGCCGCCCCGAGGCGGTCCGGAAGCGCCTGACCTCGGCAATGAACAACACATGATCGCCCGCCGCATGTGTCGCCCACGCAGCGCATTCGAGGACGGCTGCGACGCCTGGCAGCGCCGGGGCGCCGAACAATCCCTCGGCGTAAGTCGTCCCTTCCCATTTATTCACGCCGGACCTGGCGAAGCGGTCGGACATGTCCTTCTGATTCTCCGCCAGCACGTTGACGGCATACCCCTCGGCCCGCCGCCAGAGAGGGAGGCTCGCCGCGCCGGTGGCGACGCTGAACAGCACCAGCGGCGGATCGAGCGAAAGCGAGTTGAACGAATTGACGGTCATGCCGACGGGCGCGCCGTCCACCCGCGCGGTCACGACGCAGACGCCGGTTGGAAAATGGCCCAGCGCATGCCGGAAAGCCCTGGTGTCGAACGCCGGTTCCATCCTGACGGTCATGCTTCCCGTCTCCGTCGGCGAGGATCGCGAGAGTGTTTAGAGCACGCTCTCGAAACTTATCACGCTTGGATAATTCAGGCTTGGCAAACGCAACACAGCAAGCGTTGTTGTCAGGTGCAGCGCCATCGACGCGGCGGCCTGATCGGCGTCGCCCGAACGCACCGCCTCCGCGATCGCCCGATGTTCGATCAGCACGCTCGCCGTCCGCTGCCCGGAGGTCGCGACGGCGTGGATTCCCATCCGCATCTGCCGATCGCGCAGACTTTCATAGAAATCAGCCAGCACTGGATTGTGGGCGGCGCGCACGATGGCGCGATGGAACTCGCGATCGAGCTCGATGAACTCGAGTGGAGATTTCTGCTGCTTCTCCTGCCTCGCCAGCAGCCGGTCCAATTCCGGGGCCAGGAATTCCCCGACGTGAACGGCGCGCCGCACGCAAAAGTCCTCGACGAGGCCGCGCGCCTGCATGATCGCCTCCACTTCCAGTTCCGTGATCGGCGGAACGAAAGCGCCCTTCTTCGGCACAATTCGCAGAAGGCCATCCGCCTCGAGGCGCAGCAGCGCCTCGCGCACCGGAGTTCGCGACATGCCGGTGGCGCGGCACACTTCCGCTTCCGTCAGGAACGTGCCGTCGGTTCTCGGCAACGAGACGACATGTTTCTTCAGCCACGCGAACACGACGTCCTGCGCCGCCTCCGGCTTGGCGCCGCGCGCACGGGTCCTTTGGGTGGGCGCCGGACTCATAATAGGCATGATGTATACATCGCGCCGACATGTTTGGCAAGCGCTCCCCTCGGGTTTTTGACGGACCGAGGTCTACGATCTAGAACTCCGCCGGCGCGAGCCGCCGGCACGGGAATCCGCTCGATGAGTCTACGCTCCCTCGACCTCGAAGCCTTGAAAGCGGTCCCGCTGACGCGGGAGCCGTTCGAATATTTCGTCGTACCCGGCTTTGTCCGCCCCGAGGCGCGGGCGCAGATTAATGCGGATTATCCAAAGATCTCGGATGGCGGGAGCTTTCCGGTCGCCCAGCTTTCCTATGGTCCGGCGTTCCGCGAATTCCTTGACGACCTCATGAGCGAGGAATTTCGCGACGCGTTCGAAGAGAAGTTCGACCTCGATCTCGCCGGGCGGCCGACGACGATCACGGTCCGCGGCCAGTGCAGCCCCAGGGACGGACGCATCCATACCGACACCAAGAGCAAGATCATCACCATCCTCATCTACATGAACGCCGGCTGGGAACACCCCGGCGGCCGCCTGCGGCTCCTGAAGTCGGCCGACAACCTCGATGATGCAATCATGGAAGTGCCCCCGACCGAAGGGACGCTGCTGGCGTTCAAACGGGCCGACAATTCCTGGCACGGCCACAAGCCCTTTGCCGGCGAACGCCGCGTCATCCAGTTCAACTGGGTCACCTCGGAAGGCGACCGCCGGCTGGCGATGCTGCGCCACCACGTCTCGGCGCCGTTCAAGCGCCTGATCGCCGCGATGCGCCCGAACGCGGCCTGAGCGGATCGTCCGGGAAGCCCCGGCCGCGCAGGCCCGGCGCGTCCTACGCCGGGCGCCGTCTTTCGAAATTGGCCTCGGCTTCGAGGCTCTGCGCGTCGCGGAAGATCGAGGCGACGGCGAGCGTTCGTCCGCCTCTCTTGTAGCGAACAAGACAATCCTTGGCGGCGATGTCGCCCTCGACACCGATCTCGTCCCATCGTTCGGCGTGGCCGACGTAATTGATCGGGATGTCGTAATGCTGGCTCCAGAAGAAAGGCGCCGCCGCGAAAGGCGTTCGCTCGCCCATGAGATTGAGCGCAGCGACCTGGCCCTGACGTTCCGCGACCACCCAATGCTCGACCCGAATCGCTTCGCCGCTGATCGGATCGGGCCAGCGCGCGATATCGCCCGCGGCGAATATGCCCGGCGCGCTCGTCTCGAGATAGGCGTCGACAACGACGCCCCGATCCACTTTGAGGCCGGCCGCTTCGGCNNACGCCATGCTGCTCGTGCAGCGCGCGAACGAACTCCCCGATGTCATGGCCGAGGATGCGCGCCATCGGAATCGCCTCCGGCGCGGCGACATGGACCTCGATCTCGCGCGCTCTCAGCGCCGCTGCAACCTCAAGCCCGATGAAGCTCGCGCCGAGCACCAGGGCCGTCTTTGCCGTCTTGGCCCGCTCGATGATCGCCCGGCAATCGGCGAGCGAGCGCAGGACGAATATCTCCGACGGCGACGTTCCCGGGATTGACGGCCGGACGGGCTCGGCGCCGGTGGCAAGGAGGAGCCGGTCGAACGGAACGCTTTCCCCGCCCGCGAGCGTGACCTCGCGCGATGCGGCGTCCAGCCGTTCGACGGTCGCATGAAGCCTGAGATCGATGGCGTTGTCGCGATAGAATTCGGCCGGGCGCAGAGGCAGCCAATCCTCGGGCGCGCTGCCCGCGAGATAATCCTTGGACAGGTTGGGCCGGTCGACAGGCGGGGAATCGTCGGCGGACAGCATGACGATCTGCCCTTCGTACTTCCTCCTGCGCAACATTTCCGCGGCGGCGAAGCCGGCNNGGCGCCCCCGCCGACGATCACGATTCGCCCAGGCTCGCCGGATCGGCGGGCGGGCGCAAGCGTCTGTGCGCGCTTCTCGCGGACAATGATCTTGCCGTCGCTCTGATCGACCAGCCAGGAATCGACTGGGCTGAAGGCGGGCGCATGCAGCGCCTCTCCGGTCCGAAGGCTGAAACAGGCGTGATGCCACGGACATCGTATGGTGTCGTCGACGATCAGCCCCTCCGCGAGCGGACCGCTATAATGGGTGCAGAC
>PLUH01000152.1 GCA_003164825.1 Hyphomicrobiales bacterium
AAATGGGATGCGATCATCGCCATCAACCTCTCGTCCGCCTTCCATGCCATTCGCGCCGCCGTTCCGGGCATGAAGGCGCAGAAATGGGGCCGTATCATCAACACGGCTTCCGCCCATTCGCTTGTCGCCTCGCCGTTCAAGTCGGCCTATGTGGCGGCGAAGCACGGCCTCGCCGGGCTCACCAAGACGGTGGCGCTCGAGCTCGCTACCTTCGGCGTCACCGCCAATTGCATTTCCCCCGGCTACGTCTGGACGCCGCTGGTCGAGCGCCAGGTCCCCGACACGATGAAGGCGCGCAGCATGACGCGCGAGCAGGTGATCAGCGATGTGATGCTCGCCGCCCAGCCGACCAAGCAGTTCGTGACCGTCGATCAGGTCGCTTCGCTCGCGGTCTATCTGTGCTCGGACGCGGCGGCGCAGATCACCGGCGCCAATCTGTCGATCGACGGCGGCTGGACCGCCGCATGAGCGCCCCCCGCACGACCGCGGCGAAGCGCGCGGCTAAACAGCAAACGGTCAAGACCGTCAACCTCGCGCTCCAAGGCGGCGGCTCGCACGGCGCCTATACCTGGGGCGTGCTCGACGCGTTCGCCGAGGACACGCGGATCGAGATCTCGGCGATCAGCGGCGCAAGCGCCGGCACGATGAACGCCGTCGTCTTCGCCTATGGGCTTCAGGAGGGCGGAAGGGACGGCGCGCGCGAAAGCCTTGAGAAATTCTGGCTTTCCGTGTCGTCGGAGGGGTCGCTCGCGCCGTTCCAGCGCAAGCTCGTCAACCCGTGGCTGGACGTCTGGGGCCCGGTCTTCCGGGCGGAGAGATGGATGGGCGCGTGGACCGAGGCGATATCGCGAATGGCGAGCCCCTATCTATTCAACCCGCTCAACCTCAATCCCTTGCGCGACCATCTCACCGCGCTCGTCGACTTCGACCGGCTGCGCATGACCAACGAGCTCAAGTTGTTCGTCGCCGCGACGAACGTGAGAACCGGGCGGGGCGAGATTTTCCGGCGCCCGGTTCTAACCGCCGATCACGCCATGGCGTCCGCCTGCCTGCCCGGCCTGTTCCAGGCGGTGGTGATCGACGGCCAAGCTTATTGGGACGGCGGCTACGCCGGCAATCCGCCGCTCTGGCCGCTGTTCTACGAGACGCAGTGCCGCGACGCGATCATCGTCCAGATCAACCCGATCGAGCGCGAAGAGATTCCGATGACGGCGCAAGAGATCAATAATCGCGTGGACGAAGTCTCCTTCAACGCCAGCCTGCTGGCGGAGTTGCGCGCCGCCGACTTTGTCGGCCGCCTCATCCGCAAGGGCCTGCTCAAAAGCGATGAATACCGGGAGGAGCGGCTGCATCGCATTGGCGGCGCGGGCAGGCTCGAATCTTTTAACGCCGCGACCAAGAACGACGTGTCCTGGCATTTCCTCAAGCGTTTGCGCGAGCTCGGCCGCAACGACGCAAAGGAATGGCTCGAGGAGAATTTCGACAAGATCGGCGTCGAAAGCACGCTCGACATGAACCGGGCTCTGCGGCGCGACCTCGCGGCGGCGCCGACCAAGGGCGCGCCGGCGACGCTTTGATTGGCTGGCGAGCGAGCGCCCTCAGCGGTTCTTGAACGCCGGTGCGCGCTTCTCGGCGAAGGCCTTCATGCCTTCCTTCTGGTCCTCGGTCGCAAACAGCGAATGGAAGATGCGGCGTTCGAAGCGCACGCCCTCGGCGAGCGTCGTCTCGTAGGCGCGGTTGACGCTCTCCTTGGCGGCGTAGACCGCCGGCGCCGACAACGAGGCGATGGTCGCGGCGACCTTGAGCGCCTCCTCGATGAGCTTGTCAGCGGGCAGAACGCGGGAGACGAGGCCCGAGCGCTCGGCCTCAGCGGCGTCCATCATCCGTCCGGTCAGGATCATCTCCATCGCTTTCGATTTGCCGACAAAGCGGGTCAGGCGTTGCGTCCCGCCGGCGCCGGGGATGACCCCAAGCTTGATCTCCGGCTGGCCGAACTTGGCGGTGTCGGCGGCGAGAATGAAATCGCACATCATCGCGATCTCGCATCCGCCGCCAAGCGCAAATCCGGCGACGGCGGCGATGATCGGTTTGCGGACGCGGGTCACGTTTTCCCACCGGCCGATGAAATCGCCGAGGAAGGCCTCGGCGAACGTCTTGTCCTGCATCTCCTTGATGTCGGCCCCGGCGGCGAACGCCTTCTCGGAGCCGGTCAGCACGATCGCGCCAATCGCCGGATCGGCCTCGAACGCTTCGAGCGCTGCGTTGAGGTCCTCGATCAGCGGCGTCGACAGCGCATTCAGAACCTGCGGCCGGTTGAGCCGGATGAGGCCGACGCGGCCGTGGGTCTCGACGATGACGTTGGCGTAGGTCACGGGGCGAGCGACTCCTTGGGGCGCCTAGGCGCGACGCCTAGAGCACGTTGCAATTGGATTGATCCGGGTTCCCCGCGCGGCGGCCGGTTGAGGCCTTCTTCCGGTCGGCAGCGCCTTAGTACAGATTGATGGAGTGACGCTCCAAAACAACAGAGGCCAGACTTTTTTCGTCGCCGTCGACGCCGCGAAAGTTCGAAAGGCTCCAAAAACTCTCTTGGAGTTTAGCATGGACGGTGTTTCTGGAAAAGACAAATCTGATAAGCNNAAAGGGTGCAGAGGTCGAGAGCGGCGCCGCGGCTGGCCTTACTTGGCGAATACGCCCTCGATGCCGCGTTTCGGGCACGGGGAATTAACAGGGAGCTTAACAGGGAATTTTCTCGCCCTTAACAGCGAGCTTTTTGGCGCCAACTGGGTCCTTTGGACGACGAACAGGGACCTGCGCTTCCCTATGCCC
>PLUH01000247.1 GCA_003164825.1 Hyphomicrobiales bacterium
GCGTCTCTCGACGCCCTATGGCTCCTCGCAATGACGATGTTGCGTAGACGCAACGACCTCACCGGATCGGGATCTCGATCAGCGACGGGCCTTGCCGCCCGAGCGCGCGGTGAACCGCGGCGCCGATCGCGTGACGATCGTCGGCGCGCGCCGCCGGCACGCCCATCGACGCCGCCAGCGCCTGAAAGTCGATCGCCGGATCGGCGACCTCCATGCCCACGAACCGGCCGGCGACGGCGTTGGCGTAGCCGAGCTGCCNNTACATCGCGCCGCCGTCGCCGACGAACGCGGCGACCCAGCCCCGGGTCGCGAGCGCCGCGCCGACCGCCGCCGGCATGCTGCAGCCGAGCACGCCGCCGCGGGCGAAGAAGTACCGGCCGGGCTGGGTGGTCAGCAGATCCTGGACCCGGCCGAAGGTCGCCGCGGAATCGTTGGCGATCAGCGCGTCTTGCGGCAGCGCGTCGAGCGCCGCCAGCACCGCCGCGTCAGGGGTCAGCGGCGGGTTGGCGCTTTCGGCCAGAATATCGAGCCGCGTCGCTTGCCTGGCCTCGCGCGTATGCGCCGCGCGCGCGGCGAGCCGCGCCGCGACCTTGTCCTGGTCGACGAGCTGTCTGAGAACTCCCGCCGCCGCGGCGAGGGTCAGTCCGACGTCGCCGAGGAGCGCCATCTGCGCGGGCTGTTCGCGCCCGAACGCCTCCGGGTTGTCGGCGACATGCAGGATCGCGACGCCCTCGGGCACCGGCTCGGCGTCGTGATAGGCGTAAGCGATAAACGCTCGTCCGCCGACAAGGACAATCGCCTGCGACGCCTTGAAGTGGGCGCGCATGTCGGCGAAATCGGGCTTTAGCACCCCCGCCCAGCACGGATGCGAGGACGGAAAGGCGGTGCGGGAAGTCAGTTGGGTTCCCCAGACCGGGTAGCCGCCGGCCTCGGCGAAGGCGACCAATCCGGCGCTGACCGCTGCCGGCAGATCGTCGCCGAGCAGAACGACGACCCGGTCGGGATCGAGGCCGGCGAGCGCCTCCGCCAGGCGGGCAGCGTCGGGCGAAGGACCGAGGCGCGGCGGCGCCGACGCCCGTGGCGTGGGATGGCTCACCTCCTGGTCGAGGATGTCCATCGGCAGCGACAGGAAGACCGGCCCGCACGGGGGCGTGCGGCAAACCTCGAATGCGCGGCGCAAGGCTTGGCCGACATCCTCGCCGCGCCTGAGCTCCTTCGCCCATTTGGTCACCGGCTCGGCGAGGGCGACGAGGTCGCCGGAAAGCCACGGCTCGGTCATCAGATGCCGGGTGTCCTGCTGGCCGGCGGTGACGACGAGCGGCGTCTCGCTCGCCTTGGAGGCGACCAGCACGCCCATGGCGTTGCCCAAGCCCCCCATCGCGTGCAGGTTGACGAACGCGGCGCGGCCCGAGGCGAGGGCCCAGCCGTCGGCCATCCCGACCGCCGTCGCCTCCTGCAGGCCGAGGATATAGCGGATGTCCGGCGCGTCGACGAGCGCGTCCATGAGCGGCATTTCGGTCGAGCCGGGATTGCCGAAGACGTGAGTGACCCCCTCGTCGCGCAGGATGTCGAGCAGAACGTCGCGCGCGCGTCGGGTCATGGGCGGGTCTCTCCTGCCCGCTCTCTAGACGCGATCGGTGATCGCGTCGACCGCGGACGAGCGGCCTTCGTCCGCTGAGCGGTGTTGACTCGCACCCCCAATGTTCTTACAGATTGGTACCGGGCAACATTCGCGGCGGGCGGCCGCTAGGATTGCCCGACTTGGGGGAGCTTCATGAGAGCTAAGGCTCTAGCGCTTGCGATCGCGATTGGCTGGGTTGCGGCGTCGTCCCCCACTTCGGCCGCGGTCCAGGCTTATGACTTTACCGCCATTGCTGGCGCCGAAAAGATCACCGGCATATTGACGGTGGATACGACGACCAACGTCGTTCAGTCCTTCACCGGCACGGCCAGCGGTTTTGACGGCGGTTTGCCGTTGTTCAATGGCCCGGTGACGCTCGGCCTGAGTTCCGGCGGGTATGATTTTGCGGTCGACAACAAGTTCTTTACGACGCCCGACTACTTCTCGCCCTCATTTGGCGGCGTTGGCGATTGCTGCGGACTTGGCCTGACGACGACAAATGCGGGAACCAACTACAATTTTCGTCTCTACGACTACGTGAACACCACCCCAAGCAACTTTGGCCCGCACCTGGCGTGGTTTGGGAGTTCGGGCGGAGATCTGGCGACCATAACGTTCACGGCGATTCCGGAACCTTCGACCTGGGCGCTGATGCTTGCCGGATTCATCGGCCTTGGCGGGGCCGGTTACGCTTCGCGCCGCCGAGGGGCCGTCGCCGCCCTCTGATCTGCCGGCGCACCGAAAAGTCCAAAACAGGAGCCGCGGATAGCCAGGCTCTCGAAGCGGCTACTCGTCGCCCTCGTCCCCTTCCGCTTCGCCGATCCGATCGACCGAGACCACCCGCTCCTCATCGGCGGTGTCGAACACGATCACGCCCTGGGTCGCCCGGCCGGCGATGCGGATGCCGGCGACCGGCACGCGGATGAGCTGGCCGGCGTCGGTGACCAGCATGATCTCGTCGCTGTCCGCAACCGGGAACGAGGCGACGAGCGAGCCGTTGCGGTCGTTGACCGCCATGGCGACGACGCCCTTGCCGCCGCGGCCGGTGACCCGATACTCGAACGAAGAGGTCCGTTTTCCGTAGCCGTTTTCAGACACTGTCAGAATGACCTGCTCGGCGTCCTGCATTTCCTTGAGGCGCTCCGGCGTCAGCGGCGCCGCGCCGTTTGCTTCGCCGCCGTTCTCGCCCTCGGCCTCCGCTTCGCTTGGCTCCTCCGCCGCTTCGCCGATGAGCGCGCGGCGCTGCTTGAGATACGCGCCGCGCTCGGCCGGGCTGGCGTCGAAGGAATTGAGGATCGCGAGCGAGATGACGCTGTCGCCCTCGGCAAGCGCGACGCCGCGCACCCCCATCGAATCGCGGCCCTTGAACACCCTGACGTCGCCGACGGCAAAACGGATGCACTGGCCGCGCGCCGTGGTCAGCAGCACGTCGTCCTTGTCGGAGCATATTTGCACGTCGACGATCCGCTCGCCCTCGTCGAGCCGCATGGCGAGCTTGCCGGCGCGGTTGACCTGGGCGAAGTCGCTGAGCTTATTGCGCCGGACCGTGCCGCGGGTGGTGGCGAACATCACGTCGTGCGCCTCCCAGCTCGCCTCGTCCTCCGGCAGCGGCATGATGGTGGTGATGCGCTCGCCGTTCTCGAGCGGCAGCAGATTGATCAGCGCCTTGCCGCGCGATTGCGGGGTCGCGAGCGGCAGCCGCCAGACCTTTTCCTTGTACACCTGGCCCGTCGACGAGAAGAACAGCACCGGCTGATGGGTCGAGGCGACGAACAGGCGGGCGACGAAATCCTCTTCGCGCGTCGCCATCGCCCCGCGCCCCTTGCCGCCGCGCCTTTGGGCGCGATAGGTCGAAAGCGGCGCCCGCTTGATGTAGCCGCCGTGGCTGACCAGCACCACCATGTCCTCGCGCTGGATGAGGTCCTCGTCCTCCATGTCGGCGTCGCTGTCGAGGATGATCGTGCGGCGCGGGGTGGCGAACTCGGTCTTGGCCTCGACGAGCTCGTCGCGGATGATGCCCATCAGCCGCGCCCGCGAACCTAAGATATCGAGATAGTCGGCGATTTCCGTCGCCAGCCGGTTGAGCGCCTCGGCGATCTCGTCGCGGCCGAGCGCGGTGAGGCGGGCGAGGCGCAATTCGAGGATCGCGCGCGCCTGCGCTTCCGAGAGGCGGATGGCGCCGTCGGCATCGAGCGCGTGGCGCGGATCGGCGATGAGCGCGATCAAGGGCGCCATGTCGCGCGCCGGCCACACCCGCTCCATCAGCGCGGTGCGTGCAGCGCCCGAATCGGGCGAGGTGCGGATCAGGCGGATCACCTCGTCGATGTTGGCGACCGCAATCGCGAGGCCGACCTGGACATGGGCGTTGTCGCGCGCCTTGGCGAGCAGGTATTTTGTCCGCCGCGTGACGACGTCCTCGCGAAATTCGAGGAACGCGCGCAGCATGTCGGTCAGCGTCAGCATCTCCGGCCGGCCGCCGTTCAGCGCGATCATGTTGGCGCCGAAGCTCGATTGCAGGGCGGTGAAGCGCCAGAGCTGATTGAGCACCACATCGGCGACCGCGTCGCGCCTGAGCTCGATGACGATGCGCATGCCGTCGCGATCGGATTCGTCGCGCAGATCCGAGATGCCCTCGATGCGCTTCTCGCGCACCAGCTCGGCGATCCGCTCGATCAGCGTCGCCTTGTTGACCTGGTAGGGAATCTCGCTGACGATCAACGCCTCGCGATCCTTGCGCAGCTCCTCGACCGCGACCTTGGCGCGCATGACGATCGAGCCGCGTCCAGTCGCGTAGGCTGCCCGGATGCCTGCCCGCCCGAGGATCGAGGCGGCGGTCGGGAAGTCGGGCCCCGGGATGAGCTCCATCAGCTCGTCGAGGGTGATGTCGGGCCGATCCATCATCGCCAGGAGACCGTCAATCGTCTCGCCGAGATTGTGCGGCGGGATGTTCGTCGCCATGCCGACGGCGATGCCGCCCGCGCCGTTGACCAGGAGGTTCGGGAAGCGCGCCGGCAGGACGACCGGCTCCAGCTCCTTTTCGTCGTAGTTCGGCTTGAANNGAGGCCGCAGGGGGATCGCCGTCGACCGAACCGAAGTTGCCCTGGCCGTCGATGAGCGGGGCGCGCATAGAGAAGTCCTGCGCCATGCGCACCAGCGCGTCATAGATCGCCAGATCCCCATGCGGATGGAACTTACCCATCGTCTCGCCGACCGTACGCGCAGACTTGTTGTAGGGCCGGTCGGGAGTGAAGTTGAGCTCGCGCATCGCGTAGAGGATGCGCCGGTGGACCGGCTTGAGGCCGTCGCGAACGTCGGGCAGGGCGCGGCTCACGATCACGCTCATCGCGTAGTCGAGATAACTGCGTTTCATTTCGTCGAGGATCGAAACGGGCTTGATGTCGGCCGGTCCGCCCGGAGCGGGCCGCTCGTCAATGGTGTCGGGCAACGGGAAGGGATCCTTAACGCAAATCGCGCGGCTCGCGGTCTAGCCGATTTCAGCGCCGCGCGCCATAGCCATCGGCGGCTCTGTACGCCAATATATTCATTAGATATTTCAATATATTACCGAGTTCGACAGCGTCGATGGCGCCACCCCCGCTGCGAGGCTCTGAACGGGGCGGAGAAACAGTGTGGGAGCAGCGGCGCGCGCGTTGACAGGCCTGCCAACATGACGCCAGTCTTTGGGCTTCATCCCGCGCGCTGGGGCGCGGACCGGAGACGGCTTCGATGACCATCGCCATCTGGTGCATATTGATCGCCGGGACGCTGCCCTACGTGGCGTTCGGTCTCGTCAAGGGCCTCGACCCGCATCAGCCGCGCGCCGGCGTCGCCGGTCTCGACGGACGAGCGGCGCGCGCCTACGGGGCCCAGCTCAACGGTTTCGAGACTTTCCCGATTTTCGCGGCGGCGGTGATCGTCTCGCATGTCGTCGGCGGCCCAAGCATGACCGCCAACATTCTGGCGGTGGTTTACGTCCTGCTTCGGATCGGGCACATGGTCGCCTATATCGCCGATCGCCAGCCCTTGCGGTCGGCCGCCTTTACCGTGGCGCAACTGGTCGCCGCGGCAATTTTCATCCTTCCGGCTTTTCGCTGAGGAGCGAGTGTTTGCCGGAGCCGCCGGTCAGCGGCCGCCCGCAACGTCGAGGAGCGCGCCGGTCACGTAGGAGGCCGCGTCGCTGATCAGCCAGATGGCCGCTTCCGCGATCTCTTCGGCCGAGCCGGGGCGCCCGAGCGGCGCCGTGGCGCCCAGGACATGGGCCCGGTCGGGCTCGCCGCCGCTGGCGTGGATTTCGGTGTCGATGAGACCCGGCCGGATGGCGTTGACCCTGACCCCCTCCGGCCCAAGCTCCTTGGCGAGGCCCAGGGTCAGCGTGTCGATCGCGCCCTTCGATGCGGCGTAATCGATATAGAGGTTCGGTGAGCCCAGGCGCGCGGCCGCCGACGACATCAGCACGATCGATCCGCCCGTCCCGCCCAGCGACTTCGACATCCGCCGCGCCGCTTCGCGGGCGGTGAGAAAGGCGCCGAGTGTGTTGACCTCGAAGATATGCCGCATCCGCTCGGCGCTCATGTCGGCGAGCTTCGCCGTCGGCGCGATGATGCCGGCGTTGGCGATGACCGCGGTCAACGGTCCGAGCGCCTTGGCGGCGGCGTCGAACATCGCCACCGCATCGGTCTCGACGGCGACGTCGCCCTTCAACGCGACTGCCCGGCCGCCGCTTTTGGCGATCGTCTCGACGACCGCGTCGGCCGCTTTCGCGTCCTCGCGATAATTGACCCCGACCGACCAGCCGTTCCGGGCCGCAAGCAGCGCGCAGGCGCGACCGATGCCGCGCGAAGCGCCGGTGACGAGAAGATTTTTGGCGGGCATCGGAGGACCTCGGTTGCACTGAAGGAAGGCGTCTCGGACGGCGGACTGCCGACGCGACGACTATCGAAATACACTGAGAAAATGGCGCGGAAGCGGGTGCAAATACCTATGCCGTGTGAGCCAGCGCACAGCGGTGGGCTCACGTTTCGGCAAGTGTCTGCTGCCGAGGCGGCTTCCGGTCGCCCCGCGCAGATGCGAGGGAACGGAAAATGACCAGTCCGCTTTACATTCAACAGGGCCCGAGCCCCACTTGGTGGAACAGCCCTGCGATCTGGGTGACGGCCCAAGGCGACCCGAGCACTGGCCCCAAGGTCATAAGTCCGATTGTGGGCAAGCCGTATACCGTGTGGGTCGAGATTCAGAACTTCTATATGGAGGCCGACACTGGCGGCTGGAATCTGTTCGTGTGTTGGGGGATTCCTTTCACCGGAACGCTGCCATCGGTCAATATCGGGCAAATCCTCAATGGCGCCATGACCTCAGCCGGCCCGCAGGGGGCGCCGATCACCGTCACCATCCCTGGCGGGACTTTGACGTCGCCCGGGATCGTTACTCTCCCAGCGGCGACAACCTGGACGCCGACCCTGCAAAACGGCGGTCACGAGTGCCTGGTCGCGGCGGTATATGACGAGCAGGACATTGGAAGGCTGCCGACTTCCACCCTGCTGGACGGGGACGCAACCTGGAACCAATCTTATTCCGTCGCGCAGCACAATCTCGGTGTAGTTGCGATCTCGATGATGATGGGGAAAATCGTCAAATATCCCTTCCAGGTCTGGAACGCCGCCGACGACGATCGCGAGTTCACTGTCGAAGCGTGGCAGGCGCCGCTCAGCCAGATCGCCCATTTCCTCCCAGGCGTGCAGGGCGGGCGGAAGGTCTTGGAGAACCCGGGCAAGGTCAATCGCCTCGGCCTTTTGGCGTCCGACAAAGCTGAATCGACCGAGCTGGAGAAGGCGCCGGCGCGCGTGGCGGGAGTGAAAGTCCCTCGACGGGGCGCCCGGCCTTTCACGCTTGGCGTCAAGCTCGACAAGGGCAACGCCCTCATCCACGTTACCCAGAGTCTGAACGGGCGGGTTGTGGGCGGCTTGAGCGTGTTGGCGATGGCCGAGGAGAAGTGACCGAACCCCGTTGGCCGCGGCGTCTCAAACGGCCCGCGATAGGCCTTAGGCAAGCGCGGCCTCAATGTCGGCGGCGAGCTTTTCCGGCCTGTCGGTCGGCGCGTAGCGGCGCACGACGTTACGGTTCTTGTCGACCAGGAACTTGGTGAAATTCCACTTGATCCCCTGGGTGCCGAGGAGGCCGGGCGCTGCCTGCTTCAGCGCCTTGAACAGCGGATGGGCGTTCAAGCCGTTGACCTCGGTCTTGGCGAACATCGGGAAGCTCACGTCGTAATTGTCGGTGCAGAATTTCTTGATCGCGCTTTCGTCGCCCGGCTCCTGATGGCCGAACTGGTCGCAAGGGAACCCCAGCACAGCGAAGCCGCGATCGCGAAACCGCCGGTGCAACTCCTCCAGCCCCGCATATTGCGGCGTGAAGCCGCATTGGCTCGCGACATTGACGATCAGCAGCGCCTCGCCGTCGAAGTCAGCGAGCCTCGCGGGCTTGCCGTCGATGGTTTTGAGCGGGATGTCGGCGGGGAGGGGCAATCAAAGCTCATTGGCCGGTGCGGATCTCGCGCCAGATTTAACTGGCGCAACCAGCAAACTCAAGAAAGCGCCAGGAACGCCGGCGAGGTTGCCCAGTCCGGGATCGAAGCTGTAATTTCGCGCCGGGATGGATTGTGTTGGATCGAGTCGGCCGACGGGCCGCGTGGGCCCATTCGGGATTTGGGCGGAAACTCGCTTTCTCTCTAACGGATTTTCGTCATGACCAGTGCTTTGAAGAACCGCGCAGACCGATACGAGCACGGCAGAGCGCTGCGAGCTCGCACCCCGCGCGAAGCCCACGCGAAATTGCATGGCCCCCTGGATCGCGACGCCGTGGCCATTCTGGCCGAATCCGACCCCGAGCGGGTCGCCGAGCTCGTGCCTCGGCGATACAAGCTGATGATGGCCGACCCGTTCGGCTTTCTTCGCGGCGCGGCGGCCGTCATGGCGGCCGATCTCGCGCATCAGCCGCAAGCAGGGGCGCCGGTCCAAGCCTGCGGCGACTGTCATCTGATGAACTTCGGCGCGTTCAATTCGCCCGAAGACAACATCCTGTTCGACATCAACGATTTCGATGAGACGCTGCCGGGCGTCGATTTCACCGTCGACGTCAAGCGCCTGGCGGCCAGCGTCGCCGTCGCGGCGAGCGCGGCGAGCATGTCGGGCAAGCGGGCGCGCAGCCTCGCGGCGGGCGCAGTTACCGCCTATCGCGAACACATCTACGCTCTCTTCGATCTTTCTCCGCTGGAAATCTGGCACAGCCGGATCGATCTTGAACAAGAGCTCAAGCACATCAAAAGTCCGGAACTGCGGCGCAGCCTTTCCACGGTGATCCGACACGCCCAGCACCGCGGCCTGGACAAGGACGACAACTTTCCCCATCTCGTCACCGGCGGCGAACCCAAGATCGCCGACAAACCGCCAACGATTTTCCACATCACCCCGAAGACGGTCGGGGGACATAAGATCGACTTTGCCCGCTCCTTCGCGCTTTACCGCGAAACGCTCACTCCCGACCGGACGGTTCTACTCGACCGCTATCGAATGATGGACGTTGCTTTCAAGGCGGTTGGCGTCGGCTCGGTCGGCACGATCTGCGTTGTCGGGCTGTTCCTCAGCGGCGATCACGAGCCGCTCTTCCTGCAAGTCAAGCAGGCGCAACGCTCGGTCCTCGAGCGGCTGTCGGAGAAGCTTGCCTATCAGGGCCCGCAGGGCAGGCGCGTGGTCGAGGGGCAACGAATGATGCAGGCCGCGACCGACATTTTTCTCGGCTGGACGTCGGACGAGTCGTTGCGGCTCGAATTCTATGTTCGCATCCTGAAGAACCGCCGGCTCGGCGCGGTCAGCGAACTCGCCGAGCAGCAGGCGCTTTCGGAATATGCTCGGCTATGCGGCCGGACGCTGGCGCGTTCCCACGCGCGCTCGGGCGACCCGGCCGTCATCGCCGGCTATATGGGAAGGAGCGAGGCGTTCGACGATGCGCTCGGGTCATTCGCCATGGCCTATGTCGAGCAGACGATCAAGGATCACGCCGCGCTGGTGAAGGCCAGGAGCGGCTCAACCGCCGAAACCCCGCCGAAGCGGCTGCGGAAGTCGGCCTGAAGCCGCATCGGGGAGCTTTCAACTCATCCCCCAGCTCTAATCGCTTTAGCCGCCCGGCGCGAAACGCGATGGCCGTTTACTATCTCAGTTTGAATGTCGCCAAGGGGCGTTGTGCTGTTGAATATTTTCATTCACTTCTATTGCGGAACAAAGGGAGGTGATGATGAAAAAACTTTCGGTTAAACTAATTGGGATCGTGGTTCTCTCCGCCGCCCTCTCATCGGCGATCACGCCCGCGTTTGCGTTGGGCGGCTGCGGTCCGAACCGCCACCGCAATGGATGGGGCCAATGCGTCTGGGGCGGTCAAAATCAAGACTGGTGCTTGAGAACAACCGGCCATCCGGCCACGCGCATGCCCAATGGGACATTGCGCTGCTTGCACTACTGAGGCGCTTGCGCTCGTCCCGCTAAAACGGGATGTCGTCGTCGATCGGCCCCGCGCCGCCGCCGGTCGAGAGCGCCGGGCGGCGGTCGGCGCCTGAGGACTTGCCGAAGCTCGTGCGCTCGCCACGCTCCTCGTCAGGGAAGCTCTGGCGGTCG
>PLUH01000193.1:0-132 GCA_003164825.1 Hyphomicrobiales bacterium
TGGCGATGACCTCGAGCGCGAGGTCCTTGCCGAAGCCGGCGGCGACGAATTGATCGACATCGCGGTCGTCGAGTCGACCGCGCTTCTCGATCAAGGTTTTCGCCAGCAGCGACAGCGCGGCGTGCTTGCCGT
>PLUH01000193.1:232-3405 GCA_003164825.1 Hyphomicrobiales bacterium
TCGCCATGACGCCGGCGATGTTCGGGATCATGCCGAAAGCCGCCTCTAACTGTTTGAGCGCGGGCTTCGAACGTTCAGGCGCCGATTCCATCGTAAGAATGGGGAAGTGTGTCATTTGATTGGCCTTTCTGATCTGGCTCTTTTAGCGGCAAGGAGCCAAATCGGTTGGCCAAAATCCCCACCTTCTCCGCCACGTCCACCGGGCCGAGATCCCAAAGCGAGATTTCCTAAAGCCCAAAGAAGGAGGGGCCGAGGGCCTGGGCAGGCCGTCGGTCTTCGCGGCGCGATCGAAGAAGGCCCCGTTTCGGTCACCAGCATCCTTGTGATCACGGGAGTCGCGCTCGATCAGCTCTATCGAGCCTCAGCGGCTGGTAAATACCGCCCGGACCATCAGCTGTTCGAGCCCACAAGTCGGCGCTATATCACGTACTGACCACACGATCACGTACTGACCACACGGATTCGGAATCTGCGAATGAAGCTTTCGGTGCTCATGCCTGTCTATAATGAGATTGGCACCATCGCCGAAATTGTTAAGCTCGTTGCAGCGGCCCTTCCCGATATCGAAAAAGAACTGGTCATAGTTGATGATGGCTCACGGGATGGCACGCGAGATTGGTTGATTACACACTTCGGACCGGTCCTCACTGAGTCTGAACTTCTCGCCGATAGCCCAAGGCCCGTTTCAGCAATAGAATTCTGTAACAAGCTCACCGTCCGGGCGGTGTTTCACGATAAGAATAAAGGCAAGGGCGCCGCGATCCGAACGGCCATGAAGATTTGCTCTGGCGACATCATCGTGATCCAAGATGCTGACCTGGAGTACGACCCATCGGACTGGGAAATTATGTATGAACTCGTCGGCGTTCGTTCGGTCGCGGATGTCGTCTACGGGTCACGTTTCTACGGTAACCCGCACCGGTCGCTATATTACCATCACTACCTAGGCAACAGAATTATTTCTATTTTGTTTAATATTCTGTATAATCAAACACTGACCGATATAGAGGTATGTTACAAGATGTTTACACGTGAAGTGCTTCAGACTTTGAATGTTACTAGCAACGATTTTGGCATAGAGGTCCAGATAAGCGCTCAGATTGCCTTGAACAGGAACTGGCGTATCTATGAGACAGGGATACGATACTACGGTCGAACTTATCAAGAAGGCAAAAAGATCAACTGGAGAGACGGGATGAAAGCTCTCTTCTATCTGATCCAATTTAGAATTTGGCCAGGCAACGAAATCGAAAACGAATATCGAGCGACTGAATGAGCTTCTTGCCGAGCCGGCGTGTCGAGTATCGGTTCTCTCCGACTGACCCCGGTTTTGACGGGGCGCGGGGCGCTTCCAGATGAACGCTTCCTGGTTCGCTGACGTCATCGCATCCGCCAACGAAACGCTCACGGATCGCCGACTTTTTTTCCGCCATGCAGCTTGGCTCATGATTCTCGGCGCGGTTCTCAGGTTCGCGTATTTGTTTCGCGTAGGGCTCGCGCCTCATCCGAGCGAAGCCTACAACGTCGCCGCAGCCTTTGCGACCCGTGGTGAACTTGCGGACGCTTGGGGGCCGGGCACAGGACCCACCGCGCATCTTTCTCCGGGAATGCCGTTGCTGGTCGGCGACGTCTATCGCTGGTTTGGCGTGGGTACGCCGGCTGCGGAATTTGCTCTGGCCTGCATTTCGCTTGCGTTCGTCTATGTGTCGATTCTGGCCCTCAACGCCGCATTCGAGAGGCTGGGTATGGCGCCGATCGCGCGTTTCGGCGCAATCGCTTTGCTCTGCCTGCTTCCACTCAACATCTTTCTCGAGATGAGGAAATTTCGCCAATGGGAGGGAGCGCTCGCCGCAGCGGGGATCGCCGTCTGTCTCGCGCGCTCTCTCAAGATGGATGGCGACCAACGGCGGCCAAGCTGGCTCGATCTTGGCACGCTGGCGTTCGGGGCGAGCGTCTTGAGTTTGTTCAGCGAGGCGGGCGCCCTGGCGTGTTACGGAATTATTGGCTGGCTCGCCCTGCGAAGGCGCGGCTGGTTGGGTCTTATCGCAACGGCCGCTGTTTCAGCCGCGCTGATATCCGCGCTCTCGTACCCTTGGGCGCTCCGTAATGAAGCCGTGTTCGGCGAGAAAGTATGGACGCGTACCGCCTTTGGGTTCAATTTCGCCGTAGGATTCCATGAGCGGGCGATCAGCCCCGCCGACCCGCAGAAAGTATACTTCGATCGGATGGAGGAACTCTCACCATTTTTCAATCCGCCTGCACTCGCCGCATTGCAGAATGCGGGAGGCGAGGTGGCCTACGGCAGACTTTGGACCGCACGCACCGAGGCGTGGATAGGCGAACATCCCCTCGCCGCCCTCAAGATTGCGGCCAGGCATATCTGGGAACTCTACATGCAGCCGCGCTGGATGTGGTGGCCGGACCAAGGGCCGGTCGCGATCAGGGTGGCCCTGTTGCAGGCGTTCACTGCGCTCGGCTTCGCCGGCCTGGCGACTGGCCTCGCACGCCGGGATTGGCGATACATATATGTCGCGGCGGCGTTGGTTCTGCCGATCTTACCCTACATCTTGGGCCAGCCCCTCGATCGCTATCGCTACCCGGTCAACGCTCTCCTGATTTTCCTCGCGGCGGACTTGATCTCTCGCGCCGCTAGGTTCGCGTCGAATCGCCGGCACACAACTCGTCAAACTGGCGACTACCCCTTGGCTCTATTTGTTGATGGTCTCCGCGAAGCGACGGCAGGAAGATTTAGATCCGGACGAAAAGCGGGCGGTGCGTGAGTTGGCCGCTTTGATCAAAGGAAAGCGACGCGGCGCGTAGCGGAGAGGCGAATACGATGGGCAAGTTCGGCAAAGAGCTGATCGAGAGCATGCGGCAGGCGGCCCAGCACGCCGAGGGCGGCAAGGCGCGAGGCATGCGCGTGACCACAGTCGAGCTTCCGGACGTGAAGGCGATCCGCGAAGCGCTGCACATGTCGCAGCAGCGCTTCGCCGAAGCCTACCGGATTCCGCTGCCGACATTGAAAAACTGGGAGCAGGGCCGCCGCTCCCCGGACGCGCCGGCCGCCGCCTCCTTGCAAGCCATCTCGCGCGAGCCCAAAGCCATCAAGGAAGCCCTGCAACATGGATGAATGGAACGCGGCCCACGCCACTGACGCGCAGTTTCGTAAGCGT
>PLUH01000412.1:0-2571 GCA_003164825.1 Hyphomicrobiales bacterium
AACATCATCGACACGCCCGGCCATGTCGACTTCACCATCGAGGTCGAGCGAAGCTTACGGGTGCTCGACGGGGCGGTGTGCGTGCTCGACGGCAACCAGGGGGTCGAGCCGCAGACGGAGACGGTCTGGCGCCAGGCCGACAAATACGGCGTTCCGCGCGTCGTGTTCGTCAACAAGATGGACAAGATCGGGGCCGATTTCTTTCGCTGTGTCGACGAGATCAAGACCAAGGTCGGCGGTCGTCCGGTCTGCATCCAGCTGCCGATCGGGTCGGAGTCCACGTTCAAGGGCGTGATCGACCTCTTGCGGATGAAGGCGGTCATCTGGGAGGACGAGGGCCTCGGCGCCAAGTACCACGACGAGGAAATTCCTGCCGATCTCAGGGCGAAGGCGGAGGAATTCCGGCATACGCTGATCGAGACCGCGGTCGAGCTCGACGACGACGTGATGACCGCCTATCTCGACGGGCAGGAGCCGGACGTCGATACGCTGAAGCGCCTCATTCGCAAGGCGGTCAAGCAGATCACGTTCGTGCCGGTGCTGTGCGGTTCGGCGTTCAAGAATAAGGGCGTGCAGCCGCTCCTCGACGCGGTCGTCGACTATCTGCCCTCGCCGGTCGATCGCGGCGGCATCAAGGGCATCGACATGAACTCCGGCAAGGACGTCGTTCGCATGCCGAGCGACTCCGACCCGTTCTCGATGCTCGCCTTCAAGATCATGGACGACCCGTTCGTCGGCACCATCACCTTCTGCCGCGTCTATTCGGGCAAGATCGAATCCGGTTCGACCGTGCTCAATTCGACCAAGGACAAGCGCGAGCGGGTCGGCCGCATGCTGCTCATGCACGCCAACAACCGCGAGGACATCAAGGAAGCCTTCGCCGGCGACATTGTCGCTCTCGCCGGCCTCAAGGACGCACGCACCGGCGACACGCTATGCGACATGCAGAAGCCGGTGATTCTCGAAAAGATGGAATTCCCGGATCCGGTGATCGAAATCGCGATCGAGCCGAAATCGAAGGCCGACCAGGAAAAGCTCGGCGTCGCGCTGTCGAAGCTCGCCGCCGAGGACCCGTCGTTCCGGGTGTCGACCGACCCCGAGTCGGGCCAGACCATCCTCAAGGGGATGGGCGAACTGCACCTCGACATCAAGGTCGACATCCTCAAGCGCACCTACAAGGTGGACGCCAACATCGGCGCGCCGCAGGTCGCCTACCGCGAGACGCTGAGCAAGAAGAGCGAGATCAACTACACCCACAAGAAGCAGTCGGGGGGCTCGGGCCAGTTCGCGCGCGTGGTCATGACGTTCGAGCCGTCGGGGCCGGGCGGGGGCTCGTCGTTCGAATCGAAGATCGTCGGCGGGGCGGTGCCGAAGGAATACATTCCCGGCGTCGAAAAGGGCGTCAACAGTGTGCTGACGTCCGGCGTGCTGGCGGGCTTCCCGGTGGTCGACGTCAAGGCGACGCTGGTCGACGGCTCCTACCACGATGTCGACTCATCGGCGCTCGCGTTCGAGATCGCCGCCCGCGCCGCCTTCCGCGAAGGCCTGCAGAAGGGTGGCTCGGTCCTGCTCGAGCCGATCATGAAAGTGGAAGTCGTGACTCCGGAAGAGCACACCGGCTTCGTGATGGGCGACCTCCTGTCGCGACGCGGGCACGTGCAGGGTCAGGACATGCGCGCCAACGCCGTCGTCATCGACGCCATGGTGCCGCTGTCCAATATGTTCGGCTACGTCAACCAGTTGCGCTCCGGCACCCAGGGTCGCGCCAACTTCACCATGCAGTTCGACCATTATGAGCAGGTCCCGGGCAACATCGCGTCCGAGATTATCGAGAAATTCAAGTGAGGCGCGCTTAAAGAAGCGCGTCGCGAATGAAGGGCCACGAGAAGGAGTCCGGCTATGGCCAAGGAAAAGTTTGCGCGTAACAAGCCCCATTGCAACATTGGCACGATCGGGCATGTCGACCACGGCAAGACGTCGTTGACGGCCGCGATCACCAAGGTTCTGGCCGAGACGGGCGGCGCGACCTACACCGCCTACGATCAGATCGATAAGGCGCCGGAAGAGAAGGCTCGCGGCATCACGATCTCGACCGCGCATGTCGAGTACGAGACCAAGAAGCGCCACTACGCCCACGTCGACTGCCCCGGCCACGCCGACTATGTGAAGAACATGATCACCGGCGCCGCCCAGATGGACGGCGCGATCCTNNGTCGAGCTCGAGGTGCGCGAGCTTCTGTCGCGCTACGAATTCCCCGGCGACGACATTCCGATCGTCAAGGGCTCGGCGCTGATGGCGCTCGAGAACAAGTCCCCCGAGATGGGCCACGATTCAATTCTCAAATTGATGGAAGCCGTCGACGCCTACATCCCGCAGCCTGAGCGGCCGAAGGATCAGCCCTTCCTGATGCCGGTCGAGGACGTGTTCTCGATCTCGGGCCGCGGCACCGTCGTCACCGGCCGCATCGAGCGCGGCATCATCAAGGTCGGCGAGGAGGTCGAGATCGTCGGCCTGCGCCCGACCGCCAAGACCACGGTCACCGGCGTCGAAATGTTCCGCAAGCTGCTCGA
>PLUH01000412.1:2684-5573 GCA_003164825.1 Hyphomicrobiales bacterium
CTGCGCTTCGCCATCCGCGAGGGCGGCCGCACGGTCGGCTCGGGCGTCGTCGTTTCGATCACCGAGTGAGGCGTTGCGGAGAGCGGGCGGGGCGATCCGTCCCGTCCGGGCCGGCAGGGATTTGACACATGAACACGCAAAACATCCGCATCCGTCTGAAAGCGTTCGATCACCGCGTGCTCGACGCTTCGACGAAGGAGATCGTGTCCACGGCCAAGCGCACCGGCGCCAGGGTTCGCGGACCGATTCCCTTGCCGACCCGGATCGAGAAATTCACCGTCAACCGGTCGCCCCATGTCGACAAGAAGTCGCGCGAGCAGTTCGAGATTCGCACCCACAAGCGGGTGCTCGACATCGTCGACCCGACGCCGCAGACGGTCGACGCGCTGATGAAGCTCGATCTGGCCGCCGGCGTCGACGTCGAAATCAAGCTTTGAGAGGGATCTGACGAGCGTCGGCGAAGGGTTCACCTCAAAGACGCTCTCGAAGGATAAACGCCAATGCGTTCAGGCATCATCGCAAAGAAGCTGGGCATGTCCCGCGTCTTCACNNGTCGCCCATCTCACGCAGGAAAAGAACGGCTATACCGCGCTCCAGCTTGGCGTCGGCAAGGCCAAGGTCAAGAACGTGTCGAAGGCGGAGCGCGGCCGGTTCGCCGTCGCCCATGTCGAGCCGAAGATGCGACTCGCCGAGTTCCGCGTCGCCGAGGACAAGATGATCCCGGTCGGGGCGGAGATCACCGCCGATCATTTCGTCGTCGGGCAGTATGTCGATGTCACCGGCGTGACGATGGGCAAGGGCTTCGCCGGCGGCATGAAACGGTGGAACTTCGGCGGCTTGCGCGCGACCCACGGGGTGTCGATCTCGCACCGTTCGATCGGCTCGACCGGCGGCCGTCAGGACCCCGGCAAGACCTGGAAGAACAAGAAGATGGCCGGCCATATGGGGGTCGACAAGGTGACGACGCAGAACCTTCGGGTCGTGCAGACCGACGTTGAGCGCGGGCTTATTTTGGTCGAAGGCGCTGTGCCGGGCACCGCCGGAGGGTGGATTGCGGTGCGCGACGCGGTGAAGAAGCCGCTGCCGAAGGACGCGCCGGCGCCCGGCAAGTTCCGCGTTCACCCCGAGGCGGCCGCCGCGCCGGCCGAAGCGGCGAAGGGAGAGTGACGGCGATGAAATTCGACATCACGTCAATCGACGGCTCGGCCGCCGGCTCGCTCGAACTGAGTGACGCCGTGTTCGGACTCGAGCCGCGCGCCGATCTGATCGCCCGCATGGTGCGCTGGCAGCTCGCCAAGCGCCAGCGCGGCACGCATCAGACGCTGGGGCGAGCCGACATCCACCGCACCGGCAAGAAGATGTACAAGCAGAAGGGCACTGGCGGCGCCCGTCACGGCTCGGCCCGGGTGCCGCAGTTCCGCGGCGGCGGACGGGCCATGGGTCCGGTCGCGCGCAGCCACGCGCATGACCTGCCGAAGAAGGTGCGGGCGCTGGCGCTCAAGCACGCGCTTTCGGCCAAGGTCCGGGCCGGCGGCCTGGTGATCTGGGAAAGCGCCGACGTGGAAAACGCCAAGACCAAGACCTTGCGGGCGACGTTCGAAAAGGCGGCGCTCAAGAATGCGCTCATCATCGACGGCGCCGCGCCGCATGCGAAGTTCGCCGTTGCGGCGCGCAACCTGCCTGAGATCGACGTGCTGCCGGTGCAGGGGGTCAATGTCTACGACATCATGCGGCGCGAGAAGCTGGTCCTGACCAAGGCCGCGGTCGAAGCGCTGGAGGCGCGGTTCAAATGATCAAGGACGCGCGCCACTACGACGCCATCGTCTCCCCCGTGATCACGGAAAAGGCGACGATCGCTTCCGAAAACAACCAGTTCGTATTCAAGGTCGCGCGCAACGCGACCAAGCCGCAGATCAAGGCGGCGATCGAGCAATTGTTCGACGTCAAGGTGACGGCGGTCAACACGCTGGTGCGCAAGGGCAAGACCAAGGCGTTCCGGGGCGTACGCGGGCGCCAGCAGGACGTGAAGAAGGCGGTCGTCACGCTTGCGGACGGCGATCGCATCGACATGACCACCGGCCTCTGAGGGACGAGAACGATGGCGCTCAAGACATACAAGCCGATCACGCCGGGCCTTCGCCAGCTCGCGCTCGTCGACCGCAGCGACCTCTACAAGGGCAAGCCGGTCAAGGCGCTCACCGTCGGCAAGCCCGAGAAGGGCGGACGCAACAACGCCGGCCGGATCACGGTGCGCTTCCGCGGCGGCGGTCACAAGCAGGCCTACCGCATCGTCGATTTCAAACGCCGCAAGCTCGACGTCGCAGGCAAGGTCGAGCGGCTGGAATATGATCCCAACCGCACCAGCTTCATCGCGCTCATCAAATATGCCGACGGCGAGCAGGCCTACATCATTGCGCCCCAGCGGCTTTCGGTCGGCGACGAGGTGATCGCCGGCGTCCAGGTCGACGTGAAGCCGGGCAACGCGATGCCGCTCGCCAACATTCCCGTCGGCACGATCGTCCACAACGTCGAGATGAAGATCGGCAAGGGCGGAGCGATCGCGCGCTCGGCCGGAACCTATGCCCAGATCGTCGGCCGCGACGGCGAATACGTGATCTTGCGGCTCAATTCGGGCGAGCAGCGGTTGGTCCATGGCCACTGCATCGCCACGGTCGGCGCGGTGTCGAACCCGGACCATATGAACGAAGTGATCGGCAAAGCCGGCCGCCAGCGCCACCTCGGCAAACGGCCGTCGGTGCGCGGCATCGCGATGAACCCGGTCGACCACCCGCACGGCGGCGGCGAGGCGCGCTCGACATCGGGCCGCCCCCCGACGACGCCTTGGGGTCAGATGACGATGGGCAAAAAGACGCGCCGCAACAAGCGCAC
>PLUH01000261.1 GCA_003164825.1 Hyphomicrobiales bacterium
TTTGTTGCCTCCGGCTTGGAAATCCATGCCTGCGGCCTACGTGCGTCGCGCCAGCTTCCCTAGCAAAGCTGGGGAAGGGGACGCGCCCCAAGGTCAGGCTCCGTGGGCGACGACCTTGACGTCGACGTTGCCGCGCGTGGCGTGGCTGTAAGGGCAGATCTTTTCGTGCGCCTCGTCGACGAACGACTGCAATTCGCTCTGCGGCAGGCTCGCGTCGGTCACATCGAGCACGACCGCAAGCCCGAACCCGCCCTTCTCGCGCGGGCCGATGCTGACGGCGCACTTGACCGTCGCTTTGGACGCGTCCTTCTTGTGTTGTTTGGCGACGTAGTCGAGCGCGCCGCCGAAGCAGGCGGCGTAACCGGCGGCGAAGAGGTGCTCGGGGGTCCCAGTGTTCGGCTTGCCGGGCCCGCCCATTTCCTTCGGCACCGACAGGTCGAGGTCCACGATTCCGTCGTCCGAGCGGGTATGGCCGTTGCGGCCGCCGGTCGCGGTCCCGTGGGCGGTGTAGAGCGGCTTGATCGCGTCGACCATNNGCCATCGCCCGCGATTCCTCGTCTCCCAGAGCCTCGAGTCCGGCGACGACGCCGGCGCGGTCAGCGGCGTTGCGGTTCTGGCTTGTCTTCCATTTTCCCCGGATGTCGACGATCTCGATCTCGATCCCGACGATCGCCCGGCGCTGCATGGCGATGAAGTCGGCCGGCGCGTCGCCGACCGCCCAGGGCTGTTCACGACGCGACTCAAGCGCCTGGGTCAGCTCCTCGATCTGCCGGGCGAGCCAGGCGTCGTCCATGATCTTCGCCCGGCCCTTCGCCTGCACCATCGTGTAGTTCCAAGTCGGGACGACTTTGCCGGTCTCGCGCTTGGTCTCGTACCAGGATGGGGTGATGTAATGGTCGCGGCCCTGGAATACGACCAGCGCGTCCGCCGACGCTTGAAGATCGCGCCACTGGCTGTTGGCGCGCGCAACATGGACCTTGAGCGTGCCGAGTCTTGAGGCGGCGGGATCGAGAACGAACGGTACCGAATTGGCGACCAGCCCCTCGGCTCCGTTGCTGATGAGGAGACCGAACACGCGCTCCTTGATGAGCGCGTGCAGTTCCGGCAGATTCTCGTTTCGATGGAGAGGGGGTTCGTACAAGGCGGCCTCGTCGCCAGCTCCATGTGGGCTATTTCTACCCAAATGTGAAGAGCGAGATCGCCGCGGGATGCGGCTGAAATGTAGTCGCTTGCGCCGGAGCTATGTCGCCGGTTGATTTCTTTGTGTCCTATGCAAGATGCTGCAACGGTGATTTTCGCACCGTTCGGACTGGCGAGATGGCGCCGAACCACATCGCGATACTTATTCCGGTCATCGTGGGACTGGCGGCGACCGTCGCCACGATCGCGATTCACGGCGTCGTCGTCCACGCCATTATCATGAGCTTGCGCCGCGATCTCAAGCGCGGCTTGGTTGGCGTGCGGACCTGGATGAACATGACATTCATCATGGCCGCGATCCTGCTCGCGCTCGGGGGCCATCTCGCGGAGATCACGTTTTGGGCCTTCGTCCTCGATATGTCTGGCGCGGTCGCCGACATCGGCGCGGCCATTTATTCATCCGCCGGCAGCTATACGACCTCGGGCTCCGACGTCACATTGCCGCCCGAATGGAGGCTGCTCGGACCGTTTGAAGCGGTGGACGGAATGCTGATGTTCGGCGTCTCGACCGCGTTCATCTTCGCGGTCGTCAATCGCCTGATTCATGCGCGGTACGAGGACGCGGACACGTTCCTACTTTGAAAACTTGCCTTCTTTGAAGAGTTGCCTTCTTTGAAGACTTGACGCCGGAGAGCTTCATTCCGCCGCCCGCCGGTCCGCCCCGTATCGCCTCACGATATAGTCATCGACCAGCGCCTTGAACTCCTCGGCGATGCGCGGTCCGCGCAGGGTCACGGTCTTGACGCCGTCGACGAACACCGGCGCCGCCGGCGTTTCTCCGGTCCCGGGCAGCGAGATGCCGATGTTGGCGTGCTTGCTCTCCCCGGGCCCGTTGACGATGCAGCCCATCACCGCAACGTTGAGCTTTTCGACGCCCGGATAGACCGCGCGCCATTGCGGCATCGACTGGGCGAGATAATCCTGGATGTCGCGGGCCAGCTCCTGGAACACGGTCGAGGTGGTGCGCCCGCAGCCGGGACAGGCGGCGACCTGGGGCGCGAAACTGCGGAACCCCATGGTCTGCAACAGCTCCTGCGCCACCTTGACTTCCTGCGTCCGGTCGCCGCCCGGCTCGGGGGTGAGGGAGATGCGGATCGTGTCGCCAAGGCCTTCCTGCAGCAAAACGCCGAGCGCGGCGGCGGAGGCGACGATGCCCTTCGAGCCCATGCCGGCTTCGGTGAGGCCGAGATGGAGCGCGTAATCGGAGCGCTCGCCAAGCATGCGGTAGACGGTGATGAGATCCTGCACCGACGAGACTTTCGCCGACAATATGATGCGCTCGCGCTTAAGCCCGATCTCCTCCGCCCGCGCCGCCGACAGAAGCGCCGACCTGACCATCGCCTCGCGGGTGACGGCGCCGGCCTCGAGCGGCGCGGCGCTCGCCGCATTGTCGTCCATGAGCGAGGTCAGCAGCTCCTGGTCGAGCGAACCCCAGTTGGCGCCGATGCGCACCGGCTTGCCGTTGCGCATCGCAATCTCGATGATCCGGCCAAACTGCAAGTCGCGCTTGTTCTTGAAGCCGACATTGCCCGGATTGATGCGATATTTGTCGAGCGCTTCGGCGCAGGCCGGATGATCGCTGAGCAGCTTGTGGCCGATATAGTGGAAGTCGCCGATCAGCGGCGCTGTGACGCCCATGGCGCGGAGGCGGTCGCGGATGTGGGGCACGGCCGCGGCGGCCTCGTCGCGGTCGACGGTCAGGCGCACCAGTTCCGAGCCCGCGCGCGCCAGCGCCGCGATCTGACGCGCCGTCGCCTCGATGTCGGCGGTGTCGGTGTTGGTCATCGACTGCACNNCCATCGCCGTCATCCCTTTCCTGCCTCGCGCCGATCGAGTTGACCCCGGCGGGTTCTAAGCGCTCGGGGCGAATTTGTCATCCGGCTCAAGGCGGATCGGGCGCAAAGAACCCTCGAAAGCTTCATCGCTTTGCCATATGACGGTCCTACGCCAGTTGCACTCGCCGCCCGGGCAGACATGGAGATCGCCGATGTCCCTCGCCAAACGCCGTGCTCTGGTCACCGGTTCGACCAGCGGCATCGGACTCGCAATCGCGCGAGCCCTCGCCAAGGAAGGGGCGGACGTCGTCATCAACGGTTTCGGCGACAAGGCGGCGATCGAAACCGAGCGGTCCAAGATCGAGAAGGAGTTCGGCGTCAAGGCTTTCTATAACGGGGCCGACATGACGAAAGGGCCGGAA
>PLUH01000078.1:0-5277 GCA_003164825.1 Hyphomicrobiales bacterium
GGGACAAGCGTCCAACCGGTTCGCTCTGTCAGGACCTGGGCGACATAGGGGGTGAGGCCGCCGAAGATGGCGGTGGCGGTGGTTGCCCCCAAGGCCAAACCGCTGATGCGGCCTTCGCCCGGGAATTGTTCAGCGGCCGTTATTGCGCCGACCGCGCTGACCCCACCGGCGACGCAGGCGAGAATGACGATCCCCAACAGCGCGTATGACGGCGAGCCCCCAGCCATCAGAGTAAACAACACGATGGGCAAGACCGCGCTGCATGCGCTGAGAAATATCAGGACGGGTTTCCGACCAACCCTGTCGGACAATGCTCCGGCAAACGGCGTGACCAGGATAACGACGAACGCGGCGACGGTGGATAGCCGGAGCGAATCGCCTTCACCCAGCTTTCCAGCGGAGGTCAGGAATGTGGGCACGTAAGTGATCCCGATGTAATATGTGATCGATCCTAACGCGGAGATGGCGAACGCCCGCAAGATGCCGGCGCGATAATTGGTGAGCGCGTAACGCAACGGGCTCAAAGGCACTGTCCCCCTTGCCCGCTGGTCGTCGAAGTCCGGTGATTCCTGCATTGTCGTACGGGCAATCCCCACACTCGCCGCCAGGACAGCGCCGACGAGAAAAGGGATGCGCCATCCCCACGAGTCTAAATTTTCGGGACTCATCGAATTGGCGGTCAGCAAACAAACGCCGACAGCGAAGAGTCCGCCGATTTCACTGGACGCGGAAGCCATGGACGCGATCAAGCCACGCCTGTTGGGAGGCGCACCTTCCAGCAAGTACGCAACAATCGCGTTGTACTCGCCTCCAACCGAAAATCCCATGATGCAGCGGAGAAGAAAAAGCAGCCAGCCGGCGACAGCGCCTGCTTGAGCATGGGTCGGCAGCAAGGCGGTGCCGAACATCGCTATTGTCATGATTGCTACAGACAGCAGTATCGTTCGGCGCCGCCCAAACCTGTCGCCGATGTGGCCAAAAACCATGCCGCCGAGTGGACGCAATAGATAGGCAATTGCAAACGTAGCCAGGGTGGTGATCAGCGCGGTTTCGCCGCCGCCGAAAAATACCCGCGAAAGGACTGTGGCAAAGTAGAGGTACAGTGTGAAGTCATACCATTCCACAACCGTCGAGAACGCCGCGACCGCAATTGACGCGCCGGACACGCTCCCCTTCGGTCGGCGAGTGTTGATCATCTGTCTTCCCAACTCTCAATGAGCTCCTGTTCCTCTGCCTGCGAGCGACATGCCCCAATCGGCCTCGCCCCGCTCGCATTTCACCGCATAAGCTCGACCCATTGAGCCCGTGAAGGCCCCGGCTCAAACGCATCGCCGAAGTATTGGGTCTCGCGGGCTACCTTCCCATCTTTGAACTCCATGATGCTCACCGTGTAAGACGGTCGCCCGTCGTAGGTGAGGACGAAGTCGGTGACCCAGAGGTCGCCAACGCCGAGGATGCGGCGGACCGTGAAGCGCTTCATGTTCGGCTGTGCGAAGCGAGACGCCTGAATATTGCGCCGGCCGCGAATGCGCTCGCCCGACTGCGGATACTCGAGCACTGCGTCCTCTTGGTAAATCAGGTGCTCCGCCTCGAAGTCGTTCGCGTCGGACGCAGCCCAGTGGAGATCCAAAGCCGCTCGAATCTCCCGGTCTTCCATCTCAATCTTCCCTTGCGTCATCGGGGCGCCCCACTGCTACAAGTCACCCTGACGGAAGCCGGCATACCGATGTATGAGTGCGTAACGGCTTGTGCCCAGTAACATAACACGGAGTTCCGCTGTTTAGGATCCGTCCAAGGCTTCCCGGGTCCATTTGCCGATTGCATCGTCGCTGGGGCGCAAGGTGATGGCGCGATTGCTGTCAGTCAATGTGGGCCTGCCACGCGACGTCGCGTGGCAAGGCAAAACCGTCCGCACCGCCATTTGGAAGGCGCCGGTTGAAGGCCAGCGCGCAGTGCGCCGACTCAACATCGACGGCGACGGACAGGGGGACTTGGCCGGCCACGGCGGCGAGCACCGGGCCGTCTTCGTCTATCAGATCGATTCCTATCGCTATTGGCAGAACCAACTGGGTCGAAACGACTTTACCTATGGGCAGTTCGGCGAGAATTTCACCGTCGAGGGCCTGTCGGACGCAGAGGTGTGCATCGGCGACCGCTACCGGATCGGCGGCGCTTTGTTCGAGGTCACGCAGCCGCGCGTCACCTGTTACCGGGTGGGCATCCGTATGAACGAGCCGCAGATGGCCGCGCTGCTGGTCGCGCGCGGCAGACCCGGTTTCTATTTCCGTGTGCTGGAGGAAGGCGAAGTGGGGGCCGGCGACGAGATCACGCTGGTCGCGTCCGGCCCCGAGCGCATGAGCGTGTTGGAGATCAATGCGCTGCTCTATATGCCCGGCCACCCCCGCAGTCAGCTGGAGCGCGCGCTGCGCATCCCGGCGCTGAGCGCCGGCTGGCGTGGTTCGTTCGAGGCGCTGCTCACGCAGGAGCGCAGCGGCGACGCGACGACGGGAAACGCCGGGCTCACCGCGGCGTCTGGGCCGTCCCCAGCGTGGCGCGGATTCCGCCCGTTTCGCGTATCGCGTAAAGTGCGCGAGAGCGGCGACGTCATTTCGCTGGTGCTCGAGCCCACGGATGGGCGCCCTATCGCCGCCGCTCTTCCCGGCCAGTTTATCGTGCTGCGGCTCGAACCGGCATCCGGCGCGCCTGCGCTGATGCGCAGCTATTCGCTGTCGGGGGAGCCTAGCGCCGAGCGCTATCGCGTGAGCGTCAAGCGGGAGTCTCATGGCGCGGCCGGCGTCTACGTCGACGACGAGCTAGAGATCGGCGACATCGTGCAAGCAAGCGCAGCGCGCGGCAGTTTCACGCTACGGCCGGGAGCGACGCCTGTTGTTTTGTTGAGCGCCGGGATCGGAGCGACCCCGGTGCTCGCGATGCTTCATGCGCTGGCGGCCGAAGCATCGATGAGGGAGATCTGGTGGCTATACGGAACCCGTAGCGGACGCGAACATCCGTTTGCCGAGGAGACGCGCATGCTGCTCAAGGCGCTTGCCCACAGCCACAGCCACATCCGCTACAGCTCGCCCGATCCCGAGGATCGGCCCGATGTAGATTTCGACGCTCCCGGACGCCTGGACATGCAAGCGCTGAAGGAGCTGAGCTTGCCGCGCAATGGCGATTTCTATACCTGCGGACCGTCGACCTTCATGAGCGATCTGACTGCCGGCCTTGCAGCCTGGGGCGTCGCGCCGGATCGCATCCACACCGAGGGTTTCGGCGCAGGTCCGTCCATTACCCCAGGCATTGCGGCTTCGCCGCGCCGGCCGCCGCACTTGCCGGCGGGGCCTTCCGGCTCAGGAGCGCTGGTCTCGTTCGGCCGCAGCGGTGTCGATGTCCGATGGGGGCCGACGTTCCACAGCTTGCTCGAGCTGGCCGAAGCCTGCGACGTGCCTGTGCGATGGTCGTGTCGAACGGGCGTCTGCCACACTTGTGAGACCGGACTTGTGGCGGGGACGGTCAGCTACCGGCCCGAACCCGTCGATGCGCCGGCGGACGGCAATGTCCTGATCTGCTGCTCGCAACCCGAGGGCGACGTCGTCATTGATTTGTGACGGCTCGCGACCTGATTGCTGACGTCGTGTCAAACGAGGGCTTGAGATGCGATCCGACATGGTTCCAGGGGCTGTCCTCCCCGACTACGAGCTTTCCGACCACGCCGCAAGCTCTCCGAGTTGCAAGGACAGGATCCGATGGTTCTCGTACTCGGCCGCGGAGGTTTCTGTCCCAAGGACCGCCGGCAGGGAGAGGGGCTTGTTCAGCTCCATCGTGAGCTCGACGTTGCCTATTGCCGGCTTGTGCGCCGGATCAAATGACGCAGCGGCGGCAGCGCTCGCGGCAAGCGATCCCACGAACATGAGCTGGCGCCGGTTGACGAGCGGATTCGCGTTCTCCGTGAGATGGTCCTGTGCCCTTGGATGCCTGCGTGGGCCCTGGCTGGCGCACCACGACAGCCTTACCGCGAGTGGCGCCGGCGCGCCGTGACGCCGCCGTCGCATTCGCCAGTCGAATGATGACGTCGCTGTAGCTTTCGCCTGGGACGTGCGCCGCCTTCAGGCGATCGAGCGATGAACCTATAGCGCCACGGCCGCGTCGGCGGTCACTGACCAGCGATGTGGGCGACTCGGTCCCAGGCCGTGTCGTTCTCCAACTTCACTTGCGCGCGACTCTGCACCGTGACGCAAACGAGGTCGGAGGGCCGCGCCGCGCGCCAGACGAAGCCGCTCTTGCACGTGTTGGGGCCGTAGGGTCCGCTGCCGGCGCTGGTCGATCCGGCGTTGGCGTTCTCGCCCTGGACCTGGTCCTTCCGAGCGGGCGTCACGCACACGGCATCCCCATCGAAAGCATTCCGCCAGACGAAGCCCTGCCTGCAGGAAGCCGGCCCGTACGGAGGCGCGGGGAGCGGAATATTGCAGTCGCAGCTTCCGATCGTGTCGGGAAATGACCCGATCCTCGCGAGGAAGGACATCGGCAGCTCATTCGTGCATAAATTGTGGTACTGTAGCGTGAAGAGATTCAACGTCGCCTTCCCATCCAGCGCAATATTCAGGGCCGCTCCGCCGCCAACGCATCCTTTGGCGTAGACCACCCTTGTGTAGACCCAATATTTCGGCGGATTGGTGTAGCGGGTGCCGGAGCTGTTGACGACCGTGACCGCCGCGACGCCGTTGGCGTAGCTGCATTGCAGAAAGAGCCCGCAGCTTGATGGTGGAAGAATAGGGGCGACGGCGCTCCCGCCCTGGCCGCCCCCGCCCCCACCCCCGCCGGCGCTCACCCCACAGATCGTGCCGCTCCCGCAGCTCTGTGTGGTGCCCGCCTTCACGCAGGCGGTGCCTCCGTTGTTGAGCGGAACGCATCCAGACGGGCAGCAGACGTCTGCTCTCGCGCTCTGGACCAGGCCAAACGCGAACGCCATCAGGAGAAGAACCGCGCGCGTTGCGTTCCTGGCTTGGCTCGACATTTGTGCTGAGCCCCCGTTTTGATTTATCTAAAATCGCCTTTAGCTAGAGACATTGGTCGACCCTGCCTTCGCAATTGTGGGAAATACCTAGGCGAAACCAACGTCGGCTTCGCGGGCCCGACTACCCGGGTGGTAAGGATCGCGCGCGTCCGGCGATCGCCGCGCAGGCGACGGGGCCGATGCTGATGCGGATCATGCCGCGAAATCTATCACAGGGGTGATGGATGCTGGCGTCCAGCGTCAATCGCCACAAGCCGCAGCAG
>PLUH01000078.1:5331-5561 GCA_003164825.1 Hyphomicrobiales bacterium
GCATTCGCGGACAGCCGGGTCGCCTTGGTCATCGGCAATTCCGCCTACGCCGGGGTGGGCGCATTGTCCAACCCGAAGAATGACGCGGCCTTGGTGGCGGCGACGCTGGGTGGCGAGGGCTTCAAGGTCACACTCGTTCAGGATGCGAACCGCATCGCCATGCTCAAGGCGCTGCGAGGCTTCAGCGACGAGGCCGATCAGGCCGATTGGGCCCTTGTCTATTACGCGGG
>PLUH01000078.1:5604-13742 GCA_003164825.1 Hyphomicrobiales bacterium
CGCCTGCCGCAATAATCCCTTCGCCGCGACTATGAAGCGGTCCATCTACACCCGCGCCGTCGTCGATCGGGGGCTGGCGCCTGCCGATCCGCCTGCGGGTATCCTCGTCGTTTACGCCGCCGAGGCGGGGCAGGTCGCCGAGGACGGCGCAAGCGGCCACAGCCCGTTCACGGCCGCTCTCGCCCACGTGCTGCAGGAGCCTGGACTTGAAGTCCGGCGGCTTTTCGATGCCGTCACCGCCGACGTGATTGAAGCGACCGGCGGTCACCAGCGCCCCTACCAATACGGGTCCAATCCGAGCCGCGAGGCGTTCTATTTCGCGCCGCCCGTCTCGGCGTCGCCTTCGATTTCCGACAGCGCGATCGCCGCGGCCATCGATGCCGCGACATCAGTGGACCAGCTCACATCGCTTATCGCTTTACTTCCCGAAGGGCGGCTGAAAGAACGGGCCCAGGCGCGAGCCGAGGCGTTGAAGCAAACACAGACCTCGAATGCCGGCGAATCGCCGTCGCTGGAGGTCGCCTCGCTGGAAGGGGCATCGCCAGCGGGCTCGTGGTCCGCGCTTCCGCAGGCGCCCACGCCTGCCCCGACAGCCGCAGAACAGCAGGCGACCCTAAGGTCTGTAACGCTCAGTCACTCGCTCAGGTCGGCGGGCGCGTCGGGTGATGCCGATCAGATCGGCGAGGATGAGAAGGCCGAAGCCAACCGCGATTACACGAGCCGAGTCGACGATCTGATCGCGCGCATCAAACAAGCCCACAGCGCCCAGCATTCAACCATGAAATTGGACGTCACGGAGCATGCGATCCTCGAGTCGCTGGAGACCTCGATACGGGAAGCCAATCTGGTCAAGTTCGAGACGTTCCTCGGCGAGAACTGGTCGGCCGAGCGTCTGCGAATCATGATTCTCGATCGCGTCCAGAATGAAATTGGAACCCTTTTCGAGGGCGCCAACCGCGACGACGCGACGATGAACAACATCGATCAGATCATCAGGAAGGCGGCGGACAACGTCTACGCGCGCCTGTTCGAGATGTCGGAATTGCTGGCGGCGAATCGGAGCTCCGCCCTTTTTGTGCAGCGCCTCTATCAGACTCATGGCGATTTCTTGGACGACGAGGTTCGCAAGAGCGCCGATCAATCGTTGTCGGATGCTTCTGCTTCCGGGGTCGCCCCGCTTGAGCCGTTGCTGCAGGGCAATCCCAACTCCTTCGCCCTGCGGTATCGCGCCGAGCGCATTATTTACGATTGCTTGTCCGACAACGTCGAGGCGATCAGCTCGATCGATTCTGGAGTGGCGACTTGGAGGGAAATCATCAAAGGTGTGGCTGACGTCACCCAGCAGCAATGCTCCAAGTGGCTGTCAGCGCAGTTGATCGGAGCAGATGGCAAGATCAAGTCGCAAGACCCAATGCCGCAGCGCGCCGTTTGGAGCGCCCAAGGCCCGATGGACGACCCCTCGATGTACGAACGCGCGACGGATCATTTTTAGGCCGAGTCACGATATAGCTCAGCAGCCTCGGCATGATCAGAATGAGGACGCCGGCGATAAGCGAGACGATGGGCTGCAAGTGACCGATGCCAAGAGTCATTTCACGCTCCCGATTGCGTCTGACGCCGGCGCCGCGACGGGTTTGACAGACTGCGGGCCGAGCGCCGCGAACACCAGCCAGAACAAAAGAAAAAGAAGAACCACCGCGGTTCTGACGGTTTCGCGTCTCGTCAATGCCGCACGTCCAAGGAACGTCTTGCGCTGCGAAGCCGCTGAACGGTGGGAATGAGGCAGGGGCGCCATCAGGCGCTCCGCTATCTCACGGGGGCTCGCCCGACCGGGCGCGCCGGGCGAAAACTCCGCGATCAAGGAGCACAACTCCCCGGTCGCGACCTCCCTTGGCAGCTGCGAGAGCCTCGCCGCCTCCTGCCACGGGTCGACATTCCGGCGCGCAAACGCCGACAGGACGCTGAGCGCCATCCCGTTTTTCTCCTCGCCGATCGAGGCGCAAAGAAACTCGTCGAACTGGTGTTCGAAGAGAAACATCGAATGGATATTCGGCATTTTATTTCACCGCGCTCGACGGCTCAGTGGACAAGGAGGAAGGCAATGCCGGGGCTAAGCCCCGACCTTTCCGCCTTCAAACCTAGTCGTGCGCGAGGCTTGGCGTCAGACTCGGAAACTACTTAATTCGACTTGAAGTCGCGTGGGTAGTTTCTGAGGCTGCCAAGTCGCCCACGAGATGATCATAAAGGTCGAGGACAGTCGTTCGTGGCATCGCCGGCCTCCTTCTGATCGTCGTGACCGTCATGGTCGCGACGGGCCGTCTGTAAGTCCAACGCAAGCGCGGGGCGGGTGAGGCGCGCTAAAATCCGCCGAATGGAAGGCGCTTCGCGGGGCGTCTTGAATGCGCCGGTGTGCGAGCTTCACTGACCCCGCCGTCGCGTCCGATGGCGCGCTAACCGATGCCCACAACCACAATCGACGGCGTTGACGACTTCAAGCCCCGACCGCGCAACCGCGCTGCGATGACGACGGGATGATCTCCTAAGGACCATCTTCCGAGGGCTGCGGGTACCTGAGTAGATTCCGATTCTATCCAACCCTCCGCTGCGGCCATAGATTCGCGGTCTCGATCAAAGCTGCGCGCGCCGGGCGCTAAACGATGAAGGGTTAGGCATGACCGAACACGCTGACCACCGATTTAGCGCAACGCTGTCCACCCCTGACTTGGCGTTAATCGGATGCCTGCGGGCTTTGGCAGAGTTCAGCGAACAAACGGGTAGCGACACTGTCCTTGGCGAAGACGCTGGGGAAAAAGACTGGCGGGCCGCTGGCCAGAAGGTCACCTTCAGTTTTTCGAGGGCTTTAGATCGCGATCTTTTCAAGAACGAAGTGCGGCGTCTGTTGCCCGCGAATCTCGTGCGCTTTGACGCCGAAAGTGACGACGCTCCCATCATGCCTGAACCCTGATCTAGCGCCCACCGACTTCCGGCCGCTGCTTTGGAACGTTTGGCGGCCCGACGACTTCTACCTGTTGCAGCGTAGCGCTGCCTCGAGGCGGCGACATGAATTTTCTCGGATACGAAGCGATCATGTTAGCGTTCGAAGCGAACGGCGTGATCGGACTGCGCTTGATGAAGATTGCAAGTGGCGGCGTCGACGCCGGTCGCGAAGTCATTTTGATGGTGCAGGAGAAGGTCGAAGCGGCTGCTGAAGCCCAAATGACGCTAATGGGCGGCGGCAGTGCTGAGGCTGTCCTTGTTGGCTATCGGCGACGCGTGGCGCTCAATGCGGAGCGGCTGTCAACGCGGTCGGCTCGTTAGCCGTTTCATCAAGAAGCGGCTCGCCCGNNCCACGGGAGGAGTCCGGCGATAAGCGCAAGGAGCACAATGCTCAGGGCGAAGCTCTCCAAGTCAACGATAACAGCGCGGGGGGCAAAGAGCCTACTCGATCACCGCCACGGCGAGGGTCCAGCGAGAAATCGAACCAGCAGAAGCTTCAGGGCAAGGCTCTCCAAGTGAACGAAAACAGCGTGGAAGACCGAGGGCCTGCCCGGTAGCGAGCATGTCGAGTCGTGTCCGTCGTGCACGTGTGGTCACAATCTCGATAACGCACGAGGCTTTCACAGCGATTGAGGCGACGTCGCCGAAAGGCTCAAGGGCCGAGGCTCACCCCGACGGCAAGGGCGGTCTTCTGGTCACGCTTCTGGTCCGGCATCGTCCCACGTAGGTTCGTGTCGGACGACGAGATTGGCCGATCAGCTCGACGGAGAGTGGCGCGAGCTGGCCCAGCAGCTTGCGAGGACGCCCGCGAAAACCGCCGATGGCCTGATCGCCAAGCTAGCCCCGGTCGTCGCGCCACACGCTGAGGATGATGAGGACGGGACGAATATCCACATTCTCGCCAGCGCGGTGCGCGACGCCATGGGACAAAAGCGCCTTTAACAGCCAATATGCTGTGAAAACTCGTGGCGCTTTTCACGAAAATCAGGGTGATAGGGCGTCGATCGCCCATCGGTCCCCTGATCGCTCAACAAGGTCTCCGGTTTAATATGCCCGTCCCGATATTCGTCGGACCTAACTCTGTGGAAGCCGCGTTGTTCTATGAGCCGCGTCCAAATCAGCTTGAGTGTGTCCCAGTTCATGACCGCCTCCAGTCACATACCCGAACGATCGCGTTCTACCGGCGTTGAACGCCAGAGAGCGTCCAATGTTCCACCCCCAACCTCATTGACGCTTCGCAGCGCGGGCGCGGCGGGCGTCAGAGCAACCAACGCCTTCACGGAAGGAATGCCGCGGCCGATCATGATTCGGCCGCGGCGATAAGCTTTCGACGCCCCGCGGTGCGAGGTAGTTGCGGGGACAATCCCCCGTTACCGCGGGTCCTCGCCAGCGAACCGCCTTTTTGAAGGTGGCGGCTTGGCCAGCCGAAGTCCAGACAGTTCGGCATAAGAGCAGTGGCGTTCTGCGGCAACCGTCGGAAACTACTCAGGCGCCGATTGAAACGAGCCGCCAGCGGGGACATTCCGGGCCTCGCCGGCTACGGGCGTCGCGCCCGCAACCTTGTCGGGGGTCGCGGAAGGGTCAGGCGGCGGCTGCAACTCGGAGTAGGGATTTTGAGGGATGTCGGGGAAATCGGGAGGCAGAGTTGGCGGCCTAACGGGCGGCGGTTCGGGCGGTAAGTCAGACTCGAGTTCCGGCCAATGGTGAAATCCATCTTTCAGAACATTTGTGAGCACCTGCGCGCAGTTGACGCCGCCCATAAGGTGCGTTTCTCCTGCGACATTTATAGTTCTGGAAAAAACCCATTCTCCGAACGAATGGGGCGGTAGTTTCTTGCCGCTTTTATCGTCCGTAACCATCTCCGCATGTCCGATAGTCCCGCGAAATACGTAAAGTTCCGTCATCGGACCCTCCTGTTTTCCGCCAAGCACAGTGGAGGCGATAGCGGGAGCGGGAGCCGCTCCCGCTATCTGTCGTCAACTCTTGGCGGGGATCGCGACGCTCGCGCCGTGTGCCGCTGTGGTGGCCTTATGGGCTTCGGCGGCCTGCGTTTCGGCCATCTTGGAGTGTTCCAGTCCAGCCTTGTCGTCCTTCTTGCCGTGAAGCTCGGCGGCTTTGCGGTGCGATTCGGCGGCTGCGCCGTGAAGTTCCGCAGCCTTGACATGATGTGCTTGCGCCATGAGCGAATCTCATCGTTAGAAATAGCGCCACAACGGACGCCGTTTGGCTTCCGTAGCAGCGGCGCGGGCGGCGCGGCAGGCTCGGAATCTACCCACGCGAGGCTCAATCTCGAGTATCCTGACCGCAAGCTCCGCGGCGAACCTGGAGCCCACACGGCCATCTTGGGCTTCGGATGCGCCGATGAGGCGAACGCCAGCGCCGCAATCCCCAGTCGCGTCTCTGGCGGTCGAGAAGTCACCTCCTTCCCACGACCCCCTATGTCGCCCTCCTCGACGCCTGCGCCATGGCTAAAGGCCCGCGGGAGAGCCCTTTTTATTTCGAGTCCCCAAGCGTAAATCCGAAATGGAAAAATGAACTGGACCGGCGCAAAAATGGATCGTGGCGTCGCTTGTCGGCTCGCCGCCGCGCTCTCGTTCGCCGTCAACGAGAGCGGCGCGATCTCAACCAAGACTGTAGTCCTCCTGACCCCGGAGGAAGTCGATGTTGCAGCAAACAAGAAGGTCAAATTCCGCGCGCCTGGCCACTGGTCGGGGAAGCCGACGCGCTTCCCTCCACTCACCTTTGCCAGCCGCAGCGCTGTAGCTCTCGCCTTGGCCCGCGCATGGCGTGCAGACGATCGAGGACGTCGCGCGCGACGCTAGCGAGCGAAGAGATGGTTGTGTTGCGCCGTCAGGCCAGTGCCGGGTGGTCCCACCAGATTGCCGACGGCGGAGCGGTGGGCTCTCTCGTTCGTCCTAACGAGGCGTCCTGCAAAGCCCGCGACATCTCGCGCCAAGCCTCGGAGACCCGACTCTCGATAGAGGCAATCTGGCACCCGCATACCCCTGCCGCCTGCTGGTATGACAGGCCGACGGCGACCGTCAGGATCAGCGCTTCCCGCCGCTCGTCGCTGAGGCGACCGAAAATATGGAGGAACTCCTCCGGCTCATGATCATCCTGCCTGCTCGACGGCGATTCCTGCCGTTGCCCCGACCTTTCGGCTGACGGGCGCAGCGCGGCGTAGTGTAGCCGATGCAGCGTGGAGAACATTTGAAGCTTCAAATCGATCCCGGCGTGGGGCCCGTTCACCCCAGTGAAGGTCTGCTCGATCGTATCGCACACCAGATCGTCGGCGCGCCGACGATCGCCAGCGAGCACGGCGGCGAAAGCGCGTAGATGCGGAATGCACGCAAGGACGTCCGATCGTGTGAGGGCGCCGGGTTCACAAATTGCTGCGGTCGTCATTGCCTTCTCCTCTACCGGTCTGCAAGACAGTCATTTCGCCTCGGATAAAATGACGGGTGTTTGATCGACGCAGTCTTCTCCGAGCGACGAGAACAGCGGAAGAATCGGAATCTACTTATCCGCCAAGCGAGGCGGCCAATCTATTTGGGCTACGAGCAAAAAATGAATTCGGGCTGAGTAGATTCCGATGCTGTTATGTGCGCCGCCCCAGCACCATCTGTCTGACACGAGAGATTTGATCTCAACCAATTCTCAAGGAGTCAGCTATGCGCAATACGTTGTTCCAAACTGTCGCCACTTCGCTGGCGGTAATGACCCTCGGTGTTTCTCTTGCCACTACGCCGGTTCTCGCGGGCGCCCGGCACGGCGGCGGAGGCGGTGGCGGCTCACACCACGTCGCGGCCGTCCATCGCGGCGGCGGCGCGCATGTCCAATATGCCGGGCATCGGTATGGCGGCGGTGGCGGCAATTACGGCGGTGGAGGATATTACAGCGGTGGAGGATACTATGGTGGCTGCAACAGCTACTACAATCAAGGCTACTACAACCAAGGCTGCGGACCAGCGATAGCGGGCGGCATCCTCGGCGGTCTCTTCGGCCAGTGAGGTTCTGTGACTTTCTAAGCAGGCCGCCGTGCCTGCGGCGCAGAACAAAAGGCGGGGGTGACCGCGTCTTTTGCCTGCGCAATCAGGCGCCGTCTTTGAGGCGAAGAATCAATGTTAGCGCTGTTCCTAAGCAACTCCCCGCTGTTCGTCGCAGGCGAGATTGCGCTCGGCTTGTCGCTGGTCTTGTTCGTCGGCGCCCTAATCGCCGCGATAGGCAACAGAGCGTCTGACGGCTAAACGAAAACGGCCGCCGAGTCGCCCCGACGGCCAGTCTGCGGTTGCGGCGCGAGCGACCAGGACGCGCGGCTGAGCACTCTCATTCCATGTTCACTGAGAGCCGCATCGACTTTTGCACGGCCGTCGATTAGGGCTGTAATCGGCATGATGAGGCGCGCTTTGATGACCCGCTCGCCCCCCTGCCATTCTCCGGGTTTTTCAACGAACAAGGCCATGTAGAGCAGCCCTCCAATCACCTTCGCCTGAGCGATGCCGCTCACGAAAATAGGCTCAACAATGGTGGGTTCGTCGATCGAGGCCTCGGCCGTGCATTGGCGTTTCACAACCAACGACGCCCGCGTCAAATTGAAAAGCCTGTACCCTTTGCTATGATCGAATCGCGCCACTAACCAACGTCCGTTTCACCGGCCCGACTACCAGGGTGGTAGGATCGCGCACGTCCGGCGATCGCCGCGCAGGCGACGGGGCCGATGCTGATGCGGATCATGCGGCGAAATCTATCACGGGGGTGATGGTTGCTGGCGTCCAGCGTCAATCGCCACAAGCCGCAGCAGGGCTAGTGGGCTATTTTGTCGACCGGACGCCNNAACGGTTTAGCAAACCGCCGCCTTCAGCCTCTCGGCCACGTCTCCCGCGCTAAAAGGCGCGCCGCGACATATGCCCGACGCCTCCCGCCATTGCAAGCGCCCGGCGCTCGAGCTTGGCGCGCGCTGGTCGAACGAGGCTTTGCTCGGCCATCCGACGACAGGGTTCTAGCGCCGAGCCCAGACGACCTTGAGCGCAGCGTCGCGCGGCCAAGCGTTCAGAACGGCGCAAGGCCAAGGCAAGCCAAGCAAGCCCGCGTCTCCTGGGCCCCGCGCAAAGACCTACGTATTCCCGCGCCGCGGTCGAGGC
>PLUH01000051.1 GCA_003164825.1 Hyphomicrobiales bacterium
CTCAAAAGCTCCGTCGCCTTGCTGAAGGCCGCCGAGGTCGTGGAGCGCGAGCTTGCCGACCCAAAGGCGGTCAGCGACGACCCGGAACGCCTCGCCAATGATGCCGCCTTCGATCGTGCCTACAGCCGATGGCTCGCGGCCCTTGCTAAATGGCACAATCCCGACGGGATGGACGACGAGACCGCAAAGAAGCGAGGCGAGGAACTCAAAAATGCCGAGCGCGAAGTTGTCTTCACGCCGGCCACCGAGTCCGACAGGGTCTGGGAGAAGATCCAGGTGCTCTCGCTTTGCCTGGAGGAAGAAAGCACCCTTGGCCCTAGGGTCGATCACTTCTCACTGCTCGCGCTGGCGGCGATCAAGGCGGACTTGCTGCGGCTCGGGATCGGGAGGGAAGCATGACAGCGCCGACTTCCCACGCTCTTTTCGATCTGGAGTCGCCGATCCGAGATTTGGACAATCTCGCGTCACTCACAATGCAGTGGGCTCAAGCGCGAACTTTCTATCTCCCGGACGCACTTGAAGATGAGGTTACGAACCAACTGCGGGCCCGCGAAGTCGACCATCGACGCGGCGAAAGGGGGCGCGTCATGAACGCGCTCTTTCCCCTTCCAGTCGCCGCGATCCTCGCCGATCCCGTCTACGCGGCCATAGAGCTCCACCGGCAGGCCTATGGCGTCTTCATGGATGTCTGGGATCGGACGCGCGGCGCGACGGACCTGTACGAGCGCGCAAAGACAGACAAAGCCGCAGCGGCTGAACTGCGGCGGTTCAGCGAGCTGGAAAGGGCGGAGGAAAGCGCCTTCCATACCCTGCTTGCGACTCGGCCGACGACGAAGACGGGCGCGATTGCTTGCGTCGAGCACGTCGCCGACTGCGGCCTTGCGACTGACGAAATGCGCGCCTGGTTGGCGATGCTCATTGAATCGCCGCTCATCGCCGAACCAAATTCACAACGGAGGAACACACGATGACGACCACAACGCGCCGCGCTGCTCTCGGCGCCCTGGCCACCGTCTCGGCGCTGGCGCTTCCGGCCGTAGGGGCTGCTGCTGAGCCCGTCGATCCGATCTTCGCAGCCATTGAGCGCCATAGGGCCGTCTGGAAACTCGTCATGGACGCGATGGACGTGAAGGACACTGATCCCCGCCCCTACGAAGAGGCGGACAAGCTTTACGAGGAAGCCATAGAATCGCTGATGGCGACCGCTCCGCTTACGCTCGCCGGCGCCAAAGCGGCAATTGCCTATTTTGTCGAATGGGACGACGGCGTCGATACCGACACCGGCCGCTATCTGGAAACGCTGCTTCGATCGCCGGTGTTCGCCGCCTGAAACTCGTCTCCGCTGCGGCTGGTGGTCGCCGTAGCGATGCCCTCGCCGGTCAGAGGCACACCGGCGGNNAGCCGATGAGCATCATCGCCCAAGTCGATGGCTCGGGAATGGTCTCCACAAAACCCCCGAAGAATTCAGTTGCTTCGCCATTAGGACCGCCTTCCACGCTAACAGTCCATCCAATGCTGGGTGGTATGTAGTCGACGAAATTCCAATCGAAGAAGTATCCGGTTTCGCCGGGCGCAATCGCGGAATTGTAGTCATCATCGGTCCAGATCACGCCTGCGAAGGCGTCAAATCCTGTCGGCTCAAATTCGGCCCAAGTAGGTTCAGGCAAGTCCACGCTGAATTGGTAGATCCTATTCGGGCCGCTCAGATTGTTCGTCACAGAAAAGGAATAATTATCATTAGGGAGAGGCCATTCACCATACGAGACCTGTACCGTCACATTAATAGGATCCGCACGGGAGTTTCCGCCGCAAAGAAAGCCAATTCCTCCAAGGGCGGCGCCTACGAGGGCCGCATATTTTCGGTTCATCGCGTTTCTCCGTCCGGCGGTATTCCGGGGCCCATAATTCTCTAAAACGCCGACGGTAATAAGTGAAGTTCCTTAGGTCAAGCGCGCAGCACGGCGCACCCCCGGCGAGAGCTACAGCGACGTGACCCTGAGGCTCGCGCGAGAGGGTTCCGGACGCTAAGGGCAGCCTCAGTGGGCTTCACCGTCGCATGGCACTGATAATAATTGAGTTTGGGGTATGTTTTTACCGTTCACACGTCTGTCGTTCGTGGTAGGGTTCACTGGGCCGCCTGACGAGGCCAGAGAAACAGGGCAGGGAACCGCCATGATCACATTCATTCGAACGTCAAGCATTGCGCCGGGCAAGGTTGTCGAAGCGCTGACCTTCGCTCATCAGGTTGCGGCGCTCGTAGAGAAAATCACGGGCGTCAAGATTGGGGTGACGATGCCGATCGGAAGTGGCAACCCGTTTAGGATCGCCTGGGTGGCTATGGAAGCTGATCTCGGAGCGTTCGAGGCCACCACGGCCAAGGTGACGAGCAACTCGGAATACATGAAGCTTGTAGAAAGCTCTGCGTCGTATTTCTTACCTGGGTCCGCCCATGACGAGCTCTGGCGAAGCGCCTGACGCCAACCGCCTTCTGCCTGCCGGACGATAGCGACGTGATCCTGAGGCTGGCTAAGGGGTGAGGTCGCGATCTGCTGCGTCCCTCAACTCGCGCCCGTAGTAGGAGCTGGTCGCGCCAGATTATTCACTCAACGATCCATCCGACCCGTCGGCGGCAGGGCTGAGTAGTGGTGCCCGGGCCCGTCTTTAGTTACGGAAATCTCTTCGCCGCACGAATTGCACTTATACCGATCCAGGCGATTTCCGCGAATGGTTTGTTGGAAAAAAGATTTCCTTCCGGCGGCAAAGCAATTTGCACAAAGATAGTGGGCAGGACTCCGATCATTGACGTCTTGTCGCTCGGCGAAAGCGATGACGTTTGGCGCCAATGACGTCATCTTGTAGCGTCGCTTCTCATCTTCCCAGCTTTTGAGGTCCGCTATCTCCTTTTCCAATTCGCGGTTGCGAGCCGCCAAGGCGAATTGCTCCTCTTGGGCTGAAAGAATTTGACGCTGAAGATCTATGATTGCACGATCTCGTTGCGTTGCGTCGTGGGTGCCCTGCAAGGCTTTCGCCATGTCAAAAGCGGTTTTTACGGCCCCGATACTCGCAAATATTTCCCCGACCATTTTCTCCCTCCGCTTGCACTCCGCTCATCGGCGCTCCAGCTCCGCCGCGGCCGGATAATACTGCCCCGGCTTTGAATCGGGGAATCCTGCATTCGGCCAGTTGGCCGAGGGATTCCCTTTCCAGTTGCTCGCGCCGCGACGCCACAGTTGCCTCCCGGCCGTCCGTCCTGGTGTTGTCCGGATGCCCGCAGTTGCCCCAGAATCGAAATCCCTCCGCTGTTGCCCGGATTGTTGCCCGAGGCTTTTTGGAGTGCGGCTGGCCAACGGATATTTGGAGGTAAGTCTTTGTTTTATTTGGTGAGCGCGGTGGGAATCGAACCCACGACCCTCTGATTAAAAGTCAGATGCTCTACCTATTGAGCTACGCGCTCGCCTCAAGGCTCGAAGGCGTGGGCCGTGCGTACAGCGTCGGGGCGGAAGGGTCAACCGCCTCGAAGCGCGGCGGCGCGCGCGCTCTTGAGCCGCGCGAAGTCGTCGCCGGCGTGGTGCGAGGAGCGGGTCAGCGGCGATGACGAGACGAGAACGAAGCCCTTGGCGAGGCCAATCGTGGCGTAGTCGGCGAACTCCTCCGGCGTCACGAAACGCTCGACCGAATGGTGCTTGGGCGTCGGCTGCAGATACTGGCCGATGGTGAGGAAATCGACGCCGGCCGCGCGCATGTCGTCCATCATCTGCAGGACTTCGTTGCGCTGTTCGCCCAGGCCCACCATCACCCCCGATTTGGTGAACAGCGACGGGTCCAGCTCCTTGGCGCGCTGCAGGAGCCTCAGCGAAGCGAAGTAGCGCGCGCCCGGACGGACGGTCAGATATTTCGACGGCACGGTTTCGAGATTGTGGTTGAACACGTCCGGCCTCGCCGCGACGACGGCCTCGAGCGCGCCCTCCTTCCGCAGGAAATCCGGGGTCAGCACCTCGATCGTGGTCTCAGGCGCGGCGCGGCGGATCGCGGCGATGGTGCGGGCGAAATGCCGCGCCCCGCCATCGGCGAGATCGTCGCGGTCGACCGAGGTCACCACGACATGGGCGAGAGCGAGCCTGGCGACGCCGTCGGCGACGCGGTCGGGCTCGTTCTCGTCGAGCGGATCCGGCAGGCCGGTGCGCACGTTGCAGAAAGCGCAAGCGCGCGTGCAGGTCTCCCCCATGATCATGAAGGTCGCGTGGCGCTTGTCCCAGCATTCGCCGATGTTGGGACAGCGCGCCTCCTCGCAGACGG
>PLUH01000273.1:0-19702 GCA_003164825.1 Hyphomicrobiales bacterium
CGACGCTCCAGGCTTTTCCCAGATTGCCGGCGATCGAGGCGTCGGGAATCGTTGCGATCTCGATGCCGTCGAACGGCTGGTCAACCGCCGGGCAAACGACCAGGGTCGGTGGCGCATGTCTGCTGTGAAGAACGAGGTCGCGGACGCAGAGCTCCACCGATGACGCCAGCCGCGGCCCGAAATGCGCGTTGCGCAGCAGGACGTAGGCGATCTTCGGGTCACGCGCCATCATCGCAGTTCAAATGTCCAGGCCCGCTACGCGACGCCCCGGGCGTCCTTACATGCGGGGGACGGGCAGGACAAACGGCGGGCGCGATTGCGGGCCACGGCGAATTTTGCTTGAACGATCGGCCGATCAGCGAAAGGCGCGCGAACCGATGGTCCCCTCCGCCGACGAACCGAACGCGCTCACCCATATCGGCGCCCGGGGTGAAGCGCGGATGGTCGACGTTTCGGACAAGGAAGTGACGAGCCGGGTCGCGATCGCCCAGGGACAGGTGCGCATGGCCGCTTCGACCCTGGCGGCGATCATGGCCGGCGACGCCAAGAAGGGCGACGTGATCGGGGCGGCGCGAATCGCCGGCATCATGGCGGCCAAGAAGACCGCCGACCTCATTCCACTCTGCCATCCGTTGAGCCTGAGCAAGGTTCTGGTCGACATCGCGCCCGACGACGCCCTGCCCGGCCTCACCGTGCGGGCCGAGGCGCGATGCGTCGGGCCGACCGGCGTCGAGATGGAGGCGCTGACCGCCGTCTCCGTCGCCTGCCTCACGATCTACGACATGGCCAAGGCGATCGACCGGGGCATGAGCATCGAAGAGGTGCGGCTGATCGAGAAACGCGGCGGCAAATCGGGCGAATGGCGGGCCGCGCAGGGGAAGCGTCAAGGAGAGAAGCGCCGATGAGCGCCATGATCACGGTCGAGGAGGCGCTGGCCCGCGTGCTGGCGTCCGCCGAGGCGCCCTTGGAGGAAGAAAGAGTCGTCCTCGAAGCTGCTTACGGCCGTGTGCTGACGCGCGACATCAAGGCGCTCAGGACCCAGCCGCCGTTCGCCAACTCGGCCATGGACGGCTATGCAGTGCGCGCCGCCGACACGGCTCAAGCGCCCCTGACCTTGACGGTGATCGGCGAGTCGGCGGCGGGCCGCGCCTTCAGGGGCGCCGTCGGTCCGGGCGAAGCGTTGCGCATCTTCACCGGCGCGCCGATGCCCGAAGGCGCCGACGCCATCGTCATTCAGGAGGATGTCGGGCGCGAGGGCGACCGCATCTCTCTCGCGGGCGCCGCGCTCGCTGGCGACAATCTGCGCCAGGCGGGCATGGACTTTCGCGCCGGCGAGGCCCTGATCGCCGCCGGCCGCCGTCTCACCCCTCGCGACGTGGCGTTGGCGGCGGCGGCCAACCACACCCATGTCCCGGTCCGCCGACGCGCCAGGGTCGCGATCCTGGCGACCGGCGACGAATTGGTCCCGCCCGGCGGGACGCTCGGTCCGGCGCAGATCATCGCTTCGAACAATTACGCCGTCGCCGGGCTCGTCGAGGCGACTGGCGCGATCGCGATCGACCTCGGGATTGCCGTCGATGAGCTCGGCGCGCTCAGGGACGCCGTAGGCCGCGCGCGCGGCGCCAGGGCGGACGTGCTGGTGACGCTCGGCGGAGCGTCGGTCGGCGATTACGATCTCGTGCAGCAGGCGCTGGTCGCCGAAGGGATGGAGCTCGGCTTCTGGCGCATCGCCATGCGTCCGGGCAAGCCGCTGATGCACGGACGCATCGGCGCGATGCGCGTCCTTGGCCTGCCTGGCAATCCGACCTCGTCTGCGGTCTGCGCGGTTCTGTTCCTGCGCCCGCTCATCCGCGCCTTGCACGGCGAACCCGATCCGGGCTCCGATCCGAGCCAACCCGCCCGCCTCGCCGTCGACCTTCCCGCCAACGGGCCGCGCCAGGACTATATGCGCGCTTCGCTGAGGCTGAGCCCTGACGGGATCCTCGTCGCGACCCCGGCCGCCGTCCAGGATTCCTCGCTGGTGAAAACGATGGCGCGCGCCGACGGCCTCATCGTCCGCCCGGTGCGCGCGGAACCGGCGAATGCGGGCGATGCGTGCCGGATCATCCCGTTTCATGGCCTCGGGGTGTAGAGCATTCTACCGTTAGGCGGAGGCGATGGTCGTAGCCGCGGCCGGCGCGATCAACGATCGCGCCTACGAAGCAGCGTCAATCCGATCGCTGCTCGCTTTAGAGGCGCAGAGGCGGCCCGACGAAGCGGTCGGTCTGTCAATGCCCCGGCGCAGGCCAATGCCGCTGAAGAACCCCGAACAGAAAAGCCGTCGTCAGGCCGAACAGCATCATGCCGTTCAGCGCCTCGATCGCCCCCATCAAGCGCCAGTGCTGGGCAAGATAGAGTTCCGCATGGCCGTAGGTCGTCATGGCGTTGAGCGAGTAGAGCATGGCGCTGGAGAATTCAGGGCGCGCGCCGAGTGCGACATAAGCGACCGCCCAGACGCCCGCTTCGAGGCCGTGCAGGACCGTTATCAGAATGACGGTCGGAACAATGATGACAGTGAGAGTGAACGAAGACCGATGGCGGCCGAAGGTCAGCGACAGCGGGAGCACGAGCTGCTCCCGGATCAGAGCGAGCCCGAAGGCGTGCGCCAACACCGTGAACACGATGAGCGGCAGGCTCCAGGCCCAATTGTTGGACCAAGCCTCGGCGACGTCAAACACCCCTCACCCGTAGCCCCGAGACTGACAGCGCGACCCGCGAATACGTGTCGCTCCGATCAATACCAGCCCGGGGCGTATGGACCCCAAGCCCCACCCCAGTCCATCGTCGCTTCCTGGTTCAGGATCGCCGTGGTCTCTTGCATTTGGGCAATGTTGTTGGCGGTGCGGATCTGCTGATATTGCTGATAGGCGGCGTCGTTGCCGATAAAAGCGCAGCCGCACCCCGCAGCGTCGGCGTAGATATAGACGTTGTGGCCTTTCCGCTGCGCGACGACGATAGTGTTCTGCGGCAGCGCCTGAAGCTTGGTCATTTTCAGCGGCGTGTCGGCCGGCTGCCGCACAAACCCCGCCGCGGCGAGTTGCCCTTCCTTTTCCGGCGCGCCAACCGTCACGCAGCCAGCCAGAACAGCCGACGCGGCAAGAGCCGCCACACCGATCCGAATCGCCTTGATCATCGCCAGTCCCTCCCTGATGAGGGACTTTCGCCCCCTGCCCGCCCGCCTGTCAATCGCGTGCGGCTTTCTCAATGCGGCGGAATGTCCGACGTCTGCGCCGCGACGTCGGGCAGTTTCGTTTGAGTCCAGCCGCCGCCAAGCGCAACGACAAGGTCGACCGCGTCGGTCTGGACCAGCGCCTGGGTCGTGAGCAGGGCTTCCTCGGCCGAGAGCTGCTGGGCTTCGGCGACGACGACCGCGGTGAAGGCCTGCGTCCCGGCCTCATATTCGTTGAGCGTGATCTGGGTCGCCTGACGGGAGATGCGCACGTTTTCGGCCTGCACCTTAACCTCGCGCGAGTAGATGCGAATCCCCGCAAGCGCATCCTCGACCTGCTGGATCGCAGTCAACACCGTCTGGCGGTAGGTCGCGACATCGGCCTGATAGGTCTGGCGCGCCGCCTCGACCTGGGCGGTGGTGAGGCCGCCGTTGAACAACGGCTGGGCGACCGACGCGCCGAACGACCAGACCGGATTGGTCGGGCCGAAGGCGGCGGCGAACGGGTTGCCGGAATAGCCGACGAGGCCGTTCAGCGATACAGCGGGAAAGTAGCCGGCGAAGGCGACGCCGATCTCGGCGTTAGCCTCCCGCATCGTCTCTTCCGCCGCCGCGACATCGGGCCTGCGCTCCAGCAGCGAAGAGGGAAGACCGACCGGGACCGCCGGAACGCGGGTCGCCAGGCTGCCGCGCGAGATCGAAAGGTCGGCGGGCGGACGGCCCATCAGCACCGCGATCGCGTGTTCGCTCTGGGCGCGCGACACGCCCGCCGCGATGAGTTGCGCCTGGGCGTTGAGCACCTGTGTCTCAGCGGTGATGACGTCGGATTTGGCGGCGGTCCCGGCGTTATACTGGTTCTGCGTGATCGACAGCGAATGCTTGTATTCGACCACCGTTTTCTCGAGCAGGTCTTCGAGCGAATCCGCCTCTCGGAGCGTGACATAAGCCTGCGCCAGCAGCGACTGCTCGGAAAGCGTGGCGTTGGCGAGAGTCGCGGCGCTCACTTCCGCGCCCGCCTGCTGGGCCTCGACCTCGCGCCGGACCTGGCCCCAGATGTCGAGCGTCCACATTCCCGACGCTTCGGCGGTCAATTCCGTTCCGGTTTCCGACGAGCGCGTCGCCGAGCCGTTCCCCTCGACGGTCGGAAAAAGCCCGGCGCGGGCCTCGTTGATGAGCGCCAGCGCCTGGCGATAATTGGCCTCGTCCGCCTTGACCGTCTGGTTGGACACCACGACGTCGGACATGAGTTGATCGAGCTCCGGGTCGCGAAACACCGACCACCACTCGCCCTTTGGTTCGCTTTCGCGCGGCGTGGCGATCTTCCAGCCCTTGATCTCCTTGAACTGCGGCGACACGATCGCCGCCGGGCGCTCGAAGTTGGGGCCGACCGCCGCGCAACCTGAGAGCGCAAACGCGGCGAGAACGAGGTTCACGGGCGTCAGCGAAAGCCGCGCCGCGCCTCGGCCCGCCGGCTCATGGGCCGACGCGAGGCGCGCGAGCTCGTCGCGCCTTCTCCGCCCCGCAGCCGCGCGGGCTATGTCCGGAGTGCGCAAAGCGATGGCGAAATCCCCCTCCCGGCCGGCTTGCCGAGCCCCGACCCGTCCTCAACCGTCCTTTAGGCGCCATCCGCTCCGGGCGCGCAAGTCCGGGCGCGGGCGGTTGTGAACACGTTTCGGCGCCTTTCCGGCCCCCAGGCGACAACCGGAGCGTGCGGTGGGTTTGTAGGCGGCGTTGGCGGAGATCGGCTCAGCCCCGATCAGCGGACAGTTTGGCGCGGCCCCACCAGAGCAGCACCCCAAGCATAATCAGGACCGCGCCGATGAGAAAAAGAAACAACGCCGCCTGTTCGAACCAAGTGACAAGCGGCACCGCAATGGCGAGGAAGACGCCGGCGACGCACAGCTTCCAGGCTCTCAAGTCCAGTCCCGCGACGAAGACGCCGAGAGCCAGCAGCGTCAGCAGCATGCTCCCTAACGCGGGGCTGGTGACGAGGCCGCGAACGTTGCTGACGTAGATCAGGTACATGGCGGCGAGGATCGCCGCCCATTGGCCGAACTGGATCGCAACCATCTCGAGTCGCCCCCGACCCTGCGGTAAGTTGCGCCAACCCACGGCAATGCACAGAAGCGCGGTTATTGGGGTCATAACGACCCAATAGGTCGCCGTCGGGGTGCGAAAAAGGCTCGTCCAGCAGACGCCGACAACGCCGATGATGACGATTGCGAAATAAGGGGCCTCAGCCAGCAGGCCGATCCATACTCTGCTCCGCTTAGGCTCCGTGACGCCGTCGGGAGGCGATGAATTCGCATCGGACATCATTCGCTTCCGGTCGGGCGCCCGTTGCGCGAAGCCGCGCTCCTCGTGTGAGATTCCTATCACGCGCGCAGCCGTCCGGCCACGACTTCAACTGCGAGGCGCGGCCACCGCCAATCGATTGGGAATCCGCGTTGCGACGATTTCGACCACGCCGCGGCGGCCTGTTTCCAGGCGAACCGCGTGCGCTCCGAATAATGGCGATCCTCGCCGATCAGTTCCGCGCCCCGACGATCGCCCGCCAGAAGCCGCTATAGGCCAATTCGAAGCCGACGATCTGATAGTCGAGGTCGATTCCGTCCATGACCTCGTAGGCGGAATTGTTGCAGATCGGGAAGATGATCAGTCCGTCCTTCGACACGTGGCGGCGCGCCTGGCGCAGGTAGGCTTCGGTGATGCGCCCGTGCGGATCGCAGAGACTGAACCGCTCGATGTCGTTCTCCGGGTTCTTGTCGACCATCGGTGTATTGAAGACGATGAGGTCGAAGTCTTTTTCGTCGATCTTCTCGAACAGGTCGGATTGAAACGCCGTCAAGGTGACGTTGTTGAGCCGGGCGTTGGCGACCGTCGCCTCGACGGCGATCGGCGAAATGTCGGTGGCGACGGTCCGCGACGTCCAATTGGCGGCCATGAACAGCGAGATGATCCCGCAGCCGGCTCCGATCTCGAGCGTCTTGCCGATCAGGTTCGGGTTCATCGCCTTGATATTGCGAATGAAAAACTCGGAGCTCGAGTCCGGCAGCGGGTGGTAGACCCCGGCCGGCACGTCGACCACCAGGCCGTCGGCGCAGATCCGCTCGGGGACCGCCTGCCGGCGCACCAGCGCTTCATGCGCGGACGCAATGTCGAACTTGGCCGTGGTGACCAGATTGGAAATCCCGAGCTTGCGCAGAACGGAGGCCCGCGGCGGCCCGATCCGCCGCTCAACGTTGAGGTATCCGATACTCATTTGACCTCGCCTTCCCGTTGTCGGCGCAACAATTTGCCTACTCGCAGCGGCGCGCCATCGCAAAGGCGCCACAGCCGTCCAAAGCTATACGATTGGATTATCTTATTGGTTTCAGGTTTCCCGCCCGCGCTCGCTGTCGTGCCAATCGCGCAACAACCAATGCGAAAGCGCAGTCAGCAGGAGATGAATTGTGATGCCCGCGACCGAAATCAAGAGCAGCGCGGCGAACATTCGCGGGATATTGAGGCGAAACCCGGACTCGACAATGCGATACGCGAGGCCCGACCCCTGGCCGGCCGACCCGGCGGCGATCTCGGCGACGATGGCGCCGATCAGCGCCAGGCCGCCGCTGATCCGCAAGCCGGCGAGAAAATAAGGCAAGGCCGACGGCAGTCTGAGCAGCAAGAACTGCTGCATTTTCGAGGCGCGGTACATCTGGAACAGGTCGACGAGATTGTGGTCGGCGGAAGAGAGCCCGAGCGTAGTGTTGGCCAGCAGGGGGAAAAACGCCACCAGAAACGCGCACACCAGAACCGCGATGCCGGGCGTCAAATAGATGAGAAGTAGCGGCGCGATGGCGACGATCGGCGTCACCTGCATCGCGACCGCGAACGGATAGAACGCGCGCTCGACGATCCGCGACTGGGCGAAAATAATAGCCAGCGTGACGCTGCCGATGACGGCGATCAGGAGCGCCTTGAGCGTAATCGACAGCGTCACCCAGAGCGAGGCTGAGAGCACCGGCCAATCCGTAATGAGGGTGGCGATAATGAGGCTCGGCGCCGGCAACAGATAGGACGGGACCTCGAAATAGCGGACCAGCCCCTCCCAGGCGAATAGCCCCATACCCAACGTCAGGGCGGGAACCGCGTAGCCGACGAAGTCGTCGCGACTCACGGCATCCCGCTCTTGAGCATCTTCGGCGGCTGATCGCCCATCGCGACGTGGAGCGCAGCCGAAGTTTGGACGCAGGTGTCAGCGTACTCCTGGCACAGCCGGAACCCCTCGTGGCGCGATTCAGTCGGCGCTTCGACCGTGATTTCCGCGACTGCGCGTCCCGGCCGCGCCGCCATCACTACGATCCGGTCCGAAAGATAGACGCTCTCGAACACTGAATGGGTCACGAACACGACTGTCGCCCCGAGCGCCGACCGCAGCGCCGCCAGATCGTCGTTGAGCTTGAGGCGGGTGATCTCGTCCAGGGCGGCGAACGGCTCGTCCATCAACAGGACCGTGGGCCGGGTCACCAGGGCGCGGGCGATCGACACCCGCATCTTCATCCCCCCGGACAGCTGGCGCGGGTAGGCCTTGGCGAAGCCGGCGAGCCCGACCTGCTCTAGCGCCTCTTCGACGCGTGGCCGGGCCTTTTCCTTCGACACGCCGGCGAGACGCAGCGGCAGCCAGACGTTGGTGAACACATCGGACCATGGCGTCAGCGTCGGCTCCTGAAATACGAAGCCGAGCTCCGGACATTTGGTCCGCCAGGTAATCTCGCCGCGCGTCGGCGCGGCCAGTCCCGACAGCAGTCGCAGGACCGTGGACTTTCCGCAACCGGAAGGCCCAAGCAGGGAGAGAAACTCGCCCGCCTGAATGTCGAGGTCGAGGCCCCTCAGAGCCGTCACCTCATTGGCGAAGACCTTGTCGACGCCCCGCAGCGTCACCAAGGGTGGCGTGGCCACCCGGACCGCCGTTTCGTTCGTCCTCAGCGTCGCAATCTTGTTCATCGCGCGAACCCGCCGTCTCTTGGCCGCAGCCGTTCAGGCCGCCGACCCCGTCTCCCAACAACGCAAGTTGCATGCCGTTGGCGCTTCGAGCTCATCGCAGGATTCCACGCCTGGCTTTCGCCGTCCGCATCCCACCCCTCCCGAGGTCGCGCCCGCCCAGCCATTCAACGCGCTTCTACCATGAACATTATAGACCTCATTATTCCGGGTCAAACAACAGCTAATGCGAGAACATGTCGAGTACAAGAGCCCAATATTTGCTGCAGTGCAGCGTCGGCGGGCAATGGAAGACCGGCGTTCTTGACGCCAGGCGGCGCGGCATGCCATTCGCGACCGTCGCGCCGGCCCGCCGCATGAAGAAACGGGCCAGAGCAGAATTTGATCCATCGGCGGCGCGGCCGATCCTGTTCCTTTGCCAAAGGTCCGATCGATGGCCACGGATTATGTCGCCGACAATCTCAAAGCGCCGGTTCTCGACCATCTGTTCCCGAACATGATCGAGGCGGACAAGAGCGCGTCGACCTGGCCCTATTTTCGCAAGCAGATCGACCACCCCTTCCGCGTCGACCGGCGCAATCCAACGGTCGGCTTCATCAACCGCGACGAAGCCTCGATCCTCTACGCCAACGCCCGCGCCTTCAAGGGGCGAAGGGGGATCGAGATCGGCGCGTGGCGAGGCTGGTCGACCGCCTATCTCGTCGCCGCCGGCGTCGCCCCGCTCCACGTGGTCGAGCCGCTGCTCGCGGACCCGGATTGGCGGAGCGAATTCGAGGCGGTCATCCGCGGCGCCGGCGGGTCCTCCTCGACCATCCTTGCGCCGGAGAAAAGCCCCGAGGCCGTCGTCCGCCTCGGCGAGGCCGGAGCGCGGTGGTCGTTCGCGTTCATCGACGGCGACCACGACGGCGATGCGCCGAGAAAAGACGCGCTCGCTTGCGCGCCCTACCTCGAAACAACCGCAATGGTCGTGTTTCATGACCTCGTGTCGCCGCACGTGGCGGACGGGTTGCGCGCGCTTAGGGCGGAAGGCTTCAGCGTGATGGCGTATCAGACGGCGCAGATGATGGGGGTGGCGTGGCGGGGCGCNNCCGGGATAAGGATATCGGGCGAGGCTGCGGCCTGACGCGCTCGCCCGCGGCGAAAGGAGAGGACCATGGCTCGGTTGATGTTGTCGGCGACCCTCGGCGCGGCCCTGACCGCGTTCGCGACCCTACCCCCGCCCGCCTCGGCGGACGATGCGCAGATCGCGCGCGGCCAGTACCTCGTCACGCTCGCCGGCTGCTCCGACTGCCACACGCCGGGCGCGCTGCTCGGCTCGCCCGACATGAAACGCTACCTCGGCGGATCGGACGTCGGCTTCCAGATCCCGGGCGCCGGCATATTCGTCGGCCAGAATCTGACGCCCGACAAGGAAACCGGGATTGGGTCGTGGAGCAGCGACCAGATCGTCGCCGCAATGCGCACCGGCAAGACGCCGGACGGGCGGACCTTGAGCCCGGTCATGCCCTGGCCGGCGCTCTCGCATCTCACCGACGAGGACGCGCAGGCCATCGCGGCCTTTCTCAAGAGCATTCCGGCAGTCGACCACAAGAACGCGGGGCCGATCGGGCCGAACGAGAAGGCGACGGTCTTCGTCTCGGTGACTCTGCCGGCCGACGCCTACAATGCGATGCAGGCGGCGAAGAAATAGGCGACCGTCACTTCGGTCGCAAGTCGAGGCCGACGCTCTTGTTGACGAACTGGGTGGTGTAGGCCTTCTTGTAGTCGAGGCCGGCCTTGACCACCCCTGCCTTGACCATGGTGTCGTAGAACCCGCTCCAGCGGTCGTCGGTCATCGCCCCGATGCCCAGCTTGAGCGTGTCGCCGGAATCGACGATGCCGTATTCCTTCATCTTGGTGATCGAAAAGACGATCTGCTCGTCCGTCATCTCCGGATTTTCTCNNGAGGCGTCGACGAACCGCTGGACGATGTCGGGATGCGCCTGCACGTATTCGCGGCGGGTTTCGACCAGGGTCGCGTAGGTCGTGTAGCCGTAGTCGGCGAGCAGGAAGACGTTGGGCTTGAAGCCGCCCTGTTTTTCGACCTCGAGCGGCTCGGAGGTCAGGTATCCCTGCTGGATCGAAGTCTTGCTGACAATGAACGGCGCCGAATTGAAATTGTACGGCTTGATGTTCTCGTCCTTGAAGCCGTAGGCCAATCGCATCCACGCCCAGAACGTATTGACCGCGCCGGCGCTGACGAAGGCGGGATTGGCCTTTGGCAGATCTTCCCACTTGTCGAGGCCGACGCCGGGATGGGACATGAAGATTTGCGGGTTCTTCTGGAAATGCGCGGCGACGGCGATGGTGGGAATATCGTTCTGCACCGCCAGGAAATCGCCGATCATGTCGCCGCCCATGTAGAACTCGATCTTGCCGGCGATGAGCAGCATGCCGCCGTTGGACGTCGGGCCCCCTTGCATGATGGTGACGTCGAGACCGTATTTCGCGTAAGTCCCGTCGACCAGGGCCTGGTAATAGCCGCCGGCCTCGGGGTCGGCGACCCAATTGGTGCCGAAGGTCACCTTGTCGAGAGCAAAGGCCGGGCCGGCGAACCCGATCGCCCCCGCCAAAGCCGCCATGATCGCAACGCGCATTCGAATTTCCTCCAGCCATCCAGTTCCGGAGGCGACTGAACCCGTGCGTCGGCCCCCGCTGCGGACTGCCCCCGGCTTCCAGCCGACGCGCCGCAAATAGGTCGCTCGCGCCCCCCACGGCGAGTCACCATAAGGGCCGAAATTCCGTACGTCGAATCCAATTTTGTGAATTGTCGCGGCGGCCAGCGGCCGGGACGCGCGGCGCCGCGGCTTTACGTTTCGCCTCGGGTCGCCTATGCGCCCCCACTCGCGCGCCTCGAACCGAAACGGAGTCCGCCCCCGCATGCGCCTATGGATCAAGGACCCGCTCGCCATTCTCGCAGCCGGCGCCGAGCGCGGGATCGTCGTCGAGGGCGCTGAAATCGTCGAATGCATCGCTCGCGGCCGATCGCCGGCAATTCGCCCTGATGCGACCTTCGACGCCTCGCGCCATGTCGTGCTGCCGGGGCTCGTCAACGCCCATCATCATTTCTATCAGACGCTGACCCGCGCCCACGCCGCCGGCCTCGGCAAGGAGCTCATACCCTGGCTCATGGCGATGGAGCGGGTCTGGGACCGCATGACGCCCGAGGCGCTCAGGATCGCGGTCAGGATGGCGCTGGTCGAACTGATGCTGTCCGGCTGCACGACCGCCGCCGACCACCACAATCTCTTTCCCCCTGGCCTCGAGAACGCCATCGACATCGAAGTCGAAGAGGCGACCAAGCTCGGTCTGCGGATGACGGTCTCCCGCGGCTCGATGGGCATTTCAGAGAAGGACGGCGGCCTGCAGCCGGACTCGATCGTCCAGGATTCGGACACGATCCTCGAGGACAGCGAGCGCGTGCTGCGGCTCTATCACGATCAGAAAGCCGGGGCGATGATCCGCGTCGCGCTCGCCCCCTGTTCGCCGCTCGCGGTGCCGAAGCGGGTGATGGAAGGCTCGGCCGAACTCGCCGAGCGCTTCGACGCCAGGTTGCATTGCCACCTCTGCCAGTCGCCCGACGAGGACGTCTACGCCATGCAGGCGTTCGGCAAGCGATCGGTCGATATCCTCGAGGAGGCCGGGTGGCTGACCTCGCGCACATGGGTCGCGCACGGGATCTATTTCGATCCCGCAGAGATCGAGCGCCTCGGCCGCGCCGGAGTGGGGGTCAGCCACTGCGCCGCCTCGGACATGCTGTTTGCGCAAGGGATCTGCCCGACCGTGGATCTCGAGGCGGCAGGCGTCGCCATCGGGCTCGGCGTCGACGGCTCGGCCTCGAACGATTCGTCGAACATGATGGAGGCGGTGCGCCATTCGATGATGCTCGGGCGGCTGCGCTACGGTCCGTCGGCGGTGACGCCCTACGATGCGCTGCGCTGGGGAACGCAAGGCTCGGCGCGTTGCCTGGGGCGCGACGACATCGGCGCGATCGGGGTCGGCATGCAGGCCGACCTCGCGCTCTTCACCCTCGACGAGCCGCGCTTCAGCGGCGCGCAAGACCCGATCGCCGCGCTCGCGCTCTGCGGCGCCCACCGCGCCGACCGGGTGATGGTCGCCGGCCGCTGGCGGGTGATCGACGGCGCGCCCGAGGGCGTTGATCTCAAGGCGCTGATCGCCAAGCACAAGGCTGCGGCCCGCGCGTTCGCGTGAGGCTATCTAGGCGCGCGCGGGAACCAGCGCGCGCTTTCGCCGCCGCAACGCGATCAGACCCAGCGCGCCGAGGCCCATCAGCGCCCAGGTCGCGGGTTCAGGCACTGGGCTCGGCGTCGGCGGATCAACGGTGACCGGCGTCGCATACTGGGGTGTGTCGCCATTGTAAGAGACATAGGCCGTCGAGATATCCGCCGGCGTCGAGCCGCCAAAGGGCGAGAACAAGTTGAAGCTGAGGGGATTGTTCGCGACCTCTCCAGCCCCTATGAAATCCTGACTGTTGCAGGCGTCGGCGGTACAGGCGGTGAGGTAGATCCAGGCGGCGGGGGCGCCGAGAACCTTGAGCTGAGGGTCGGAGAACGCGGGTGCGGTAATCTCCGTCCCGGACCAACCAGTTGGCAGCGGCAGCGTCGCCTCAAGGGCGCCCGCGCTCACCTCCGGGATTTCAATCGCGCCGATGGGAATCGCGTTGCCCGCCAGGTTGGTGATCTGGACCGTGTAGTCCCAATCGAATCCCGATCCGCTTGGCGTAACTGTCACGTCGATCGTGACATCTGGCGGTACGCCCGGGGCCCCCGCATAGCCGGGCGCCGGGGCGCCGAATAGAACCGCCAGCGCGAAAAATGCCGACGAACCGATAGGCTTGGCTAACCTCATGGAAAACCCTCCCCCGAAGGATGAGCGAAAACTACGCCCGTCAACACAACTGTCAACCGGAAAAATATTTGTCGGACCGGCGGCGCGGGGATGTTACTGTGACCCGTTCGTCTCCCTATTTCGATCCTAGACTGAGACCAGTCGAGCGGCGGCATGAGCGGTCCGGACCAACTCGCCTCTTTTGCCCGGGATGAGCAGGTCTGGCTGCTCGGCGGCGTTTTTCTCGTGGCCGCGCTCATCGAGGCGTGGCGGCCCGAGCGCGCCCGCATCCTCCCGCGTGGCTGGCGGTGGGCGACCAATCTCGGCCTCCATCTCTTCGGCCAGTGGCTGTTTCTCGCCATGCTTCCGGTTACTATTGCGGTGTGGTTCCTGCTCAAGATCGGCGGCCCGCATGTGGCGGCCTTCGCGCCGGTCGGCGCCTGGGGCGGCGCGTGGGCGGTCCTTGTCGCGGCGCTCGTGCTCCTTGATCTCGCGACCTACCTCCAGCACCGGCTCATGCACGCCTTTTTCCCGCTGTGGCGCGTGCACTCTGTCCATCATTCGGACATCGACGTCGACGCCGCCACGGCCGTCCGCCATCATCCGTTCGAGATCATCCTCAGTGGGATGACCGCGCTGCTTCTGATGCTGGTGATCGGCATGCCGCCCTGGGCGTTGCCGATCTACGCGACGCTGGGGCTTACGGTGCAACTGGCGCAGCACGCCAACCTGCGCCTACCCGCTCGCCTCGACGCTATTCTCGGCCTTGTCTTGATGACCCCTGGGTTGCATCGCGCTCACCACGCGGTGACGCCCGAATACTACAATTCCAATTTCGGCACCGTGTTGTCGGTGTGGGACCGATTTTTCCGTACTCTTGCCCCGCCTCTCCCCGAGGAGAACCCGCCAGGCTTCGGCGTCACGCCGTTTCTCGCCGACCGCTATGCCCGCCCGCATTGGGCGCTGCTGCTGCCGTTCGTACTCCGGCCTGAGAGGCCGTCGGGTCGGCAGCCGCAGCCGCTGGCGCGCTCTCAACGACGCGCCTGAAGGCGGCGGCCGGCGTTCGCGTGAGGCTGGCTCCGAGCGTAGCCTCTCGGCGCGTCCGCGCCGAGTTGAAGTATAGTCCCGCCAAACTCGCAACCCGGAGAGCCTCATGCCGCGCGAATGGCTTCCCTCGCGCCTGCCGATCATCCAGGCGCCGATGGCGGGGTCGCAGGGCGTCGAGCTTTGCGTCGCCGTCTGCGAAGCGGGCGGCCTCGGGTCGATCCCCAGCGCGATGCTGACGCCCGCGACCCTGCGGGACCAGATGGCCGAAATCCGCGCCCGCACGCCGGCGCCGTTCAACGTCAACTTCTTCTGTCACGCGCCGCCCGGGCCTGATCCCGATCGGCATGCGCGATGGCTCGAGCGCCTCGCGGGCGCCTACGCCGAGGCGGGCCTCGATCCGTCGGCCGCGGGAAGCGGTCCCGGACGCGCGCCGTTCGACGCCGCAATGGCGGAGGTCGTCGAGGCCACGAAGCCCCCGGTCGTGAGCTTCCATTTCGGCCTTCCGGATGCGGCGCTCCTCGCTCGGGTGAAGGCTGCGGGAGCGAGGATCTATTCCTCGGCGACGACAGTCGCCGAGGCGCGCTGGCTTGAAGCGCGCGGCGTCGACGCCGTGAGCGCGCAAGGGGCGGAGGCTGGCGGCCATCGCGGCATGTTCCTGAGCGAGGACATCGCCGACCAGCCGGGCCTGGTCGCGCTGCTGCCTCAGGTCGTCGACGCGGTTCGCGTACCGGTCATCGCGGCTGGCGGGATCGCCGACGGACGGGGCGTGGCCGCCGCTTTTGCGCTTGGCGCGCGTGCAGTGCAGATCGGCACAGCGTACTTGTTGACGCCGCAGGCGTTGACGACTCCGCTCCACCGCGCGGCGCTTCGCGAAGCGAGCGACAACGCGACGCGGCTCACCAATCTCTTCACCGGCCGGCCGGCGCGAGGCCTTGTCAACCGCTTCATGCGCGAGCACGGGCCAATGAACGACGCCGCGCCCCCCTTCCCGCTGGCGACCGGCGCCGTCGCCCCCTTGCGCGCCCATTGGGAGAAGCGCGGGTCGGGCGACTATTCGCCGCTTTGGGCCGGCCAGGCGGCGGCGCTCGCGCGCGAGGAGGACGCCGGCGCGCTCACCGAGCGGCTGTGGCGCGAAGCCAAAGCCACACTGGCGGCGCTCCGGCTCGAACCCTGAAGGGAGCGCGCAGGCTTGGACTCACGATGACGACACATACACCGCCGGAATCGATTACGCCCGAGTCTCTCACGCTGGCGCTTCGCCGCAGCGGCGCTCTCGGCCATGGCCGCGTCAGCGCGGTCGAAGCGGAACAACCGCGGTCGACCGTGCTCTCCCGCATCGTTCGCTTATTGCTAACCTATGAGGGCGAGGCCGCCGGCGCGCCGCGAACGCTCATCTTCAAGACCGGCCTGCCGGAGCGCCTGACCGGCGGCTGGAACGGCGGACGGCAGGAGGTCGAATTCTATCGCAAGGTCGCCGCCGCGACGCCCCCCGGCCTCCTGCCGCGATGTTTCGAAGCGGAATACGACGCCGAGACCAACCATTGGCGGCTCCTGCTCGAAGACCTTGGCGAGACGCACAAGATCGTCACTTCCTGGCCGCTGCCGCCGACCTTCAGCGAATGCGAGACCATCCTTCGCGCCCGGGCGCGCTTTCACGCCCACTGGTGGGAGGACCCGCGTCTGGGCCACTCGATCGGGCGCTGGGGCGACGCAGACGACGTCGAGCAATATCTGCAACGGCTCAACGGCAAGATCGCCGACTTCGAGGAACGGCTCGGCGACCGCCTGCCGCGAGAACGAAGGGACCTCTACGCGCTTCTGCTCGACCGCGCGCCGCGCCTCGCAAAGCGCACCGACAGCCGCCGCGCGGTTACGATCCTGCATGGCGATGCGCATGTGTGGAACTGCTTCCTGCCACGCGACGGCGGCGGCGACGTCAGGCTGTTCGACTGGGATAGTTGGAGCCTCGGCGTGGCGGCCGAGGACCTCGCTTACATGATGGCGGTCCATTGGTATCCGGACCGCCGCCGCGCCATGGAGCGCCCGCTCCTCGATTTCTATCACGCGGAGCTCCTGTCGCACGGCGTTCGCGACTACGACCGGCGCGCCCTCGACGACGACTACCGGCTGTCGGCGCTCTGGTGCATCACGACGCCGGTCTGGCAGTCGGGCGCCAACCTTCCGCCCGTGATCTGGTGGAACAATCTCGAGCGCATCCATATGGCCGTCGAGGATCTCGGCTGCCGGGATTTGCTCGAGTGAATCGCAGCGACCGAACGGGGCGCGGGCGTTACTCGGCGGCCGCCGCCTTGGCCGCCACCGATTGCATGTAGCCGACAAAGCCCACCACATCCTTCGCGACCACGCGCCCTATGGCGCTGGTGGCGTAGGCCGCAGCCCTCACCGTTCCGTCCGGAGCGAGAACGAAGCCGGCAGGCTCAAGGAAATGCCGGCTCGGATTGACGAACGCTCCGGTCGCGGCGGCTACCGCGTCCGCGTCGGCGCTGTGGCCGACCGGGAACTGCACCTGGTTCTTCGCCTTGGTCGCGGCGCTGGTCGCCTCATCATCGACCGATAGCGCCACGACCTTCACCCCGAGAGCGTCGAGCGCTTCCTTCTCGGCGGCGAAGCCGGCGAGCTGGGCGTTGCAGAACGGGCACCACGCGCCGCGATAGATCAGGATGACGCCCCACGACCCGGCGAGCGCGGCGGGCAGCGCGATCGTCCCGCCGCCGACCGCGGGGACATCGAGTTTGGGAAAGGCGTCGCCGTTGTGGAGAAGAGGCATTGAAAGTCTCCTTTTTCATTGGACCTTTGGGTCCAGATACGGCGATGACGCTCGTAGCTTTCGACTGGACTGTCAAGTCCAGTTCCGGCTAGGCTGTCACGAGGCGAAAGGAGCATCCGGGTGCGCAGACAGAAGAAGGCTCAGCCGCGCGAACCGCGGCCGCCCACGGCCCGCGGGGCCGCGACACGGGCGCGCATTGTCGAGGCGGCGGCGGGCCTCGTCTACCGGCGCGGAGCAAGCGCGACCAGCCTCGAGGACATCATGGAAGCGAGCGCGACCTCGAAGTCGCAGCTCTACCATTACTTCGCCGACAAGGACGCGCTGATGCGCGCGGTAATCGAGCTCCAGACCCGCCGGGTGATGGGCGTCCAGGCCGCTCACCTCGACACGGTCGATTCGCTGGCCGGGCTCAGGCGATGGCGCGACGCCATGGTGACGATCAACAAGGCTGCCCGCGGCGTCGGCGGCTGTCCGCTCGGATCGCTGGCGAGCGAGCTCTCCGATCGGTCGGAGAGCGCGCGGGCGCTGCTGGCGCACGGCTTCGAGCTGTGGGAATTGCAACTCAGGCGCGGCTTAGGCGCGATGCGCGACAGCGGCAAGCTCAAGCCCGAGGCGAACCCGGCCGAGCTCGCGACCGCGGTGATCGCCGCGCTGCAGGGTGGCCTCCTGTTGGCGCAGACGACGCGCTCGAGCCGGCCGCTCGAGCTCGCGCTCGACATGGCGATCGGCCACATCGCCCGCCTGTCGGGTTGAGNNGCGAATCCAGGAGCGCCGGCTGGCCGGCCGATCGAAAAGCGCATCCTCCCGCGCTACCGATGGCGATTCGGACTGTGGAATCACACAGCGGCCGGGAGGAAACTTGGAGACGATCGTTTCCATCGTCGGCGGAGTGGGCCTGTTCCTGCTCGGCAGGATATGATGGCTCATTTCACGCTCCTGTCTGCCCGGGTCGCCTGATCCCAATTCCGGCGCCGGCGCTGTTCCCGCGAAGGCCAGAAATTTTTACCTCCCCCGCGACAGTCGCGGGAACCGAACCTGATCGACCGGCGTTTCCGACTCGCAAGAAGCCCGCGAACGGCTTGTCTTGACCCAAGTGGGCCCCGCCATGTCTCCGATCCTTCCGATTTCGCTCTTGGTCACCGTCCTTTGCATATTTGGGGCAATTGACGGAGTTCTGTTTCAGCAGCTCTTGTTCGTCGGGGCGGCGGTTGCGGCCACGGTATTGGTGTGTTCCGTCGAGGCTTGGAGCGCCCGGGAGGCGCCGACGCCGAGCGAGGACGAGCGCAAGATTCACCATCCGGCGGACCGCTAGGCCGGACGACGGCTTAGAACCCCTCCCCTCCGTCCACTGTCAGCACGTGGCCGACGATGTGGCGCGCCCGGGCGCTGCACAGAAAGAGCACGGCGTCGGCGACGTCGTGGCCGTCGTCGATGCGGCCGTCGGGGATGCGGGCCAGCATCGCCGCTTCGTCGAGCCGGCCGGCGCGGAAATCCTCGAGCACCCCTTCGGTCTTGACGTGGCCGGGCGCGACCGCATTGACGCGCAAGCCCTTCCCCGCCCACTCGACCGCCATCGATCGCGTCAAGCTTTCGAGCGCCGTCTTCGACGCCGCATAGAGGGCAAGGCCCGGCACGGGCCGGCCGGCGGCGATGCTGCTGACGTTGACGATCGCGCCGCTCCGCCGATGTTCGATCGCCCATCTGGCCATCGCCTGCGCGCCGTTGAGCGGCCCGACGGCGTTGACGGCGAAAAAGCGCGCGGCCTCGGCCGCCTCGACGTCGATCAGCGGAGAAGCGGCGAAATAGGCGGCATTGTTGACGAGGATGTCGACGGAGCCGAATCGGTCGACGGCCGCCGCCACCATCCGCTCGCAGTCCTGAGGCTCGGCGACGTCGGCTGCAACGGCAAGCGCCGGCGCGCCACATTCCTTCTCGATCGCGGCAGCCGCGCGCGCAAGCGTCTCCTGGGTCCGCCCGGCGATGACGACCCGCGCCCCCGCGCGGGCGAAGGCGCGCGCGATCGCGTAGCCGAGCCCAGCGCCGCCGCCGGTCACGATTGCGACCTTATCTGCGAACTCGCCCAGGGAGGAGTCCGTCATCGCATCGCCTTCCTGCGGCGGCCGGTCGCACCCCCGCCCCCACAAGGGGGGCGGGAACCCTCACGGCATCGCCTGGAAGCGCTTCGCAAGCGCGCTTATCCGCTTCGCCGTCTCGATGTCGAGATCGGTGATCTTCATCCCGGCGTCATGGGTGCAGAACGAGAACGAGACGATATTGTAGGAATTATGGAACTCGGGGTGATGGTTCATCACCTCGGCCTCGATCGCGATCTCGACGATGAAGGCGATCGCGTCGCGAAACGTCTTGAGCGCGAACTTCGCCTCGATGTTGGGCGCCTTCAAGGACCAATCCGGCAACTCGGCCAGCGCCGAGCCGATCTCCGAGTCGCTGAGGATCTTGTAATGGGCCATCGGTTTGCCTCCTGTTCACTGTACGGCTCCGCCGGGCTCGCCCGGCTTGTCAAGCTGAAGGATCGCCTGTTCGAGCGGCGCCGGCGAGACGCGAATCGAGCTGGTGTAGGGCTGGCTGAACTCGAGGATCAGGAAGATTGCAAGCCCGATCGAGGCGCTCCCCAGGACCAGCATCGCAACCGACATCGGACTCAATTTCGACAATAGCCCCATACTGGCGAACAGGAGGGACGCCCAGAATGTCACGGCGTAGATCAAAGGCCAGGGGACCGGGGTCGCCGCCTGCAGCGACATGAGGAGCCGCTGCTCGCCGATGAA
>PLUH01000273.1:19751-33299 GCA_003164825.1 Hyphomicrobiales bacterium
AACTGGCGCATTTCGAGATCGAACTCGAGCGCGCGCGCCACCAGCGTCTGCAGCTCGGTCTGCTGGGTGCTGTAGACCCCGTAGGCCGTCCAGATGAGGAGGCCGTTGACCAGAACGAGCAGGAGCGTGAGCTGCCCGACGACGCCCCCGATCATGTCGCGCGCCTTGTCCATCGTGTAGCGCTCGGGGAGGACGCGCTGAAGCACGAGGCCGAGGACGCCGCCCGCGACGATTACGCCGGTGACAATGAGCGAGATGGCGAGCGAACTCATTTCCGGCAATCCCGTCTCCCTCCGACGCGCTTACGTGACATGTCCGCGAAGTTGCGTCCAGCGGCCGGCGCCGCCTGAACATTGTCATACCCGCAACATTGTCATACCCGCGAAAGCGGGTATCCAGACTTGCGGCTGCGGCGGGGACCTGGATTCCCGCTTTCGCGGGAATGACAGGTCGCTTTCGACTGGACGGCGTTCGTTCAATCCAACCGAAGCGCGCCTCAAGCTTTGGCGAATCTCGCGAAGGCGTCCTTGTAGTCTGGATGCCAGCGGGAGAGCGGCGGCCGGTTCTCGACAATGTCGCCCGCCGCCCAAAGGATCCGTCGCTCGTCCAATTCCCGCGGCACGTCGTTGTCGGGGCAAAGGATGTAGAAGTCGCCTTTGGCCATCGAGGCGAGCATGAAATCGACCACCTGTTCCGCCGTCCAGGCGCCGGCCGGCTTGGCGACGTTCGAGCCCGCGGTCATGCCGGTGAAGGTGAAGCCCGGAATGAGCAAGTGCGCGCTCACCCGGCAGCCGTCGATGTTGCGCAATTCGTGCGCCAGAGCCTCGGTCACCACCTTCACGCCCGCCTTCGAGACATTGTAGGCGGTGTCTCCGGGCGGGCAGGTGATGCCCTGCTTCGAGCCGGTGTTGACGATCGCCGCGGGGGTCTCCTGGCGGATCATGTCGGGGGCGAAAGTCTGAATCCCGTTGACCACGCCCAAGAGGTTGACGTCGATGATGCGCCGCCACCGGGTCGGATCGCCGAACAGTCCGCCCCCGCCGCCGGTTCCCGCATTGTTCATCAACAAGGAGACTTCGCCGAAGGCGTCGAAGACCGACGCTTTCAGGCGCCGGACGCTGTCAGGGTTGCCGACGTCGACGGCGAAGGTCCGCACGGCGTCGGGCCGCTGGGCCGTCTCGCGCAGCTGGGCGGCCGCGGCTTCGAGCGCCTCGCCGTTGGCGTCGGCCATGCACACCTTCATGCCGAGCGCCGCGAATTTGACGGAAGCCGCGAGGCCGATGCCGCTCGCCGCTCCGGTGACGACCGCGACCCGGTTCGCGGCCAGCGCAGGATGAGTGGTCACGTGAGCTCCTCCGATCCCAAGGATTAAGATGCTTACATCACGCTGGGAGCGCTTCGGCAATCGGCTCCTGGCGTCGCCGCGGCCGACTGTGGGCGCGACGAGCATACCTGCGGATGTCACTGAATTTGAGAGGACAGAATGTTGCTCGGCAGCCATGGGGCGGACCCGTCCTGGCTTTCACGGTTCGGAGACCTGACATCTTTCCTCTTGGAGCGCCGCGGAGAGCGGCGCCACGGGGCAAGGCTGCGTCGCGAGCCGCGCCGCGGATCGATCTCGCATCATCGCGAGCCGTCATACGGGGCTGAAGGACGACTAAGGAAGTCCGAAGCGAAACAGCAGGCTAGCCTAATCGCCGATCTCCTTCGCCGCGCGCGCTTTATGCGCGGTGAGCGCCATCAGCCGCCGGTCGCGCCAAGCCTGGCGCGCCGCCAGCCGGTCGGCCGGCAGACGCCGGCGGCGTTCGGCCTCGATCGTATCCATCACTGGTCCGGACCAATCCGCCCGCCATTGCGACGCAGCGAAGATCCCTTCGTAGGCCTGTTGATAACGCTTCGCATAGTCGCGCACGCCGCCCGGCGCGTTGAGGTCGATGGTCTCGAACGGGCCGATGAACGACCACCGCAACGCCAACCCATCGCGAATGCCGATGTCGACGTCCTCGACGCTCGCATAGCCTTCGGCGACGAGGCGGAACGCCTCCTCGATAAGCGCGCCCTGCAGGCGGTTCATCACGAAGCCGTCGATCTCCTTTTTCATCACAATTGGCGCGTGGCCGGCGGAGCGTATGAACGACGTCGTGCGCTCGACGACCGCCGCGTCCGTCCACGGCGCGGGCACGATCTCGACCGCCGGAATGAGATAGGGCGGGTTGATCGGGTGGACGACGAGGCAGCGCGCCCGGCCCGGCAACGACTCGGTGAAGCGCGACGGCAGGATCGCCGAGGTGGAGCTCGCCAGGACGGCGCCCGTCGGCGCGAGCGCGTCGAGGCGGGTGAAGACATGCCGTTTGACGCCGACGTCCTCGGGCGTGCTCTCCTGGACGTGGCTCGCGCCGTCCAGCGCCTCCTCCAGCGTCGCGGCGCGGCGCATGCGGGCGCGAACGGCGGCGGGGGAATCGCGAAGCAGCTGGTTGGCGGCGAGATCGGGCAGAACCTCGTCGGCGAACTGCAACGCCTCCTCCGCCGCATCCGGCTTGTCGTCCCAGAGAGCGACATCGTGGCCGGCGCGCGCGAAGCTGATCGCCCAGGCGCGACCGACCAATCCCAGTCCGACGAGGGCGATCTTGCTCATTGACGGTCTCCGGCGCGAGGCGAGCCCATTCCATGCGCCTTCAATTTGAAGGGCGCGTCAATCCCAGCGCGATCAGACGGCGGCTGGTCCGTAGGAGGGCCGGCATTGTCGCGACGCTCCCTGACTCGTGGGTTTGGGTAGCGATTTGATTACACTTTAGCGCAATTGCCGTTCAATCGAATCTAACTAAGGCCACAACCTCAGCTTGCACGCGAGCATTTCCGGCGTATTTAATAAAAGTATAGCCAAGCAATGGCTGGTGTTTGCAGTCTCGACGCCAATCAATACGAGAATATGACCGGCGATCGAGACAGGAGATGCATGATGCATAAGACTCTGACAACCATGATTGCCTCGTTAGCGACCGCGATGCTGTTAACCGCAGCACCCGCGAACGCGACGGTGTACAGATTCACCTTCGAGTCGTTTGATTCGGAGCTTACGGCGACGGGCGAGATAACGGTCAACGCCGCCGACGAAGTGATAGCGATTGCGGGCGAGATTTCCGGCCTGGTCGATGAGACCATCGGCTCGGTCACTCCCAATCCTAACTTTTCCGGCCCGGCCTATAGCCCTGACGGTTCGTTCATCTACAACAACGTGTATTATCCTTCGGGCATGACCTTCGACATCTACGGGGTGCTGTTCGCCACCGCCCAGAATCCGGGCGGCTACTGGAACCTGTGGGGAAATTCCCCCGGCGACTACTCGCTTTGGGAATCGGCCAGTCCCTACAATTATCCGATCGAGGAGAGCGGAACCCTCAGCGTAGCCACCGTGCCGGAACTGTCCACCTGGGCGATGCTGGGATTGGGCTTCGCGGGCCTCGGCGTCGCCGGCCGCCGCCGCGCGCCGCGTCTGGCGCAGAGGAGCATCGGCTAAGCGCGACGCATCTCCAGACTTTTGCGGCAAGAACCGATTAAGTCAGTTTTGAACTCAGCGGTTGTGGAGCTTGACTCTTGAGCTGATTGCTTTTTTAAAGAGAATCGGTCGAGACTGCCCCGGCCCGGTCGGATTGGGTTGTGGCGCAATCGGGAGATCCGGGGCCGCGTTGCGACGGTCAACCGCGGCGTTGCGAGGGGTCTTACGATGTCCAATCGTGGAAGACGATCGTATTCGCATCTTCGCCGGCCGATGGCGCAGCTCGGCGTCACGTCCGGGCGTAATGGATCGCCCAAGCCGTTTTCCGAGATTGATCCCTTGGACGAGCTGGAACGCATTCTCGCCGCCAGACCCCGGCGGTTCCGGCTTCAATTCTTTGCCGTCGCTGACGATCGCGGCCCGTCAATTGTGGCTGAAACCGAGATTCAGGCCGCCGACGCCTCCGCCGCGATCCGCGCCGCCGCCGATGCCGACTGGCCGCCGCGCGCGATCGGCCTCAGAATCCTCGACCATGAAGGCCGCGAAATCTTCGAGCGCCTGAGGGCCGATCGGCGGTAGCAGCAGGGCGGGATCGCCTGACGCTGCCGAACAGATGGCGCGCCGCCGTCTCACGGGCGCGCTGGCGCGGGCTCAAGGCTCCTGCAACAGGCTGACGTGGGCGGCGACGCAGCGCCAGCCGGCTTCGGTCCTCAGCCAGACCTGGCTCTGCCTTCCCGTCTTCGTCGCGCCGATGCGCTTGAACTCGGCGTTGGCGGTGGCGAAGTCCCGCCCGTAGGTGGTGATCACCGTCTTGAGCAGATTGCGGGCCAGGTTGATCGCCGGGCGGCGGCCGCGAAAGGCGGCGATCTCGTCATAGCCGTAGAGGTTCTCGGTGACCCCGTAGCGCAAGGTGTGCGGGCTCTTCCAGAACAGCGCGTCGAGTTCGGCAATGTCGTTCGAGACCAGCGCGCGCTCGTAGCGCGCGAACGCCTTCTCCACTTCAGCGACCACTTCGGGAATGTTGATTTCGATCATCGGGCAGGAACCTCGGTTCAAACGGGAGAAGGCGATGCGACCGCGCCGAGCGCCTCGGCGGCCGCGGCTGTCCGGAGGACCAGGTCCTCCCGCCAGGGCGCGGCGATGATCTGCACCCCGAGCGGCAGCGGGCCGCAGTCCGCCACCGGCGCGGCGACGGTCGGCAGGCCGGCGAACGACAGCGGCTGGGTGAAGACGCCGAGATGCCCGGCGGCGGGAAGGCGCTGGCCCGCGATCTCAATCCACGCCTGGCCGATCGGGAACCCCGGATATGGCGTGGCGGGCGCCAGGACCACGTCGACGTTTGCGAACGTCTTGGCCATTTCCCGGCAGTACCAGCGCCGGACTCGCTGCGCGTGGGCGTACCAGACGCCGGGCGCAAGCGCGCCGGCGAGGAAGCGCGCCCGGGTCTTTGGATCGAAGTCCTGCGCTCTCGCAATCAGGTCCTGAAAATGCAGCTCCGCTCCCTCGACCGAGGTCATGATCATGGCGGCGCCGCGCGCCGCGCCCGGCGACGGCAGCTCGACGCGCTCGGACGCTCCGAGCGCCGAAGCGACGCGCTCGACCGCGGCGAATGCTTCCGGCGCGCCCTGGCTGGCGTAATAGCCGGCGGCGACCGCGATGCGCAGCCCTTCGACCCCTCGCGCGAGGAGCGGCAGCGTCGGCTCGGGCGGCTTCGACGCGCAGGCCGGGTCCGCCGGATCGGGCCCCTGCATCGCGTCATAGGCGAGCGCGAGATCCCCCGCCGTTCGCGCCAACGGACCGCCGACATCGAGGCTGGCCGCGAACAGCCTCATGCCGGCGCGGCTTAAGCGCCCGATGGTCGGCCTGAGGCCGAAGACGCCGCAGAGCGCCGCCGGCACCCGGATCGAGCCGTTGGTGTCGGAGCCGAGCGTGAGCGGGACCAGGCCCGCGGCGACCGCCGCCGCCGAGCCGCCCGACGATCCGCCGGCGATCCGCGCCGGATCGTGCGGATTGCGGGTCGGGCCATGATGCGTGTTCTCGGTCGAGAAGCCGAACGCGTACTCATCCATGTTGAGGGCGCCGACGAGGACTGCGCCGGCCGCGGTCAGCCGCCGCGCGAGCGCCGCATCCTCAGCCGCCGGCGCCCGGTCGCGGTCGATGTGCGAGCCGGCGATGGTGGGCAGGCCCGCGACGTCGTAGAGGTTCTTGACCGCGAACGGGACGCCGGCCAGCGGGCCGGGGTCGCGCCCGGCGCCGACGGCGGCGTCGACCGCCGCTGCGGCCGCAAGCGCCCGCTCTTTCGCGACGGCGGTGAAGGCGTTGATCGCCCCGTTCCGCGCCGCGATCGCGGCCAGCGTTTCCTCGACCACCGCAGTTGCGGTGCGCTGGCGCGCGCGCACGGCCGAAGCGAGTTCGCGGGCGGTTCGCCGCGTCATCGCCCCGCTCCGTCGTCAGGAATGAACACCGCCGCGGCGACCGTCTCCTCCGGCAACGGGATCGCCATGAGCTGCGCCGCAACCCGCGCCAGCACCGCGAAGGCTTGGGTCACGTCGCCGAGGTCGGCCGGCGCGATCGTGAGCCCGACCGCAGCGGCGGCTTCCGGGACGTAATGGGCCGGATCAAACGGATCGGCCATCCTACTTGGCCTTCCCGATCACGCCTTCGACGTACCAGTCGAAATTCCCCATCTTGTCGCCGCCCCATGCCTCGCCGTCCTTGATCCGGACGACGCCAGTGTTGTCGGTGATCGGGCCGGTGAACGGATTGAATCCCTTCCCGACCTTGTCGGCCGCCGCCGTGACCAGCGCCTGCGTCTCTTCCGGCACGGCCGGGCCGAAAGGCGCGATCGCGATCATGCCTTCGCCCAGACCCTCGCGGACCATCGCCGGCTTGAACGCCCCGTCGATCACGCTCTTGGCGGTTGCGGTCATGAACGGACCCCAGGTGAAGCCGAGGCCGGTGATCCAGCCTTTCGGCGCCAGGGCGCGCGCTTCCAGAGACTGAAAGCCGATCGAATAGACGCCGCGGCTCTCCGCCACCTGGATGACCGTCGCCGGCGAATCGACGTGCATCGCGATGACGTCTGCGCCCTGGTCGATGAGCGCGCCGGTCGCCGCCGCCTCCTTGGCCTTGTCGGACCAGCTGCCGGTGGCGACGACGCGAACCTCGACCTTGGGATTGACCGACCGCGCGCCGAGCGCGAAGGCGTTGATGTTGCCGATGACATAGCCGATCGGCACCCCGGCGACGAAGCCCAGGGTATTGGTCTTGGTCATCTTGCCGGCCGCGACGCCCATCGGATACCAGGCGGCCTGGGTCGCGCCGAAGAAGTTGCCGAAGTTGGCCGCCTGCATCCAGCCGCCGGCGTGCTCGAAATCGACGTCCGGATGCTTCTGGGCGAGATTGAACGCGAACTGCTGGTGCCCGAAGCTGGTGGCGAAGATGAGCTTCGCGCCCTGCTGGATCATGCCTTCCATGACCCGTTCGGCCTCCGCCGATTCGGGCACGTTCTCCGCCTCGAGGACGGTGACGCCGGGGATCGCCGCCTTCATCGCCATCAGCCCATCGTGCATCGAGCGATTATAGCCGTAGTCGTTGACCGATCCGACGTAGATGGCGCCGACGATCAGGTTGTCAGCCGCGGCCGCCGGCCACGCCGCCGGGAGCGCCAGCAAAGCCAGCACGAGCGGCAGCAAAGCCGCTAGGAGCATCCTCAGCCTGGTCATGACGGAATCCTCACGTTTTTCATCGCGCGGCCTATTCCACGCCGAAGAAACTGCGGCCGAGTCCCGCCGGCGCGGCGGATCGGCCTCTCAAGCCCGAGAAGGTCAGAACCAACAGGGTGAGCAGGTAGGGAACCATGTTCATCAGGAATGGCGAGACGTCGACGCCGCGCGCCTGGAACTGCAGTTGCAGCGACTCGGCGCCGCCGAAGACGAGCGCGCCAATGACAGCCCAGAGGGGGTTCCATCCGGCGAAGATCACCAGCGCGATGGCGATGAAGCCGCGCCCGGCGGTCATGCCTTCATCCCATGTCAACGCCACCGCCAGCGAGAGATGGGCGCCGCTGATCCCGCCGAGCGCGCCCGCGACCGCCAGCGCTTCGTACTGCACCCGATCCGGCCGGCGCCCGGCGGCGAAAGCCGCGGCGGGCGATTCGCCGACCGCGCGCAGCGTGAGGCCCCAGCGGGTGCGGTACAGGAGGCCCGATAAAACGATCGCCAGCGGGGCGGCGAGCCAGACCAGGAGGTCGAACGCGCCAAGATGCGGCAGGCCCGGCACGATCGCGCCGACGAACGGGCGGCCGATCAGCGCGCTCGCGCCAAGGCCGAAAAACGTCAGGCTCAAACCGGCGGCCAGCTGGTTGGCGTGGCGGGTGATCACGACGTAGCTGAAGAGGCCATTGGCGGCGACGCCGGCCAGGGCCGCCGCGGCGACGCCGAGGTACGGGTTGGCGGTCACGGCGGCGCCGGCGAAACCGGTCGAGGCGCCGATCAGCATCAGGCCCTCGAGGCCGAGATTGACGATTCCGGCCCGCTCTCCGATGAGTTCGCCCAGGGTGGCGTAGAGCAGCGACGTCCCCGAGAGGATCGCGGCCGAGGCCAGGGCGATCGGAAAGGCCGCGCTCATCGCCGGCCCCCTGCCCCGCGCTCGCCGAGGACGATGAACAGGATCGCCGCCATCAGGAGGTTGATCACCGAAAACGGCACGCCCTGGGTGATCTGCAGCACGTCGCCGACCGAGCTCAGGACTGCGAACAGAGCCGCCATCGTCAGGATGCCGACGGCGCTGCCGCCGGCCAGCCAGGCGACGAGAAAGCCCATGAAGCCGTATCCCGGCGACAATTGCGCGACCAGCCGGCCTTGGATCGCCGAGGCTTCGGCCATGCCGGCGAGGCCGGCGACGCCGCCGGCGACCGCCATCGAGCCGATGATATAGGCCGAGACCGGAACGCCAAGCCTCAAGCTCGCCTCGGCATTGCCGCCGATCGCCCGCATCTCGAGGCCCCATCGCGTGCGGCCGATCGCGAAGCCGTAAATGCAGAGGCAAACGAGACCGTAGACGAGGCCGAGATGGACCCGCGTCGAACCGAGGGTCGGCAGCCGGGCGCCGGCGGCGAAGGCCGGAGATTCAGGATAGGACGCGCTCTCCGAGCTCCGCCACGGCCCGAAGATAACGTAACTCACGATCAGCGGCGCGATATAGTTGAGAAGCAAAGTGGAGATCGTCTCGTTGACCAGCTTCGCCGCGCGCAACAATCCCGGCAGCAGCGCCCACAGCGCGCCACCGAGGAAGCCGAGCGCAGTCATCAGCGGGATCAGCGCCAGGGCCGGCCAATGGGCGAAGCCGAGCGCGCCCGCGGTCGCAAACAGCCCACCCATATAGAGCTGCCCCTCCCCGCCGACATTGATGAGGCCGAGACGGCTCGGCAGGGCGACCGCGACCGAGGTCAGGAGCAGCGGCGACATGCGCACGAACAGCTCCGAGAATCCATAAGCGTTGGCGAACACATAGACGATCGTGTCGCGATAGGCGCGCACCGGGTCCTTGCCGTCGATGAGCAGAAGCAGCGCGAAGATCGCCGACGCCGCGACGGCCACAATGAGCGCGCGCCGCGCGGCCGAAGCGGCGGGGCCGAACCGGGCAAGAGCGGCCTCACGCGGCATCGGCCGTCCCCACCATGCACGCGCCGATCGTGTCGAGGGCGAAGGAAGCGGGCGAAAACTCGCCGGCGACGCGTCCCTCCCGCAGCACGATGATGCGATCGCTGAGCGAGATGAGTTCGTCGAGCTCCTCCGAAAACAACATGAGACCGGCGCCCGCCGCGCGCGCCGCGAGAAACAGCGCCCGCAGCGCGTCCGTACTGCGCGCGTCGAGCCCGCGGGACGGATAAAGCGCGACGATAAGCTTCGGGTCGTGCGCGAGCTCGCGCGTCAGCGCCAGCCGCTGCTGATTGCCGCCGGAAAGGGCAAAGACCCTGGTTTCGTAGCGGATCGGCGGCAGGCGGAGGCGCTCGGCGCTCTTGGCCATGTCGGCGGTGAGCCGCGGCCAGTCCAGGCTTAGGCCCTTGCGATAGCGCCTGGCGTCGCCGAGGCCGAGATTCTCGCGCGCGGTCAGCGAAGGCACGAGCGCGAGCGCCGACGGATCGTCGGGGATGCTGGCGACGCCGCGCGCCCGGACTCTGGCCGCCGTCCAGCGTGACGCGTCCTCGCCCCACAGGGTCTTGACGCCGCGGGTCGGGCGCGCAAGGCCGAGCACGAGATCGGCAAGCTCGCGTTGGCCGTTGCCGGAAACGCCGGCGACGCCGAGGATTTCGCCGCTCCGCAATCCGAGCGTGAGGTCGCGCAACGAAACCGCGCCGTTTCCCGACGAGGTTGCGACGCCTTCGAGCGCCAGAATCGTCTGGCCGGGGGTCACAGCCGGCGCGGCGGCCGGCTCACGCGCCGGCTGTTCGCCGAACATCATGCCGAGGAGCTCGGCCTCGCTCGCCTCGCGGGCGGACGCCGAGCCGACGATCCGGCCCTGGCGCATCACCACCACCCGGTCGGCGCAGGCCGCCACTTCGCGCAACTTGTGGGTGATATAGACGAGGCCATAACCCTCGTCGCTGAGATCGGCGAGGCTCAAGAACAGGCCTTCCGCCTCCTGCGGCGCCAGAACCTTGGTCGGCTCGTCGAAAATGAGCACGCGCGCCCCGGCCAGCAATTGCTTGAGAATCTCGACCTTTTGCTGGTCGCCGACGGCGAGCCGGCCGACCGGCAGGTTCAAATCCGCTTCGAGCCGGAGCCGATCCGCCAGCGGGCGCATGCGGCGGCGCATTGACGCCGGACTGATGGCCCACGGCGTATCGTCGAGGAAGAGAGCGACGTTCTCCCAGACGCTCAACGCCGGGATCAGGCTGAAGTTCTGGAACACCATGCCGATGCCGTAACGACGCGCGTCGTGCGGCGACGAGATGCTCGCCGGTCGGCCGGAGACCCGTATTTCGCCAGCGTCCGGCCGGTAATAGCCGTAGAGAATCTTGCACAGCGTGCTTTTGCCGGCGCCGTTCTCGCCGAGGAGCGCGACGACTTCGCCGGCATGAACGGCGAAATGATCGACGTCATTGGCGAGAAGCGGGCCAAATCGCTTGACCACGCCGCGGGCTTCCAGGATCGGGGCGGCTTCAGCCATCAGATGGCACACATGTTGCACGGTCATGGCGCACATGGGCCGAGATGCCCGCAAGGCATGTCGCCCTGCCCGTTGGCATACGCGCTCCGCGGCAGACTGGCAGGTCGGCTGGCCTGAGGGAAATGGTAAAAAAACATGCAGACAATAACTGAAAGGAATTTGCGCAGCGTCGATCTCAATCTCCTGGTCATGTTCGACGCCCTGATGGCCGAACGGCATGTCACCCGCGCAGCCCGGCATAACGGGATCAGCCAGCCGGCGATGAGCAAGGCGCTCAACCGGTTGCGCCACCTGCTCGACGACCCGCTGTTCGAACGCCGCGACGGCCGGATGGAGCCGACTCCGCGGGCGCTCGACCTCGCCGGCCCGATCCGCAGCGCGCTCTCGGACATCTCGCGCACATTGACCGCGCCCGAGGCGCCAAATCCGAGCCAGTTCACCGGCGCGGTCAGGATCGCCGCCATCGACCTCCACCAAACGACCCTGCTGCCCGCCTTGACGACCCAGCTTCGGCTTCAGGCGCCGCGGCTCGACTTGAGGATCCAGGTCGCCGATCGCGACCGGCTCTATGACCAGCTCGCCAATGGCGAGGTCGACGTGGCGATCGCGCCGATCACGTGGTCGACGCCGGCCATGTCCGGGTCGCGCCGGACGGGCGCGGCGCGAGCCTGGTCGATTCGATTCTCGCCGCGCGGGGCTTGCGACGGCGGATCGCGGTCGTCCTGCCGAGTTCGTCGGCGGTCCCCCACGTCGTCGCCGCCACCGACCTGATCGCCACGCTGCCGAGCAAGATCGTCAGCGATCTTCACATTCCCGGCCTCAGCGTGATCCCGGCCCCTTTGCCGCCAGTCGAGGTTAGCGCCCATCTCTTCTGGCACCCGCGCACCCAGAACTCGCCCTTGCGAGCGTGGCTGTGCAACCTCATCAAGATGACGGCGGCGGACCTGTAGAGCGTTCGCGGCCCCGCTTCGCACGACGGGTCGCGCGGGGGTCCGCGACGCGACGTAACCGGAGGCTGACTGCGGCCTGTTCAGCCGATAGATTGGCTGCCATGCCCGGCATAGCCTTTCTGCTCGCGCCCGGCGCCGGCGCGCCCTCTTCGCATCCGCGGATGCGGACGTTCGCGCGCCTCCTCAGCTCGCTCGGCCGCGTCGAGCCGTTCGACTACCCTTACATGATCGAGCGCCGGGGGCGGCCGGACCCGCTGCCGAAGCTCATCGCCGCCCATCGAGCAGCATTGGCGTCGCTGCGCGAAAAGCATGACGGGCCGATCGTGCTGGCCGGCAAAAGCATGGGCGGGCGCGTCGGATGCCATGTCGCCCTGGTTGAGCCGGTCGAAGCCGTGATCTGCCTCGGCTATCCGCTTTGCGGCGCCGGCGATCGGTCGAAGCTCCGCGACCAGGTTCTCCTCGAATTGCGCACGCCGGCGATGTTCGTTCAGGGAACGCGCGACCCGCTCTGCCCGCTCGACCTCCTTGAAGGCGTGCGGAAGCGGATGCGCGCGCCCTCGACGCTGCACGTCGTCGACGGCGCCGACCACTCGCTGCTGGTCGCGAAGACGACGCTGAAGGCGCTCGGCTCGACCCAGGAGGAAGCGGACGAGCAAATATTGGCGGCGATCTCGCGCTCTCTGAAAGACGCGCTCGAAGGCCACGGCGCTGCTCCCTCGCGATGACGGCGCTGAANNAGCGCCTGGCGGCGGAAGACGCGCTGCAGCGATTCAAAACGCCGCGCTCTATCCGCTGGCGCTCGTCGCCTGCTCGCTGGCGCGCTCAGCGGACGCAATCATTTCGCGCATCAGAGTCAATTCGGTTTGGTAGATCGTGGCCGATTTGACGATCATCACCAAAGGGCCAGGAGGCGCGTCGAGCTCGCGCGCGACGTCGCGCTGAAGCTCCGCGAGCTGAACGAGGTTGGCGAATCCCTTCTTGCCGAAATCAATGCTGTGCGCATAGACGACGAGTTCGAGAGAGCCTGAGCGCAGCCAGAAATCGAGCANNATGACCGCGGCAATCTGATTTCGGCCGGATCCCATGTAGTCGAAGAGCCTGCTCGCATAAGAGCGAGCGTCGCCCAATTCACGAACCCTGCGATAGTCGGTGAAGTTCGATCGCATCCACTCGAGCCACTCCCGGCTCGCATGCTGCGCAATGATCGGGTCATCCGGGTTCGGATATTGGACATCGAGCGTCACAAGGTCGCATTCAAGCAAAGGCAGTCCGCCAAAGCTGCTCGGCGTCCCACGCGTCAAAATCAGGTCGGCGACTTGAAGCCAGGCATCGCCGATGGTCGCCGCCGCGAGGGTAATCCCTCGACGCGCGGATTTCGAAGCTGACGCGCCCAACGAACCTGGGTCCCGAAGGGCGAATGTGGTCGTGTCCAAAACGTTCTCCCGCCGGACGCCCCCGCCCAATCTGCCATAGGCGATCGAGGAAACGCCAGCAATGAGCCACGAGGCGCTGCAGCCGGAATGGGCCTCGATCAATTTCGCGATGCAGAATGTCGCGACCGTCACCAACGCCGACGCGCTCGCTCCGTCGGCGCGCGGCGCGAGCGCGCAGGGCTGAAGCGCACAGAAATCGACAATTTCTTGACAATCCGGCCCGCTCGTTGTTCACTGTCTGTTCCTGTTGACGCAAGGAAGCTTGGTCGATTGTCGACGCGAACCACCGCCCTCATCCTGAGGAGCGCCGAAGGCGCGTCTCGAAGGATGCTCCAGGGGGCACTGATTGGCTGGCGCTGGAGCGTCCTTCGAGGCCCCTCCGGGGCGCCTCAGGACGAGGGGGTAGCAAAAAAAGCGTAACCCATTGAAAAGACAATAAAATAGATTTGGATTTTGTTGTTTTTTCCTTGGATTTTGTTGCGGCTGGCTTGGATTT
>PLUH01000149.1 GCA_003164825.1 Hyphomicrobiales bacterium
CGTCGCGTTCACCGGCGTCGATCTTTCCTACGCGCACCTCGAGGGCGCCGACCTCACTAACGCGCACCTCAGCGGTTGCGACCTCAACGGCACCGTGCTCAGCCACGCCAAGACCGACGGCCTGCGGCTCGTCGGCTCCGATCTGGACGACTAGACGCCTTCGGCCATGCAAAAAGAAGACCGCGCCCGTGCGACGCGGTCTTCTCCTTTGCCTGCGACCAGGTTTAGAACCGCAGGCGGATGCCCGATGAGAACCCGCGCAGGTCGCCCCCCGCGTAGCAGTGCGGGCCGGTGTAGGACACACCGCCTGCGCCGCCGTTGGCGGTGGGATCGAACGCCGCGAGCTCCGTACCATCGTGGCAGTCCNNACGCGGCCGCCGGCACCGAGATCGTAATGAGCGTACGGATGGTTCAGCGTCTGCGCATAGTCGAAATAGAACGACAGATGCGAGTCGACGGTATGGACGAACGCCGCGGTGTACATGTTCGCCATGTTGTTCGGATTCGGCGTACCGTACAGGGTCGGGTTCGCCGCGTTCGGATAGAGCGTCGGCGTATTGTGCTGGCCCGGATCGCCGGGCGTGGGGTTCGCACGCGCCCAGCCTAAGCTGAAGCTATCGTGGCTCCCGATCGCTTGCGAGCCCGCAAACCAGAACCCGGTGCGCGTGCGCTCGTTCTGATCCGTGAGGAACGCGGGAACGTAGCGATGCATCGTCTCGTAGATCCCCTCGATCGACGTCCCCGGGAAGAACGTCCACTGCGTGCCGACCTTGAAGGCGTCTTCATCCGCGACGTCGCGCGGATCGAGGTCCGGCAAGTCGCTCGTGCGGTTCACCATCTTGTGCAGCTCGTAGGCCGTGGTGAGGTAGAAGTGGTGGTTCTCGTACGTAGCGCTGCCGCTGTATGCGCTGCCGTAGGACCCGTCGTTGCACGAGGGCGGTAGCGCGCCGCTTCCTGGTGCGTTGCCGCCCGCGCAGCCGGCCTCGCCTTGCGCGATGAGGTCATCGTCGATGCCGCGGTTCTGCCCCGGCGATGTGAGGAGGCTCAGGGTGAAGCCTCCCCATTTCGGCGAGTTCCACCACAGCGCGTGGTCGAGTCGGGTGCCGAACTCGACGCGGTTGTCGCCGCCCGTGTTGCCCATGATCACTGAGTAATCGCCCAACATATTGGCGAACGGACTCATGCGCGCCGTCGACGTCTTGTACGGCGCGTCGGTCTTGCCGATTAGGAACGAGCCGGCAAACTCGTTGCCTTCGCCGATGAAGCTGTTGCGCGACGTGAGCGCGCCCTTCACCGTGTTGTCGTTGTTCGAGTTGGTGTTGACCGTGCCCGACGTTGACGAGACGTCGATCTGCGTCTCCAACTGGTACTGCGGCATGAATTTGTTCGTGAGCGAGCGCGCGCTGCGCAGGCCGACGTACGACTGGCTGGAGATCGCCGGCTGCCAGCCGACGTTGCCGACGGGGCCGTCCATGGAGGTGGGATAGTACGACTGCAAGCCCTTTGTCGTGTCGTCGAGCGAGAGATCAAGCAGGCCGTAGATTTGGATCGGCTCGCCGTGGATCAGGAACGTCGTATTGGTCCCGGGAGCCACCATGACGGGCGTCGATCCGGGCGGAACGCCGGGTGCCGGCGTCGCAGCGGCCGCAGCAGCCTTCTGCTGGGCCTGGAACTTTTCGAGCTGCGCTTGCATGTCGGCCATCTGCGTTTGCATTGCGGCCATCTGCGCCTGAAGGTCCGATGCGGTGTCCGCCCTGGCGAGCGTCGTGGACGCAAGCAAACAGACGAAGACCGCTGCAAAGAGCTTCTTCATGAAAAATCCACCATTCAGTTTGAGAGGTGTTGCCGTCGCCCCAATGACGGGACATCGACAACCAGGCCGCCTCACTCACAAAGGAGCGGAGCGACTGCGTTGCTCCCTCCTTCGGCAGATTGTTTAGGAAGTCTTAGCAGTCANNGGCGTTCATAATTGCCGTTCCCGCCCATCGCGACTTCACTGGCGCGCATGCTATTCTAAGTCATGCGAGGCCGTGTGCTTGCCATCGTGATCGTCGCTCTCGCGGCGGTACTCGTGATCGCGGGTTGGCGCTTAAAGGCATCCCAACAAGACGTCGTACAGACGCCGTCGGCAAGCGCTACGCCATTGCTCTCTGAGACCCCGAGCGTCCCGCCCTCTTCGGAGCCCGGCGACGGTTCCGACGTGGTGGCATCGCCTGAGTCCGACGAATCGGCGTCACCCGATGCGCCGNNTTCGCCCGGCTTCACACCGTTTTCAGGTCAATCGACGCCGGTGCATGACTACCCATGCGACCCGCGGCCGGGTGATGCACCTGGAACCGACCACGTCATGCTTGGATCCGCGGTCACCGCGAAGGATCTGCAAACGCGCACCGGTGACGGCTATGCGAATTGCAGCAGCCGGCCCAACAATCTCCCGCAAGCGATCCCGCTCGTCGTCGGCGCCCTACCGCGTACGGGTCACGTCGTGCTCGTCCAGATGTTCCTCGACGATTTTCAGGCGCCGATCTGGAATTCGCACTTTCAGGTCTCGCTCAACGGAACGCGCATACCCTCGTTTGAGGATACGGTGAACGCGCTCGATCAGACCGGTCCGATCGGCAAGCTCGTCACGCTGCGCCTCCTGCCCGAGTACGTGCCGATCTTGCGTGCCGGCACCGTGAATCTTCTCATTGACGACCCGACGACGCATGCACTGGATGGCTATGCCATCGATTTCGTGCGCATCCTGGTGAATCCGCGTGCCTTCCGCTATAACGTCACCATCGCATGTAGGGTCGTGGACGCAGCCAACCTCAAACCCATCGCCGCAGCCTCGGTCTCGTCCGCACAGGTAACCGCGTCGACCGGCAGCGACGGAAGGTGCATCTTGCGCGGCGTGCCCGCCGGAATGGCGNNGTCCGTCGCGGCGAGCGCGGTCGGATACGACAGCGCAGTCCAGTTGCTCGATCTGCCGGCCGGAAGCCACGCAACGGCGAACTTCGCGCTGCGCCGTCACCGCGAGAATGCCGCCGAACTGCAGCGGTTGATCCAACGAAACGGTTCGGTCGCAATTTACGGGATCCACTTCGACACGGCATCGGCCAAGCTTCGCCCCGATAGCCTCCCGTCGCTCGAGACGGTCCGCAAGCTCGTCCAGAGCAAAGCGGGTTCGCGTTGGATCATCGCCGGACATACCGACAATCAGGGCGGCGCCGCGTACAACCTCAATCTCTCGATCGCGCGCGCGAAATCCGTCGTCACGTGGCTCACGCAACACGGCATCGCTGGGAATCGGCTCATCGCGCAGGGTTACGGATTGACCCGCCCCGTGGCCGACAACGCAACAGTCAGCGGTCGCGCGCTCAATCGTCGCGTCGAGGTGAAGCCTGCTGCTNNCGCACCCCAGACGGGAGCGAACAGCAACGCCCGAACCGGCACTCCGTTCCCGCCGGAAGCATCGTCCGGCCCAAGCATCGCGTTCGCCGGGCCCAGCGAGTTTTGCGGCGCGGCATCGGGGTGCGCCGCTACAACAATCGCAGCGATGATGACGGCGATCAAGAAGCCGACGCTATTCACGACAGCGCCCACGAGCGCACCTGTGCCGAGAGAC
>PLUH01000254.1:0-4000 GCA_003164825.1 Hyphomicrobiales bacterium
GCCGCGACCCGCGCCAACGGCTTATGGAAGTCGATGCTGGCCGAATACGAACCGCCGCCGCTCGACCCCGCCAAGGACGAAGCGATCCGCGCCTTCATCGATGAGCGCAAGGCGTCGATGCCGGACGCGACGTATTGAATCCCTTCTCCCCGCTTGCGGGAGAAGGTGGACGCGCGGAACGCGCGGCCGGATGAGGGCTGAGGGGATGGAATGAGAACGCATGCGCGGGCGGTGGTCATCGGCGGGGGCGTGGTCGGCGTCTCGACCCTTTATCATCTGGCTAGGAAAGGCTGGAGCGACAGCGTTCTTGTCGAGCGCAGGGAGCTGACGTCAGGCTCGACCTGGCACGCGGCGGGCCTCTTGCCGCTCTTCAACCTCAGCTATTCGGTCGGACAGATCCACAAGTATTCGGTGGCCCTCTATGGGACGCTCGAACAAGAGAGCGGCCTCGACGTCGGCCTGCGCAAGGTCTCCAACATCCGCCTCGCCCGCACTCGCGACCGGATGGACGAATATCACTATTACGCCGGCGTCGCCGCGACGATCGGCGTGACGGTCAAGTTCCTGACGCCGCAAGAGGTCAAGGAGATCTGGCCACTTTGCAACGTCGACGGAATCATCGGCGCGATCCAGCATCCCGAGGACGGCTATATCCAGCCCGCCGACCTGACCCAGGCCTTGGCGAGGGCGGCGCGCGAGCGCGGGGCGGAGATCAACCGCCATACGACCGTGATCGCGATCGAGCGGCGGCCAAGCGGCGAATGGAAGGTTGCGACCGACAAGGGCGACATCGTCTGCGAGCACGTCGTCTCGGCGACCGGGAATTTCGCACGGGCGACCGGCCGCATGGTCGGGATCAACGTGCCGGTGATCCCGGTCCAGCACCAATATATCGTGACCGAAGCTCATCCCGAGATTGTCGCCCGCAAGGCCAAGGGCCTGCCGGAGATGGGGGTCTTACGCGAATCGGATTCGTCCTGGTACATGCGCGAGGAGGCAGGCGGGCTCCTGCTCGGGCCTTATGAGAAGGGCGCGCCGGCCTGTTATGTCGACGGGCCGTCGGCGGACAGCGAATACGAGCTTTTTCCCGAAGACCTCGACCGTCTCGCGCCTCACATCGAGACCGCGATCGCGCGGGTTCCCGCCTTCGGCGAGGCCGGGGTCAAGAAGGTCTATAACGGGGCGATCGCCTATACGCCCGACGGCTCGCCGATCGTCGGCCCGGCGCCGGGCCTGAAGAACTTCTGGCTCAACGAAGGCCACTCGTTCGGCGTCACCGCGGCCGGCGGCGCCGGGTGGCAGCTTGCCGAATGGATCGTCGACGGCGAGCCGACGATCGACATGCTCGGCGTCGATCCGCGCCGCTTCGGCCCCTACGCCGAGACCGGGTATCTCATCGAGAAGAACGAGGAGGCCTACGCCAGGGTCTTCACCGTGCACTATCCCGACGAAGAGCGCGTCGCCGCGCGCCCGCTGCGCCAGACGCCCTGCTATGCGCGGATGAAGGCTCTCGGCGCCGTGTTCGGCTCGATTTACGGCTGGGAGCGGCCGAACTGGTTCGCACCGCTTGACTACGCTCTGAGCGAAGCCGACCTCGCCAAGCCCGACGTGCTCTTGAACGAGAATCATCCGGCCGTCGGCCCAAGCGAGAGGCCGCGCGAAAAGTGGAGCTTCCGCCGTTCGAACTATTTCGACTTCGTCGGCGCCGAGTGCCGGAACGTGCACGACAATGTCGGGCTGCAGGACATGTCGGCGTTCGCCAAGCTCGAGGTTTCCGGTCCTGGCGCCGAGGGCTGGCTGAACTCGATCCTTACCAACCGCATCCCCAAGGCGGTCGGCCGCGTCACGCTCACCTATCTGCTCACCTCGCGCGGCGGCGTGCGCGCAGAGTTCACGCTGACCCGGATCGGGCCGGAGCGGTTCTACTTGGTCTCGGCCGGCGCACTGGAAGCCCACGATTTCGACACGATGGAGAAGCTGCTCCCCGCCGACATGAGCGTGCGGATCGACAAGGTCACGACGCAGCGCGGCGTCCTCGTGCTCGCGGGCCCAAGGTCGCGGGAGGTGCTGTCGAAGGTCGCCGACATCGACGTCTCGAACCAAGCGTTTCCATGGCTGACCGCGCGGCGCCTGTCGATCCGGTCGGCGGGCCTCATCGCCATGCGGGTCAATTTCGTCGGCGAGCTTGGCTACGAACTGCACCACCCGATCGAGATGCAGAACACGATCTTCGACGCCCTGATGGCCGCCGGGGCGGCGTTCGGCATCAAGCCGTTCGGCATCCGGGCCATGGATTCGCTGAGGCTGGAAAAGTCCTACAAGCTCGTCGGACGCGAACTGTCGATCGAGTACGCGGCCCTTGAGTCCGGCCTCGAGCGGTTCGTCGATTTCAAGAAGGGGCCGTTTCTCGGCCGCGACGCGCTCGTCACCTGGTGCGGGAAGGGCTTCGAGAACAAGATCGTCACGCTCGAGGTCCAGCGCGTGAGCGACGCCGACGCCCGCGGCTCCGAGCCGGTGACGAAAGACGGAGTGATGGTCGGGCGCACGACATCCGGCGGCTACGGCTGGCGGACCGGCAAATCGTTGGCGCTGGCGATGGTGAAGCCCGAGCTCTCGAACCTTGGGAGCGAGGTCGACGTCCGCATTCTGGGCGAGACGCGCCGCGCGGTCGTGGTTCCCGACAGCCCCTATGACCCGAAGAACGCGGCGCTGCGGGGATAGCGAACAGCGCGGAGATCAAGCGGCCCGCTCATGCCGCAGCCTTCACCACAATCTCCATTTCGCGTCCGAGCGCGGCGAATGCGCGCTCGATGGCGTCGAGCCGCGAACTGTGCCTGAGGTCGAGCAGCCGATCAATTTGCGGTAGGGCGACGTCGAGGCGTTTCGCGAGGGCAGCCTTGCCGACGCCTTCGGCCCGCATCGCCTGATATAGCGCGACCTTGGCTGATACCAGCGCTGGCAAAGCCACAGAGTCAGCGCCCGAGGACTTGGGCGCTCGAATATCCTCGCGCGCCGCCATCGCGCCCATTAGAGCGGTTTCAATCGCATCGACCGCCCGCTCCAGCGCATCCTCCCGATCCTTCCCGAAAGTCACCGCGTCCGGCAGGTCGGGAACCGTGACGAGAATTGTGCCGTTGTCGTCCGGGGCAAGCGTTACCGCGTAGCGCAATCTCTATTCCCTTACGTCGAGTTGCTTGAGAATGGCCAGCCACAGGCCTTTTCCAAGTTCCTTCGAGCCGCCGTGCTGAGGCAGGACCGATCGCCTCCCGTTCAGAGTGACGATCAGATGGCCGCCCTTCCCCGGGGCGAAAGTCGCGCCCCGCTTTGCGAGAAACCGCTTCGCCTGGGCCGAATTCATTCGGGACACGTATGGATTACGCTAGCCCAAGTCAACAAAAGTGTTGCGTCCGCTTTCAGAATGACGCTCGAAGCAACCGTCCCCAATTCGTTTGAGCTTCCCGATCCGGCTGGATAGAACAGCGCGCCTCCCGCCTTCCGGAGCCCAAATGGCCGAATCCCTCAATCCGACTCCGCAGCAGCAGTCCGAAATCCTGATGCAGGCGCTGCCGCACATGCTGCGCTACGACGACGCGGTCGTGGTGGTGAAGTACGGCGGCCACGCGATGGGCGACGAGGACAAGGCGCGCGACTTCGCCAAGGACATGGTGCTTCTGGAGCAGTCCGGCATCAATCCGGTGGTCGTGCATGGCGGAGGGCCGCAGATCGGCATGATGCTGAAGAAGCTCGGCATCGAATCGCATTTCTCCGGGGGCTTGAGGGTCACCGACAAGCCGACGATGGAAATCGTCGAAATGGTGCTGGCCGGATCGATCAACAAGCAGATCGTCGGCTCGATCAACGCCGAGGGCGGGCGGGCGGTCGGCCTGTGCGGCAAGGACGGCAACATGGTCAGCGCGCGCAAGGTCCACCGCCCGCATGGGCCCGGCGAAGACGTCGTCGATCTCGGCTTTGTCGGCGAGCCCGACAAGGTGGACGTGAC
>PLUH01000254.1:4094-4381 GCA_003164825.1 Hyphomicrobiales bacterium
CTCATCGCCGACGGCACGATCACCGGCGGCATGATCCCCAAGGTCGAGACCTGCATCTATGCGCTCGAGCGCGGCGTCGAGGGCGTCGTGATTCTCGACGGAAAAGTCCCTCACGCGGTGCTGATCGAGCTCTTGACCGACTATGGCGCGGGCACATTGATCATGCGATAGCGAGTCAATCGAGGCGGGTGAGGCCCATGCGCATTCTGGCGATCGACACGTCCTGCGGAGCGGCGTCGGTCGCAGTCGTGGAAAGCGGCCAGGCCGAACCGCTGGCGGTGATGACC
>PLUH01000254.1:4400-12260 GCA_003164825.1 Hyphomicrobiales bacterium
CGCGTCGGCCTCGCCATGGCGCGGGCGATGGCGGTGGCGCTCGCAATTCCCGTCGTCGGCGTATCGACCCTGGCCGCGTTCGCCGCGCCGCTCCTGAGCGCGCCGAGGCCCGGAATCATCGCCGCGGCGATCGACGCTCGCCACGGCTCGGTCTATTTTCAGTTGTTCGAGGCGTCCGGCCGCCCGTTGGGGCCGCCGCGTTGCGATACGGCGCGCGAATGCGTGCGGGCGATCGGCGCCGGCCCGGCATGGCTCGCGGGCGACGCGGCCGCGCTCATCGCCAATGAAGCGCAGCGCGCCGGCCTGCCTTATGACCTCGGCGCCGCCGGGGACGCGCCGGACATTGTCGCCCTGGCGTGGATGGGCCTCGCCGTCGATCCTGCGACGAGCCCGGCGCGCCCGATCTACGTGAAGGCGCCGGACGCGCGGCCAAATCCGGCCGAATCGATCGCCCGGGCGCCCGCCTGAGATTGTCAGCTTAAAGCCCATGATCTTCGGCCTGCGCCGATCCTCCCCGCCCGTCATTCGCCCGCTCCGGCCGGACAAGGCGGAAGCCTGCGCCCGCCTCCACGCCAAGGGCTTCGCCCATCCCTGGTCGGCCCAGGAAGTCGCCGCCCTCATTGCGAGCGCTTCGACGCTCGCGGCGGCGGCGCTCGATCCGGCAAACGGCCGGTTGCGCGGGTTCGTTCTGTCGCGGCTGGCGGCGGACGAAGCGGAGATCCTCACCATCGCCGTCGAGGCCGCCTCCCGGGGCAAAGGAGTGGGCCGGGCGCTGCTCGGCGAGGCCCTGCGTCAGGCGTCGAACGCGGGGGCGAAGGCGATGTTCCTCGAAGTCGGCAAGGACAATGCGCCGGCGCTGGCGTTGTACGAGCGGCTCGGGTTCGTCAAGGTCGGCGAACGCGCCGGCTATTATCGCCGCAATGACGGAACCCGGGCCGCCGCGGTCATCATGCGCAAGGCGCTCGGATGAGCGGCGGCTATNNTCGTGGTGGTCGGAATCTTTCTCATCAGCTGCGGCGCCGTGACCATCGGACGGATCGCCACCGGGCCATTGTAAATATCGTCTGGCGGGTTTGTCTCGACGGCCTGTTCCGGAGCGGATTTGGCCGCCTGATCAATCATGTTGGAAACCGACCGATACGCCATTCTGACCTTAGCTTCACATTTATCTCTGGCTGCGCGTGCTCCTCTCTCGAAACGAGCGTTGGCAATCTTCATTTGATCTATCGCGGTGGCCATTTTCTTTAAATCATCTTCTACGTCATCCAGCGCCTTTTTTGCCGCCGTGAGCTCTTTGTCATCGGGTAAAATTTCCCCTGCTATTTCCGGCGCTCTACTGCAAAGAACCACGATTTGGCATATATCTTCACTGTCTTCCTTGGAGCACCGCATCGCCTTGAGATTGTCCAACGTCCTGTCGGCAGCTTCGCGAGCTTCTGCGGTCCATGGCGCTTGATTCTTCTCCTCTTGAGAAAATCGTTCCTGGGCGCGCCTGAAGATATCGTCAGCAGTCTGCGCAAATGACAAGCACGTTAATGGCAGCGTAGCCAATCCTATTGCGATTGCCGTGGCAGTCCGCTTCATTTTCGTGCCCCTCTCCGTAGATGAGGCGTGATGCGCTTTGACAGACTTGCTCGACCTCGGGTGGCACATTTCCGGCGGACGTGGCAAGCCAAAAACGCCGCGCGCTGGCTGTTTGTCCCCCACGAATTAGCCAACTAAAACACAAGCAAAATCAATGTCTTTGCGGATACGGCTTTTCTCCCGGCCGGAAAGCGCCTACATTTGCGTTTAGGACCGTTCTGGAGCCGCTAATTGTCCGAGTCGTTTGTGCTTGAAGACGCCCGCGAAAGTGCGAGTCCCGCTCGGGACGAGGACCGAAGGGTGTTCATCAAGTCGTTCGGATGCCAGATGAACGTCTACGACGCCGAGCGAATGGCGGATATTGCGGCCGAAGAGGGCTACCGCGAGGCTCATGCGGTCGAGGACGCCGATCTCATCGTCCTCAACACCTGCCATATCCGCGAACGGGCGTCGGAGAAGATCTATTCCGAGCTCGGCAAGCTGCGCGAACTCAAAGACGAGCGCCGCCGGCGAGGGCGGCGGACGACGCTGGTCGTCGCCGGTTGCGTAGCGCAGGCCGAGGGAGCGGAAATCCTGCGCCGCCAGCCTGCGGTCGATGTCGTGGTCGGTCCGCAGACTTATCATCGCCTGCCTGAGCTCGTGCGCGAAGCGCGCTTGCGGCCCGGCGTCGTCGCCGCCGACTTCCCGGCCGAGGACAAGTTTGCTCATCTTCCCATCAGCACGCCCGGCGCGATTCGCCGTCGCGGCGTCGCGGCGTTCGTGACTGTGCAGGAGGGCTGCGACAAGTTCTGCTCGTTCTGCGTCGTGCCCTATACCCGCGGCGCCGAGGCCTCGCGTCCGGTTCGCGCGGTCGTCGACGAGATTGCCCGCCTCGCCAGCGCCGGCGTGCGCGAGGTCACGCTGCTCGGGCAGAATGTCAACGCCTATCACGGGCTCGGCGAGGATGGCCGCGCCGTCGGGCTTGCCGGGCTGATCCGCGCCGCCGCCGCCGTGCCCGGGATTGCCCGTGTGCGCTATGCGACCTCCCACCCGGGCGACATGAGCGAGGACCTCGTTGCCGCCCATCGCGACGTCGCAGCGCTCGCGCCGTTTCTGCATCTGCCGGTCCAGTCCGGCTCGGACCGGCTGCTCAAGGCAATGAACCGCCGCCATCGCGTCGCCGATTATCTCGACATCGTCGCCCGGGTGCGCGCGGCGCGGCCGGACATCGCCTTCTCGTCCGATTTCATCGTCGGCTATCCGGGCGAAACCGACGCCGACTTCGAGGCGACGCTGGCGCTCGTTCGCGCCGTCGCTTTCGCCTCGGCCTACGCTTTCAAATATTCCGCCCGCCCCGGAACTCCCGCCGCCGAGGCGCCCGGCCAGATCGATGCAGCGACCAAGGCTCAACGGCTGGCTCGGCTTCAGGTTCTTATCGAAGCACAATTGCAGGCTTTCAATCGGGCGACCGTGGGCCGGCGCTTCGAAGTTCTGTTCGAGAAGCCCGGCCGGCGCGAAGGCCAGGTCATCGGCCGCTCGCCGTATATGCAGGCCGTGTTCGCTGACGGGCCGCGGTCGCTGATCGGCGTCATGGCCGAGGTCGAAATCATCGGCCTTGAGCCCCATTCGCTCCGCGGACGCGTTGTCTCGCCAGCGTCGTAAAGTTGGGATTTTAATGGCGTGCAGGATGATTCCAGGCCCCGACAGGACACAAGGGAGAGAGCCGATTTGAAGCCGCAGGACAGTTCGCCGACGCGCATCGCCGCCGCCCCCCCGGTCATCCATCCGACGCTCCGCGAGTCCAAACCTGCAGAAATCGCCATTGCTTTTCCCGACAACGCCACCGCCTCGGTGGTGTTCGGCCATTACGATCAGAATATCGCCCGCATCGAGCGCAGCCTCGGCGTCTCCGCCTACGCCAACGGCAATCAGGTCGTCATCAAGGGTCCGCGCGAGGCGAGCGAGCAGGCGCGCCGGGTGTTCGAGATGCTCTACGAGCGCGTCAAGCTGGGTCAGCCGGCGAGCGAAGGCGACGTCGAGGGCGTCATCGCCGAGAGCGCCTATCAGGGGCTCTTGTTCCCCGGCGACGACGCGTCCAAGGACAGCTTCGGCATCGTCAAGACGCGCAAGCGCGGCGTCGTTCGCGCCCGCAGCGCCGCCCAGGATCACTATCTCGCGGCGTTGCGCAAGCATGAGCTGGTGTTCGCCGAAGGTCCCGCCGGCACCGGCAAGACCTGGCTCGCGGTCGGCCATGCCGTCTCGCTCCTCGAGCAGGGTCTGGTCGAGCGCCTGGTGCTGTCGCGCCCCGCGGTCGAGGCCGGCGAGCGGCTCGGTTTCCTGCCCGGCGATATGCGCGACAAGGTCGATCCCTACCTGCGCCCGATCTATGACGCGCTCTACGATTTCATGGATGGGCGGATGGTCGAGCGCGGCATTCAAACCGGCATGATCGAGATCGCGCCGCTCGCGTTCATGCGCGGGAGGACGCTCTCCAAGGCCGCGATCCTTTTGGACGAGGCGCAGAACGCCACCGCGATGCAGATGAAGATGTTCCTGACCCGCCTTGGCGAGGGGTCGCGGATGATGGTCAACGGCGATCCGACCCAGACCGACCTCGCGCCCGGCCAGAAATCGGGACTGGGCGATGCGATCGGGCTTCTCAAGGCGATCCCGCACATCGGCCACGTCCGCTTCACCCATGTCGACGTCGTGCGCCACGATCTCGTGCGTCAGATCGTCGAAGCCTACGAGCGCGTCGGCCGAGAGGGACAGCCGACCCCGGCCAAATGAAGGTCGCGCTCGACATCAGCGTTCCGTCGGGTCTGTGGCGCGGATTGCCGCGAGCGCGCGCCTTGGCGCGCGAGACGATCGCCGCGGCGGTCGCTGAGAGCGGATTGGCGCGTGAGGGCGGGGCGGAGGTCAGCCTCTGCCTCGCCGACGATGCGCGCTTGCAGGCGCTGAACCTGCGCTGGCGCGGCGTCGACAAGCCGACCAACGTGCTCTCCTTCCCCTCGCCGCCGCCCGGCCACGGTGCGGAATCCGCCGCGCTCGGCGATATCGCTTTGGCCTATGAGACGCTGGCGCGCGAGGCGAACGAACTCGGCGCGCCGCTTGCCGACCACTATCGCCATCTCGTCGCCCATGGATTTCTCCATCTCATCGGCTACGATCATGGCTCGGACGAAGAGGCGGAGCGCATGGAGGCGCTCGAGTCCAGGATCATGGCGCGGCTCGGGGCGGCCGACCCCTACGCGCGCGAAGTCGTTGACGGATGAACGAGACGAACGACGGCGAACGAGCGCCGGAGACGCCGCCTGCAAATGGTTCGCGCGAGCAGCCTTCGGGGTTGTTCGAGCGCGTGCGGGCGCTGTTCGGCCTCGCGCCGGCGTCGGCGCGCGACGACATCGAGGATGTGATCGAGGAGAGCGCGAGCGAGGAGTTCACGCCGCAAGAGCGCGCCATCCTCAAGAACGTTCTCGCCCTTCACGACGTCCGGGTCGAGGACGTGATGGTGCCGCGCGCCGACGTCGTCGCGCTGGCGCTCGATACGCCGCTGAGCGAGGTTTTGGATTGTTTCCGCACCGCCGGCCACTCGCGCCTGCCGGTCTACGACGAAACGCTCGACGACCCGCGCGGCATGATCCACATCCGCGATTTTGTCGTCTTCCTCGCCTCCGATCCGCGCTTCGGGCTCATGACGGGACCTGAGCCGGCAGGCGCCGACGCCGAGACCGGACTCGACATGCCGCTCTCGGCGGCGCGGATCTTAAGGCCGGTTCTCTACGCCCCGCCGTCGATGCCGGCGCTTGATCTGCTGCTCAAGATGCAGGCGTCGCGCACCCATATGGCGCTTGTCATCGACGAATATGGCGGGACCGACGGCCTGGTTTCGATCGAGGACGTGATGGAATCGATCGTCGGCGACATCGAGGACGAGCATGACGAGGATGAGACGCCGGAATTGCGCCCCTCGGGCGACGGCGGCTTCTTCGCCGACGCGCGCGCGCCCCTCGACGCCGTCTCCCAGGCGGTCGGCTTCGATTTCGCCTCGCTCCCTGACGCCGAGGGCGTGGACACCATCGGCGGCCTGGTCACCGCCGCGGCCGGCCGGGTTCCGAACCGCGGCGAGATTTTGACCGGCCCGGGCGAATTCGAATTCGAGGTCCTGGACGCCGACCCCCGCCGCATCAAGCGCCTCAAGATCTGGCCGCTTTCGGCGCGCGGCGTGAAACCGCCCGCGACGCCGATCGCGATTGACGCCAAGCCGCGCGACCCCGCGTAGGCCGCCGATCGCGCCGGCGCGCAGCCTGCCCGGCTCGCCGCTCCGAGGCGGTGAACAGGATCAGGCAAAGGCCGCTGAGATCGAGGCGTGGCTGGAACAGCTTGCCGAAACCTACAACATTCTCAGTATGGACGCGCGGACCTTCCGTTCCTGGGCTCGCCTCGTGCATCGCAAGCCGGACCGCCTCGTGGAAGACGCCATGATCGCCGCTACCGCAACCGTTCATGGCCTGACCGTCGTCACCCCGCAATGGGCGCGATTTCGACCGTCTCGGCGTCGCCGCCTTCAACCCATTTGATGGGAAGCTCGGCTAACGGCCCGCGCCTTCGCACATCCTCCCGACCCTCGTCAGATCGACTTCACCTCGCCGCCGTCCATGCGCAGCGTCGAGCCGGTCATCCAGCGGGCGCCGGGCGATACCAGGAACGCCATCAGCTCGGCGATCTCCTCCGGCTCGCCGTAGCGGGCGATGCCCGCTTCCTTCGGGAAATTGGCCGTCGCCTCCTCGACCGTCATGTTGTGCAGCGGCGCCCAGCGCTCGAGATAGGACCGGCGGCGCCCCGTCATCACCGGGCCGGGCAGGACGCTGTTGACCTGCACCCCGTCGGTGACGCCGCGATCCGAGAACGCCTTCGCCAGCGCGACAATGGCGGCGTTGATCGTACCCACGGCCGCGTAAGGGGCTTTCGGAAACAGGGCCGAATTGCCCGACATCAGGACCACGGCGCCCTTGGCCGCCTTCAACGCCGGCCATGCGGCGATCGTCAGCCGCCGCGCGCCGTGCAGCTTCAGCGCCAGGCCCGCCTCCCATTGCGCGTCGGTCATCTCGAAGAGGTCGATCTGGGGCACGGCGCCGGCGATGTTGAGCAACGCGTCGATCCGGCCTAAGGCGGCCAAAGCCCGATCGACCACGGCCTGGGCGGCGGCAGGCTCGGCGAGGTCGATATCGACGACCAGCGCTTCGGCGCCGGCGGTCTTCACCGCCTTCGCCGTCTCATCCAGATTGGCCCGGTCGCGCGCGACGAGGACGAGCGCCGAAAAGTCGCGCGCGAGCCGGATCGCCGTCGCCCGGCCGATGCCCTGGCTCGCGCCGGTGACGATGGCGACTGACTTCGCCATTCGGACGTCTCCTCGATCGCCAGGTCAGCGCGGAAGGAAGTCGCGAATGGCCGCCGCGATCTCTGCCGCATGAGTCTCAAGCGCGAAATGTCCGGTGTCGAAAAAGCGCACGGTCGCGTTTGGAATATCGCGNNAGCAAGGGCGGCTTATGGGTGCGGAAATACTGCTGGAAGGTCGGATAGAGCGCGACATTGCTCTTGTAGTCGCCCATGAGGTCGAGCTGCACCTCGGCGACGCCGGGCCGGGAGAGGTAGAAATTGTCGAGCGAATAGCCGTCCGGGGAGACCCTGGTCGGGTCGGGTGCGCCGTGCGTGTACTGCCAGACGGTCGTCTCCGGCTTGAGGAACGCGCGAAGCGCATCCCGGTTGGCGGGCGAGGCGTCCTGCCAATAGGCCCGGATCGGCTTCCAGCCGTCGCTCAAGCCTTCTTCGTAAGCGTTGCCGTTCTGCGAAATGATCGCCGTGATCCGCTCCGGATGCTTGACGGCGAGCCGGAACCCGGTCGGCGCGCCGTAGTCGAACACGTAGACGGCGTAGCGGTCGAAGCCGACGACCTCGGTGAAGCGGTCGATCGTGTCCGCGATTCGGTCGAACGTGGCGCCCTTATCCGGCATATCGGAGTTGCCGAAGCCCGGCAGGTCGGGAGCGACGATGTGGACGCGGTCGGCCAGCAGCGGGATGAGGTCGCGGAACATGTGGCCCGCGGTCGGGAAACCGTGCAGCAGCAGAAGCTTCGGGGCGCCCTGCCCGCCCGCCTCGCGGTAGAACACATTCTGGCCGTCGACCTTGGCGGTCCGGTAGTGGATGGCGGTCATGACGCTTTTCCTTTCGCTCAACAACAAGGGGCCTCAGCCGTTGGCGACCTCGGCGATCGCCTCGCGGATGATGTCGAGGACG
>PLUH01000254.1:12280-14370 GCA_003164825.1 Hyphomicrobiales bacterium
GCCGGCCGGTCCTTCCACAGCGGCCGGCCTACCCTGACGGTGATACAGGCGGGCGAAATCGGCCGCTGCACCGCAGCCAGCACCGCCAGCTCTTCCTTGGAAGCGTTCTGCGCGAAGGCGGCGGCGAAGGCCGCCTCTGGCAGATAGATCAGCCCATGTGCGTCCGGCGCGAGCTTCGGCGCCTGCGGATGCGGCTGTCCGCGAGAGAACACGTCCGCGACCGTTTCGCCTTCGTCGGGGGCGAGCGCGGCCAAATAGACGAGCGCCTTCACCTTCTCGCTGCGGGTCGCGCCAATGACGCCGCCGGCATAGGCGTGGGCGACGAGCACGGCCGGCCCGGCCACGCGCTCGAGCGTCCGGTCGAGCGCCGCGACATCGTCGGCGAACGATGTCAGCGGCAGCGGCGCCGCGATCGCTTTGATCCCGCTCGCTGCGAGCGGCGCAATCACTTTCGCCCAGCTCGATCCGTCAGCCCAGGCGCCATGGACAAGCACCACGCTCACGTCGTTCGAGGACATCGCTACCCTCCTTGCTGTCCTGTGACGGCCTCGCCGGCTCCGGCGGCCGACNNACTGGAATCCCGTCATTCCACCGCCAGCGATTTGAGGCGCCGGCCCTGCCCAAAGCAAGAGCGACAGGACCGACACGGATGCCGCTACTGCGGAGGCAGATCCGGTTGCGCGACCACCGGGCAGTTGATGATCGCGTCGGTCGGCCTGAGACCGCCGACATACGGGTTGCCTTGCCCTGGCGGACTGATCGAGGCGCTTGTGAGCAACCCCTCGCGGATCAGAGACTTTTGCTCATCCATCGAATGGATGCGATGCACTTTGCCGGCGTCAATGGCGGCCTGCGTCCACATGCTGACATGCGCATCCCATAACGGGCTGTAGTTGTTCTCACGCGAGGGATTGTCGTTGTCCGGGCCGATCGGAAACACGTTGATCGGATCGATTCCGCCGTTGGCGAGCGCGGTCGAGAAGCCCTGATCCTCGCCGGAGCCCTTGTCGGTGCGACCGTTGAGCACCGGCGAGAAGCCGAGCAGGGCCGACTTCTCCCCCGGCAGAGATTCTCCGAACTCAGGAATCTTCGCGAGCCGTGGCGCAAGGACGCCTTTCTCTAGCACCGCCGCAATGGGGACCGATGCGTCGGTGACAAGATGATAGAAGTATTGATTGCCGCCCTGCACGCCGTCTAGGATCGACAGCGTCACCGTAAGGTTATCGGTGTCGATGGCTTTCACGCGCGGGTGGTGGCCCGAAGCGTTCGCCACGATCTGCGCGTTCAGAACGAGTCCGCTTGGCAGGACGACGATGGACGACCATTTGTCGTCGGCGACGGCGCCGGGATTGGCGACTTTGGGCGGGAAGTAGCTCGGCGGGTCGCCCGGGACGACCTTGTACTCCGGGGAGAAATCTACATTGCCGGCAAACTTCATGATACCGTCTTCGAGTGTGACATTCTGTACGCCAGGCGAGCCGATCGCCTCGGCAAGCTTGGGGGAGTAGTTGACGCCCATGCGGTGCGCGACCTCAAAATCGGACGCATCGGTCACGATGTAAAAGACATCTTGCCCCTGCGGCGAGTGACCGCGGAACAACGGCAGCGTCACGCTTGCATTGCGATAGGCGAAATCGATCGCTAGCGCGCTCTTGAGAAAGACGTGGTCGCTGGGATTGAAGTTGACGCCGTGGCCGGGACGATACGCGGACCGCTCCATTTCCATGCTTTCGGCGGTCAGAATCGACCTTGCCTCTCTGAGCGCATTGGTTTCCGACGCCGCGAGGGCAAGCGGCGCGGCCGCGCACGACAACATCAGCGCGGCGGCAAAAGTGAGGGCTTTCATATGACTGTCCTTCCATTGATTGGGTTGTACGAACTGGCTTGATAACCAGGGGAGAACACCAGCGTGCGCCACGGCGGCGGCGGCGGTTGTTCATGGAATAGACGNNCGATAGCCGCCGTCTATAGAGCCGACCCGCCGCGCCCACCGGAGCGATAGTCGAGCGCTCTCGTTTTGACCGGCCCGGAAGGGCTCGATCCGCGGCGCGCGGCGTCGCAGACTGAAGCGTCGCAGACTAAGGCGCCAA
>PLUH01000335.1 GCA_003164825.1 Hyphomicrobiales bacterium
TGGATCGTCCTTCGAGGCCCCTTCGGGGCGCCTCAGGATGAGGCGTAGGTTCGGAGCTGTCATTGCGCCGCTTCCCTCTGCGCCGCGATGACTCCGCCGACCATGAGGATCGCGCCATCGGTCGCGTCGTGCAGCGGAGCGGAGAGCCGCGCGGCGATTTCGGGCTCGAGATAGGGCAGCATCGCTTCGCCCGCGCCCCCGACCAGCGCCACCCGCTCCGCCCCGAGCGCCACCGCGCCCCGCGTCAGCGCGCCAATCGCGCCCGCCGCCCGAGCGGCGATGTCGAGCGCGATCCGGTCGCCCTCGGCGGCGCGGCTGAACACGCCGGGCGCGAAGGCGCCGAAATCCCCGGGCCTGGCGTCGCGCGCCCAGCGCATCATGGCGACTGCATCGCCGTCGAAGCGACCGATGATGTCGGCGGTGAGCGGGCTCGCCGGCCCGAGGCGGTCGAAGGCGCGCATCGCCGCCCGCAGCGCATCGAGGCCGATATGGGCGCCCGCCCCATCGTCGCCGAGGGTGAAGCCGCGTCCGCCGATGATGGTCTCCCGGCCCTTGACCCGGGCGATCGCCGCCGAGCCGGTGCCGACGATCACCAGCCCGCCATCGGCGCCGGCATGGGCGCCGATGCATGCGGTCACCGCATCGTTCGCCGCCCGCACGAGCCGATAGTCCGGAAACGCCTCGCCGACCCGCGCCGCGTCGCTGGCGTCCTCGATTCCGGCGAGCCCGAATCCGATCGCGATCCGCGCCCGGTCGGCGCCCGTGAGTCCCGCCTTGTCCATGACCTCGCCGACGACCGCGCGCAGGACGGCGATCGCGGCGGCGAAATCGACATGGATATTCGCCGCCGCCCCGCTCGCCTCGATGAGCGCCTTGCCATCGGCGTCGCGCAGCCGCGCGCGGCAGCGGGTGGCGCCGCCGTCGACGCCGAGGGTAAGCGGCGCGCCGGTCATGCCGCTTTCGCTCGACCGTCAACCATGGCCGCCGCCGCCGCCCTGAGCGCCTTCGCCGCGTCCGCCGACCCGAGTCGCCTCGCGCTCGACGCTGGCGGAGTCTGTCCGGGCGTCGCCGGCAGGTGCACGAACACGGCGGGCGTCGCCCGTCCGGTGTCGCGCAGGTATTGCAACGCGCCGAAATAGAGATGATTGCACACGAAGCCCCCGGCGCTCCTCGACACCCGCGCCGGAATTCCCGCCTCTCTTATGGCGCCCGCAATCGCCTTGACCGGCGCCGCCGCCTCGAGCCGTTCGGGCGCGCCTTCGGCGATCGCGACCGCCTTCCGCAGGTGGCCGAGATTGTCGGGCGCTGCGGCGTCATCAAGGTTGCGGGCGAACCGCTCGACGCAGACGACGGCGCGCTGCGCCGCCTGGCCGGTCATCAGGACCGCCTCGGGCTTAAGCGTCTCGATCGCTCGGACGAGCTCCTTCACCGAAGCGTCGTAGGCGCAGGGCAGAAGGCGCGCGACCGCCGCGAATTCGCCCAACCGCCAGCCGTCGAGCTTCCGCGCCGCTTCCCACGACGCATTGACGGCCTCGCCGCCGAAAGGCTCGAATCCGGTGACGAGGATGGTTCGCGTCGCGCTCGACAAGGGTCCTCAGGCGAACAGGCTGCCACGTTCGGCAAGGCGGCGCACATGGACGTCGGCATCGCCATAGGCGGCGTCGATCATCGTCAGGCGCTTGAACAGATGGCCGACCTTATACTCATAGGTCATCGCGATGCCGCCGTGCATCTGCACCGCCTGCTGGCCGATGAACTTGGCCGAGCGGCCGATTTGCGCCTTCACCGCCGACATCGCCTTGGCGCGTTCGGCCGCGTCATCCTCGCCCGCCATCATCGCCGCCAGATACATCATGCTGCGCGCCTGTTCGAGCGCGACAATCATGTCGGAGGCGCGGTGCTGCAGCGCCTGGAACGAGCCGATCGTCACCCCGAACTGCTTGCGCGTCTTGAGATACTCGACCGTCATCGTCAGCGCTTCCGACATCGCCCCGACCGCCTCCGCCGCCAGCGCCGCGACCGTCTCGTCGACCGCCCGCTCGATGACGGGAAGCGCGCCATCGGGCGCGCCGATGACGTCGTGCGGCGCCGCGCGGACATCGGCGAAGGCGATCTCCGCCGCCCGCTGGCCGTCCTGGGTCGGATAGCCGCGCCGGGTCACGCCGGGGGCGTCGGCGTCGATGAGGAAGAGGCCGATCCCGTGACGATCGCGCCGCGCGCCCGCGAGCCGCGCCGAGACGATCAGCTTATCGGCGCTGTCGCCCTGGCCGACCAGCGTCTTTTCGCCGTTGAGCACGAAGCCGCCGCCGCCATCCTTGACCACGCTACAGCCGACATCGTGGAGGTCGAACCCCGACTGCTTTTCCGCGTGCGCGAAGCTCAGCCGCGATTCTCCCGCGGCGATGGCCCCGATGAGCTCGGCCCGGTGCTTCTCGCCGGCGCCGTGCTTCAGAAGCGCGCCGCAGAGGACGACGGTCTGAAGGTAGGGCTCGAGCGCCAGCGCCTTGCCGAATTGCTCCATCACGATCATCGTCTCGACCGGGCCGCCGCCAAAGCCGCCGTCGGCTTCGGCGAAGGGCGCGCCGAGCAGGCCCATGTCGGCGTAGTCGCGCCACAGGGCCTCGCTCCACCCCCGCGGGCTCGCCTGATAGCCCTTGCGGGCCTCGAACCCGTAGCGCTCCCGCATCAGCCGCGCGACATTGTCGCGCAACTGTTCCTGTTCGGGGCTGAGCTCGAAATCCATCGCCGTCAGAGCCCCAGGATCGCTTTGGCGATGATGCTGCGCTGGATCTCGTTCGATCCGCCGTAGATCGAGACCTTGCGGGTGTTGAAATAGGTCGGCGCGAGCGGTCCCGCCCAGTCCGGGCCGACGGGGGGCTCGTTGCTCATGGCGTCGGGCTCCCGATAGGGCAGGGCGTACGGTCCGACGACCTCCATCAGGAGTTCGGTCGTCGCCTGCTGGATCTCCGAGCCCTTGATCTTGAGCACCGAGGAGGCGGGATCGGGCTTGCCGGCGGTGCGGCGATTCGAAATGACGCGCATCTGGGTCACTTCGAGCGCCTTCAGCTCCACTTCGACCTCGGCGAGCTTGGCGCGGAAGAATGGATCCTCGATCTTCGGCCCCGAGCCGTAGACCGGGATCGAAGCGAGCTCGCGCACCCGATCGAGCCGCGCCTTCGACACCCCGACGCGGGCGATGCCGTTGCGCTCGTTGGCGAGCAGGAACTTGGCGTAGTCCCAGCCCTTGTTCTCTTCGCCGACGATCGCATCGGCCGGAACGCGCACATCGTCGAGAAAGACCTCGTTGACCTCGTGGCCGCCGTCGATCGTCTGGATCGGTTTGACCGTGATCCCCGGCGTCTTCATGTCGACGAGGAAGAACGAGATTCCCTCCTGCTTCTTCGCCTGCGGGTTGGTGCGGGCGAGGACGAAAATCCAGTCGGCGTACTGGGCCATGGTGGTCCAGGTCTTCTGGCCCGAGATCACCCAGCCGTCAGCGTCGCGCCGGGCGGTCGTCCTCAGGCTCGCGAGGTCCGATCCCGCTCCCGGCTCGGAGAAGCCCTGGCACCACCAGTCGCGCAGATCGACGATGCGCGGCAGGAAGCGCTCTTTCTGCTTCTCGGAACCGAAGGTGTAGATCACCGGGCCGACCATGCTGACGCCGAACGCCACCAGTTCGGGCGCGTTGCCGCGCTGCGTCTCGTCGAGAAAGATCGAGAGCTCGATCGGGCTCCAGCCCGTGCCGCCCCATGCGGGCGGCCAGTGCGGGGCCGCCCAGCCCTTGGCGGCGAGAATGCGCGTCCAGCGCACATAATCGTCCTTCGAGAGGCGACGGCCGGCGACCGTCTTCTCGCGGATCGAGGCCGGCAGGTTGTCGCGCACGAACGCGCGCACCTCGGCGCGAAACGCGAGTTCCTCCTCGGTCAATCGAAGATCCATGGGTCGCCTCCCGTATGGCTGAATGCGCGAAGCGCCTCCCGGGGCGCGGGCTTTCGCGCTTTGACGCCCAATGTCAAGCCTCAGCGCGGCGGCGTCAATACTGGGCGGCAAGCTCGGTTGTGTGGCGCGATCCGCTCGGCGCGGCGCCGATCGTCAAAGCCCGGTCGCGACGGTCTGCTTTTCCGGGCGGAAACAGGAGCGCAAAAAATCGTGCATGCGCGTCGCTCAATGGGTGACTTTGACCTTCGCCNNGAGACGGCTCCTGGCGCGATAGCCGGCAAGGGGGCGGCCTCGATGAAGCGGAGCCCATGAATCGCGCCGTCGCTTGTCCAGGAGGCGCCGAGGCGGAGGTTCGAAAACTCGCCGCCAATCGGAATCTTCCCTACATTCCTAACCCGCACTTCGAGGCGTAAGCGCGCGCCAGGCTGCGCGCGCCGTGGCGCTTCAGCGACGGCCAGTTCGAAGGCGCATTCCTTCAGCGGGGTGAACGGGCGCGATCGATCGAGAGCCTCTGCGCAGCGTCGTACCAGTTCGTCGGCGAGCGGCAAGGGGCTGTCCAGAAAGACATCGTGGCCTCCATCGATCTCAGCGACGGAGAATTGGCCGAACATCTGCCGCCAAGCGGGTTCGGGATTGAAACGGGCGAATTTAGGATTGTATTCGCTCTCCCGAGCGTAGAGGAGCAGAACCTCGCCAGGATAGGAGACCGGCTCCATCATCCATTCGAGGAGGACAAGCAGCGGCAGATGACGGCCGCGCCGCAGGAGATGCTGCGCNNATCGCAGCCCTGACAATGGGCGAGCAGAAACACCGGCCCGTCGGGATGCGCTTGCTCCAGGTCCTTGACGTAACTTAGCGCCATCGCCTGGATCGTGTCCTCATCCCAATCGCGGACGAAATAGAGTGAGCGAAACGCGTAAACCGGCTGCTGCGGTCCCAAGGCCTTTGCGAGGGTTACGAACTCATATTCGGCATTGAGCACGCAGAAGAACGGCGGCAGCGAACCTTGCCGATTCGCGCCGAACATCAGGCGATCTTCCGAGACGCGCTCGCCGCTCCAGCCTTCGACATAGGGCAGCATACGGCGGCGAATGTCCGGAGTCAGAGGCCAAATGCTCGTCTGTTGATCGTTTGCCCCATGAGCCGAAGCGCCTTCAACGAGGCGAAGAAGATTGTTGAATGTCGGAAGAGCGAAAAATTCACGAAGCGCGAATTGGCGTTTGAACTGCTTGTCAACGCTGATCAATAAGGCGGCCGCGCGCAGGGATTCGCCGCCGCAATCGAAAAAGTTGTCGTCGCGGCCGAAATCGCCGCCGACTTCGGAAAACTTATCGTCGTTGGGGCCGAAGCCGCGCCCGAGGTTCAAAGCCTCCCGCCAAAGCGCCGCCAGGATTTCTTCGTCGACGCTGTCAGGCGCGCGGCGCGCAATTTCCCCGTCCAATCTTACGCCAGCCTTCGCCGCCCGCTCGGCAAGAGCCCTGCGGTCGACTTTGCCGGTGGCTGTGAGCGGCCATTCTCCGGATCGAACCGGCGTCACGACCGCGGGCGCCAAGCCGTAGCGGCGGACAAGGGCGCGGCGAATCGCGTCGGTGGAAACGCTATCGAGAGCCTCGCCTTCCGAGACTGCGATCGCTACTCCGAGTCCGTCGGTTGCGTCTGCGCTGTCACGAAACACGAATGACACGGTTTGCCGGCCGATATCCGCGTGGCTCTGCAAGCAGGCGTCGATCTCGTCGAGCGAAAATTTTCGCCCGCCGACGACCAGGGTTTGTTTTGCGCGGCCGCGAAATGAAAAGCCCCCATCGTTGATCGCACCCAGGTCTCCGGTTCTGTACCAGCCGTCGGCGGTCATGCAGTCGCGGCTCAGTTCCGGCTCTTTCCAATAGCCGGCAAACAGGGTTTGCGGCGCGAAAGCCTCGACGTGTCCCGCCTCGCCTTCGCCGAGTATCAAACCATCGTCGTCGACAATCCGGAGCGAGATGCCGGCGGTGGCGCCGCCAAGAATCGGCGCCCCCGCTTCGTCCAGTGGGCAAACGGACGGGTCCGCGCCCACCAGCAGAGAGCCCGTCTCGGTCGTTCCGTAGCCGGCGCGCAGAACATCGGCGGCGCCATGACGCTCCAACAGGGCGTTAAAGCGCGTCGCAACCAAGCGGGTCACGGTTTCGCCGCCAAAACCGACTTGCTTTAGGGAACCGAGATCGAAAGTCCGCTCTTCGTTGGCCGCATTTTCGACCAGCCGCGACGCCATCGAATTGGTCATATGAATATGGGTGATCGCAAATCGTTCGATCGCCTCGAATATCACTAATGGGCGGATCGTGAGAGCGCGCGGGTGCAACTGCGTCAAGCTCGCATAACGCAGGAACAACGCGCCCAGTCCGCTGATGCCCTCGAAGGCGAAAACATTGATGGTATGGGAGTTCAGCGAGGCGACCGAATAATTTTGCGAAAAGTAGCGATTCAAAATCGCGCGACGATCGAGCATCACCAGCTTCACATTCCCGGTCGAGCCCGAGGTCGGGAGCAAACAGAAAATATCGGGCTCAACATCGGGATCCAGGTCTTGATCGCTTTCGTTCGAGAGCGCCGAAAGGCGCAAGATCGGCGCATCGGGCAGCAAACGCTCGAGCCTGTCGAGGTCGGGCGCGCCTGAATCGGCGATGAGCGCGGGACGTTCCAGGCGCGACGCAAGAATCTCAAGCTCTTCTTTCGTGGCGCCGTGGACGACGCCGGTAAGCGGAATCGGGGTCGCGCCCACCCGCAGCGACGCCCAGAACGAGGGAACGAAGTCGAGTAGGTCGCGCAGCAGCAAGACGGCTTGGCTTCTGGGCCCGCGCGCGAGGGTGCGCAATCGGGCAGCGATCTCTCCGGACCGCCGCCAGAGTTCAGCGAAAGTCTCCTGCCTCAGCGATCCGTCGGTCTGGAAGCTGCGAATCAGCCCGTCCGGCGCCTCGGCGACGCGACGGGCGATATTCGCCATGACTGTCTGCGCCGCACCCTCCATGAGAGTGCGCGGCGGGCCATGAATAACGGCCTCGCGGGCCTTCGGGTCAAGCAGCAGCGTCATGGGACATATAGTCGACGGATGAGCGCAACACCTTCTCCCCCAATGGAGTCAAACTGGCCTTATCGGCGATCAGGCGGGCGCCGTCGTCGAAGCGACTCGCCAACTGCGCCACCTTTCTTTCGATCGCGCCCAGGTCGAAGCCGAGCACGCCTTCTGGCCGGCGCTCGAGCAAACGAGAATAGAAAAAATGCAGCCGCGAGCAGACAAAGGTCGCGTGGAAGACGCCGTCCATCGGGCGCGGATCCGAGCGCAGGGGCGAGGCGAAGCGCTCCGAATCGGGATTGCGGACCAGCCGCTCGTCGACCGCATAGCCGAACAACAGCGTATGCGCCCCCTCATGGACGAGTCCCTCGGCGATCTCAAGCGGCGTTCGATGAAGTTCGGTATTCAGGGTGACGGCGCCCCAGAGCGTGAGCGAGGTGACGCCGCCGAACGAGACTTGCGGGTTCAGCGGCGCCGAACCGATCACCAGCACGATCAACGCCCGAATCTCGGCCGCGAGCGCGGCGTCCGCTTGTTCAAGCAGGGAAAAGGCCTCCGCGACCCCGGTGGCGAAGGCGGGCCATTGCGCGACGTCGGGCGGGCCAAAAATCGGGCCGCTCTCGCCCGCATTCAACAGCCTGGCGAAGCGGGCGGCGTCTCCGCCGAGCGCCTCAACTGTGAGCGGAGCGACATCGAACATCGGCGTCTGGCCGACCGCGGCAGCGATTCGTCGCCAAAGACGGGCGGCCTCGTCGTGGCGCTTCGCCTTCAAGGCGAAAACGAGCTCGAAATATGTCGCGAAGACCGACGGCGCCTGCCGATGCGCCATGATCTCCGACAGCAACGGCCCAAGTTCGCCGTCTTCGATACCAAGCGTCGAGGCCATCCGATCGAAGATATGCGCGAGGCTTGACGCCAGCTTGGCCCGCATCCTGCGGTCGAGATCAACGACAACGCGTTCGCTTTGCGGAAGAAAAGGCTCGATGGGTCGCAACGGTCCTGAAAACATTGGCGGAAAACACCCTTTGCCCCAAGAGCGCCATCAAGGAGCCTCAGCTCGTCTCAATTTCGTCACACGTCTTTACATTTCCCCATGGTTAACGTAAACGGAATTTTTAACGAATCACAACTCAAGGCGTGCAGTGGAATCGAACGTTGCGGGAAGACGATGAATTTCGGGGCGGGGGCGGGATGCTGCTTTACGGCGAATATATGGCATCCGCGCGCACCGATGGGGTGGCGTGAAGCGTAATTGCGTAACATTCCCAATGCAGTGGAGAATCGAAATGGCGAAGGTTGATGAAGTCGTTCCAATGGTGAAAACCGAGGAAGGTCCTACGATGGTAAGAACCGAGGAAGGTCCTGCGATGGTAAGAACCGAGGAAGGTCCTGTTTAGACGGAAGAAAGCCTCCCTGGAGCGGGAACTCCCACCGTTAGGAACTAAGGCCGTCGGCGACACTGAAGTTTGAGATCCTTGGAGCTCGAACACTGTTGGCGACGGCCGGTTCACCAAAGGAGGGGGGCCACTCCCACATCAAAGTGGGAAGGCCCCCCGCTATGCGACCAGCACCTGCCGGCCCGTACGGTTAAGGCGAAATTGCTTACCTTTCCTATAACAACGGGGAGTCCAAATGGCTGAGTTTCGGGATCAAAAAACGGCGACCTCCACGGTCGCGGACCTCGACAATGCGGAACTGCTCGGGTTCGAATGGCTCGAGCCTGAGCGCGATGAAGAGGCCCGGACCGAACAGGCGATCGCCCTAGCCTTCAACAAGAGAGGGTTGAGCGGGGAAGGCCCCATCATCAAGTGACGCCTCCCGCAGCAGGATGTTGCGGGGGCGGCGGCGCAGCCGCGGTTATATTTCCAATTTCGCATAGGAATGGGGACGCAAATGACTCAACTTCAGAATCAAGAAACCGCGACGCCCGAAACCGCGGACCTCAACGATGCTGAGCTTCTCGGGTTCGAGCATATCGAGACGGCGCCCGGCTCTTCGACTTCGACCGAAGACGCCGTCGGGCTCGCCCTTAACAAGCGAGGCGAGAGTGGCGAGGGTCCTGTGATCATATCCGATCGTCGTTTGAAGACCCATGTGCAACGTGCCGGTGGGACGGCGGAAGGGCTGAATTTGTACAGTTTCCGCTATATCGGCGAGGATCACGAATTCCGCGGCGTCATGGCGCAGGAGCTGCTTGCGGACGAGCGCAATCGTGGCGCGGTCGAAGCAGGCGCGGACGGCTACTATCGAGTCGATTACGCCCGCTTGGGCCTTGCAGGCCTGGCGACCAATGAAATGCACGCCGCCGGCGAACGCGCCGCGCGTCGAGCCGGCGCCTTGGCGCACTGATCGGGGTCCAGGATTGACGGGCCGAAGGCGCCGGTCTCCCGTCCGGAGCCGGCATGCCGAATTTCTCCGCTAACCTGGGCTTTCTGTTCACTGAGCTGCCCTTCCTGGACCGCTTCGCCGCGGCGGCGCGGGCCGGCTTCAAGGGCGTCGAATTTGCCTCGCCCTACGAGCACGGCGCGCGCGATATCGCCCGGCGGCTCGCCGACCACGGTCTGACGCAGGCGCTGTTCAACCTGCCGGCCGGAGACTGGGCGGCCGGCGAGCGCGGAATCGCAGTCCTGTCCGGCCGCGAAGCGGAGTTCCGCGATGGCGTCTCGCGCGCTCTGGACTATGCGGAGGAACTCGGCTGCGCGCGGCTCAATTGCCTCGCCGGCATAGCGCCGCCGGGCGCCGATCGGCGAGTCCTCGAGGAGACCTTCGTCGCCAACCTCGCCTTCGCCGCCGAGGCGACGCGCGGGCGACGCGTCAAGCTCCTGATCGAGCCGATCAACACGCGCGACATGCCGGGCTTCTTCCTGAACCGCAGCGACGAGGCCTTGCGGCTCATGGAACGCCTGAGGTCCGACAATCTCCACCTGCAAGCCGACATCTACCACATGCAGGTGATGGAGGGCGATCTCGCGCGCCGCCTCGAAGCGGCGATGACCGCAATCGCGCACATCCAGATCGCCGACAATCCCGGCCGGCATGAGCCTGGCTCGGGCGAAATCAACTATGCGTTCCTGCTGGCGCTGATCGATCGGCTCGGCTACGCGGGCTGGGTCGGTTGCGAATACCTGCCGCTCACAACCACCGAAGCCGGCCTCGCCTGGATGGCGCCCTATCGAGATCGGGGCGGCGAAAGCGAAGATTCTTCTTTCTGAAAATCTGAACCCGTGATATCGTCGACGGGCCATGAAGATCAATCAGCCATGCAACGCCAGGGCGTCCGCCGGAGCTTGTCATGCGAGTCCGACGCCGCTTTCGCGGAAGAAAGCCAAAAGAGATTTTTTCTGCCCAGGGGTTGGCGCAACCCATTGGAAAGTCTCGATTCGGACAAGAGAATCCAAGGAAATCCATGGAATTTCCTTGGAGGGATTTGGCTGTTTTGCGGAATAACTTGGCTGGGCTTTGAAAAATTTGGGCTGGGTTTGGAACGAACCCAATTTCAGGAACGTCATAACGTGACGAATATGGTTATGGGTCTGCTGATGGGAGGCGCGCGACTCCTCCCGCCGGCCGCGATCGTGCGAACAGCGGCAGCGCGAAGCGAGGGCGGCCCTCAATCGACGCGAGTCGATCAACACGGTGCGGCGGCTATGAGCGGCGCCCGAGCTGGTGAGCGCCGTCTGTTGTCACGGTCATACTTTCGCGCCATTTTGAACCGCGATGGTCGCCTGGTCGTTCCCGCGGCAGCTCGTCGAGGCGGAGTGGTAGTCCTTTCCCCGTGCGCTATGTCCTGACCATCATCGCGGTCGCGCTCGTCGCCGTGATGTCGGCAGCGCTCGTCGCGCCCATGCTCATCGATTGGTCCGCGCACCGCGCCGAGATCGAGGCGCGGCTGCGCGCGATCACCGGCGCGAACGTCTCGCTGACCGGACCGGTCGAGGTCAGACTCCTGCCGACGCCCTATCTTGCTCTTGGCGCCGGCTCGTTGTCCGCGCCAGGCCCCGATGGTCCCAAGCTGTCGTTCGATTCCGCGCGGCTCGAGCTCGCGCTCGTCAAGCTCACGAGCGGCCAGATCCGGTTCTCGGACATCAGCCTCGACAAACCTGTTCTGGCGATCGTGCGCGGCTCCGATGGCGCGCCGCGGTTGCCGGCGCTGCCGATCGCTCGGCTCCAGTCGACCGGGGTCGACCGTCTGATCGTGCGCGACGGGCGGGTGCGGGTCGCCGGCGGCGCCAACGGACCCGCGTCTGAGATCGCCGGCGTCGACATCGACGCCGCCGTTCCGTCTCTCGACGGGCCGGCCCACCTTACCGGCCAGTTTTCCGGCCCCGACGGCGCGCCGGTCGTCTTCAGGCTCGCTTCGCAAAAGCCGGGGCCGGAAGGGACGCCGCTCCGCGTCGAGGTGGACGCCGGGCCGAGCTGGCCGGCCGGCGAGTTCGAAGGCGTGCTGGAAGGCGACCCGGCCGGCGGGCTCGTGCGGCTTCGATTGGCGGGCGCGGCCACTTTGACCGGAACCGCGCCCGGCGAGAATGGGCCGACGCCATGGCGCGTCGCCGGACCGATGACCGTCGATCTCGCCCGGGCGGCAATTCGCGGGGCGGAGTTCCGGCTCGGACCGGAAGAACGGGCGATCCGGGCGACTGGGGACGCCACCCTCGCTTTCGGCTCGCCCCCCCGGCTCAGCATCGATCTGAAAGCCAAACAGGCGAACGTCGATTCGCTCATGCGCGGCAAGGGCGAGGACGGCGTCGCGCCCGCGCGCGCCGTGACGCTCCTGTCGCGGATCGCCGCGGCGGCGCTTGAGGGCCGGCAAAGCCGGATGGCGATCGACGCCCAGGCCTCGGCCGAGCCGATCATCCTTGGCGCGCAGACGCTGCCCGACGCGGCCGTGGCGCTAACCACCGAGCCAGGGGCGCCGTTGCATCTGCGCTTCAGCCTCGGTCTCCCGGGGCAAAGCCGAATCGGGGGCGAAGGCGATCTCGACGCCGGCGCAGCGGCGAAGTTCCGCGGCGACGTTGATTTCAGCAGCCCCGACTTTGGGCTGCTTCGCGACTGGGCGAGCCTCGGCGCGCCGGAGGCCGTGGCCAAGGTCGCGGCAATCGGCGAAGCGCTCGCTTATCGCAGCGCCGCGCTGTCGGGCGAGGTCGAAGCGTCGGCGACCGGGCTCTCCGGACGCAATCTCAAGCTGACGTTGGATCGAACGACGTTGACCGGCTCGCTTGCCTTCGCACCTCCGGCCCGCGGCGAGGCTGGCCGCCTCGATCTGGACCTCGCAACCGATTCGCTCGACGTCGACACGCTGCCGAGCCTCGCCGCCACAAAAATGATCGGCGACATGGACCTTTCGATTTCGCTCAGCGCCGGCTCGCTCCATATCGCCCGCGTCGGCGAAGCGCAGATTGACAGCGGCTCGGCGGTGCTGAAGGCGGTCAAAAGCGGGCCGAACATCACCCTCGAGCGCTTGAGCGTTGCGGGGCTGGGCGGCGCTTCCCTCGACATCGCCGGCGCGATGGGTCGTGACTCGATTGCGGCGACGGGCCATTTGCGAGCCGACCGGACGCGCGATTTCGCCGTGCTGGTTTCGCGACTTGCGCCGGGCGAATGGAGCCGGATTCTGGTCGATCGGGCAGGCGAGCTCTCGCCGGCGGCGCTGACCTTCGAGGCTCACGGGGGCGCGGGCGGCGGCGATGCGCCGGCGATCAATTCCTTGCGCGCCAGCGGATCGGCTGGTGAAACCCAGTTCACGATTGCGCTCGATCCGTTGCCGAAGGACGGCGGCCGCGCTCTAACTGTCAGCCTCGATTCCCCAAACTCGGGCGCGCTGCTGCGGCAGCTCGGCCTGCGTGCGGCGCCGGCGGGAAGCGGGCGCGGGCATATTGCGCTCAACGCGGCGGGCGGATGGGCGCAGGGCTACGACGTCGATGCGACGTCGTCGCTCGCCGGCTCGGAGCTGACGTGGCGCGGCCGCTTCCTGCCTCAAGCGGAGAGCGACGACGCGAAGCTGTTTGGGGTCGCCAAGGTCAAGACGCCGAACCTTGCCCCGATCGCGGCCGCGCTCGGCCTTGCGCCCGCCAACGGCGGCGCGCTCGGACCTGCCGATATTGGATTCGACGCCACCTTGCGCGGCGATCGGTGGACGTTCTCGAAGCTCGCGGCGACGATTGCCGGGATCAAGGCCAGTGGCGAGCTGACCTATGACCCCGTCGCGACGCTCTCGCCCGCCGCCCAGGCCAGCGCCGCGATCTCCGGCGCCGAGGAGGCGCTTGGCTCTGGGGCGGGAGCCGCGCGGTCGCCACCGTCTCCGTCGGCGGAGATCGAAGGCGAGCTCGCCGTCGACCGCCTGCCGATGGCCGGCATTTTGGCGCTCGCGCTTGGGCCGCCCCAGCCGGGCAGGACGGGATCCCGCTGGTCGGAGGCGAAATTCGCCCCCGCGCCGCTGCGCCCGCCGTCCACCGCCGTCAAGCTCAAGGTCGGAACGCTCGACCTCACCGACGCTCTCTCGGCGCAAGGCTTCGCGGCCACGCTGCGCTTCGACAAGGGCCGGCTCGATCTCGACGACCTCAAGATGCAGGTCGCGGGGGGCGCCGCCTCCGGCCATGCGACGCTCCGTCGCGACGGCGACACGGCGACGCTGACCGGATCGGCGACCGTCGACTCGGTCGCCGTCGAACGGCCTGGATTCTCGGGCCGCCTCGGGGGAGCGCTCGATTTCGCCTCGACCGGGCGCAGTCCCGCGGCGCTGATCGAGGGGCTCGCCGGCGCCGGGACGGTGAACTTCACTGGGGCGGCGCTGGCGCGAAGCGATCCTGCCGCCCTCGATCGCGTGGTCGCCAAGGCGCAGACCCCCGACGCGCCGCTCGACGAGACCAATATCGCCTTCGCCTTCGGCAACGAGCTCAGCCGGGCGCCGCTGCCGATTCCGGACGGGTCGGCGCCGATCGCACTTAGCGCCGGCGTCATGAAGGTCGGCCCGGTCAGGATTCCCGGGCGGCGCGGCGACGGCGCGCTGAGCGCCGACCTCGATCTGCGCAAGCTCGCCGCCGAGACGCGCCTCACGCTCACCTCGTCGGCCAGCGACTTGAAGTTCTGGTCGGGACCGCCGCCGAGCGCGACCGTCGTCGTCGACAACGTCCTGGACGCGCCGAAGCGGCAGCTCGATGTCAGCTCCCTTTCCGCCGGGCTCGCCGCGCAGGCGATCGCGCGCGAGACCGATCGCATCGCCATGATGGAAGCCGACATTCGCGAGCGCGCTTTCTTCAACCGCCGTCTGAAGGGCGAGCGGTTCATGGATCACCGGCAGCAGGAAATCGAGGACTTCGAAGTCGAGCAGGCGCGGCTGAAGGGGCTCACCGAACACTTGCGCGCCGAGGAGGAAGCCGAGAAGGCGGCCGAAGCCGAAGCGGCGGCGCAGAAGGCCGCGGAAGCGGCGGCCGAGAAAGCGGCCGCCGACAAAGCAGCGGCGGACAAGGCGGCGGCAGACAAAGAAGCGGCAGATAAAGCCGCCGCAGACAAAGCCGCCGCCGGCAACGCAGAAGCGGTCAAGGCGGAGACGCCAGATGGCGATGCGGCGGCAGCCGCGAAGGCTCCGTTCGCGCCCGCGCCGGCAGCGCCGAAGAGCGACGAACTGGGCGCCAATGCGCCCGCGCCGCCGATGCCTCCGGCGAGGCCGAAGGCGCGCTCGACGCCGGGCGATCCGGTCCCGGGCGGGCTCTACTGATCAGGGCGGGCGTCGCCCTCGGCTTCGAGCACGAACACCCGAATGGCCGACGACAGATTGGCGTCGCCGCGCGTAGCGTCGACAGTGGCCGCCAGCCCGTTAAGCGACTGTCCGCGCTTCGCGGCGATCGCGCGCAGCCGGCGCCAGAAAGCGTCCTCGATCGAGATCGAGGTGCGATGGCCGGCGATGACCAGCGAGCGTTTGACGACGCGCGCGCTCACAGGGTCAGTCGGCGTCAGGGCGCGTAAGCCTGCGGGCGTCGAGGCTCGCCTCGGCAAGCGCGCGCTCGCTTTCGACGAGACGCTTCTCGGCCTTCGACCGGCCGAAGACGATGCGGTTCTCAGCCGCGATCGCCTGCTGGCGCTCGCGCGCCTTTTGTTTTCGCGCATGGCGCAGATTGACGGTCTCGGTCAAAGCCGGCCTCCGCTGCTTCTTCCGGAAGGCGTCGATCGAGACGCTTCTCCGCCTTCAGGCCGGGCCCTTGTCCATGCCATTCGCCACCTAACCATTTGTCTTATCGAAACAGCCTGTCCGACAGTCTTTGCTCGCATGTGGCCGTCGAAGCGCGCATTGCCAAAATCTTTTCGGCGACTGCATATCACAAAATGAGACGCGCAGCGGCGTGCTCCGTCCTTAGGCGCTGGCGGCGAGCGGTTTGCCGTCGCCATCGCAACCGTCGACGGCGGCGTTGGTCAATCCGGGACTGCTGTGACACACACGGAAGCGGACCAACCGTGTTCCAGGATAAAGGAAGGCCGCTGACTTCGCTCGCTTTACGGGCCTGACGCCTTAGTGCGACCAAGGGGTTCGATTTTCCCGAACATCGAGGCGGGGGAACTTCCTTGCGGCTTTTGGGTTCTTGCGGCGACGCCCCTGAGGGCGCCCATTTCCAGGCATTCAGGCTCTCGATGTTTGACGATCCGTTCGGCGTAGGGGCTCGGCTGTTACCTCCACCGTTGCCTGGGCTCGCCTCATCATCAGCCATCCGATCAGGCTTCGTTGTTGCGATACCTGTCAGGGATGAAGAAGAACGCCTCCCCGCCTGCTTGGGCGCTCTCGCCCGGCAGCGCGACCGGTTTGGGCTGTCGATTCCGCCAACGCTGGTCCGCATCGTCGTATTCGCCAACAATTGCAGGGATCGGAGTGCGAGCCTCGCTCGAAGGCTGGGCGAGAGTTGGTCGCTTAACGTCCGGGTGATGGAAGCTTACTTACCTCCGGCAGCCGCGCATGCCGGTAACGCCCGTGGTACAGCGATGGATATTGCCGAGGCTTGGCTTGCGGAACAAGGCGAGACGCACGGCGTGATCCTGACCACCGACGCAGACAGCCAAGTCGCCCCGAATTGGATCGCCGAGAATCTCGCCGCCTTCGAGGCTGGCGCTGAGGCGGTTCTCGGACGGATCGATCTCGACGGCGAAGGCAAGTTCTTACCCGACGCGCTGCATCGGCGTGGAGAGCTTGAGGATACGTACGAGGGACTGCTCACCGAACTGTCCTGGCTGCTCGACCCCCTTGAGCACAATCCGTGGCCTCACCACGCCACAATCTCGGGCGCAAGCCTTGGGATAACCCGCACAGCCTATTGCCGCGTTGGTCGTCTTCCTCGCGTCCCCCTGGGCGAGGACAAGGCGCTGATTGCCTCGCTTTCGAGCCAGGATGCAAGAATCCGATATTGTCCGACCATCCACGTGACGACGTCGGCGCGGACGAAGGGGCGCGCGCCGGGAGGCGTCGCAGACACCCTGCGCGCCCGGAGCAGGGATCCGCAGGCGCACTGCGACGAGGCCTTAGAGCCATTCAGCACGGCGTTCGCGCGGGCCTCATGGCGGGGGAGGTTGCGACGACTGCATGGCGCGGGGTCTCTCGCGCTCGATCAAGCATCGGCGCGCGATCTGGAGATTTCGGCGGGGCAAGTCGAGGAAATCGGCAAGGCCTCCACGTTTGGCGCTGCATGGAGTGTCATAGAGGATCGGAGTTCCCTGTTTGCTCGACGATTGCTGAGACCCGACGAATTGCCCGCACAGATATCCATCGCGCGTCGTTCGCTCGCCCGCCTCCGCGACGGCGGCTCAGCCGCGCGACAACACGTCGAGACGAAATCGAGGATACCGGTCCGATCGCTCGACGACGCATGTCGATCCAACTCGTTCGATGAAGAGGGCGACAGCCTCGTCGCCACTTAGGGGATAGTCCGTTGGGCCCGTCCAATGGACCAGGAGCACCGAACCTCCCGCGGGCAAGGAACGTGTCACCCTGGCGGCGAGGCGGCCGACGTCCGCGTGGCTCAAGTAATAGACAACCTCCGAGAGAAGGATGAGCTCAAAGACGCCGTCCGGCCACTGCTCCGGCACGAACATTTGCTCGAAGCGCACGCCCGGCAGATCGGCGCATCTGCGCCTCGCCTCGACGAGGGGAGTTCGAGCGGCGTCGATCGCGACGACGGCGTCGCAGCGCGAAGCAAGCGAGCGGGTCAAAACGCCGATCGAGCATCCCACCTCGAGCGCCGATCGGTATCGCGGTTTCGGCATCGCGTTCAGAGTGAGCGCATATTTGCCTTGCTCGTAGGGACTATCCGCGAAATTCCAGGGATCGGGATCAGCCGTGTAGATCGAGTCGAAATACTCGGGCTTGAGCGTTGCGCGCAGTTCGCTCATGGGTCGCTCTCAAAAAAGAACTCATAAGGAAGATCGAAACGGCCCAACTCGCTCTGGGTGAATCGAAATCCGGCAGGATCGTCGTCAATGAGATCGCTTGTCTGCGAGCGGTGCGTGGCAATCGCGCGACGCTTTTTTTCGCGGGCCGCGTGATCGATGCCGATCCTGAATCCACCGAGCGTATCAACCTCGGTCGAGGGTGGAAGCGTCGATCCCCAAACGACATACTCGAACAGCCTCAGTTCGTCTGCGCGACGCTGAACTTCACGTGCGATCCAATAGGACGCTTGGTGGTCGCAATGCGGATCGTGTCGCCAGCTGACAAAAAGGGATCTGGCGCCGATTTCCCTCGTGCAGTGAACGATGACGCCAATCGCCCGCTCGGCCTCTTCGCCTTCACAAGGGACAAATCGATCGGGGAGGCCGAGGAAGAGAATCTCCTCCGGCCTAAGCCCAAGCTCTTTAGCCGCTCGTCTTGCCTCTCCCTCGCGAAGAGACCTCAGTCGGTCCGGCGGATAGGCGCTGCTGTTCGGATGCGAGCCGACGCCGTCGCTGACGATAACGACCGTTCCGCGCAATCCCTGTCGGCAGGCGTCGGCAATCAGACCTCCGCAGGCCAGGCTCTCGTCGTCTGGGTGCGGGGCGACAACGACAAATGGCCGATCTTCGAGCTGCTCACGCAAGGAGCGGAACTGAAACGAATGCGCCGCCTCCAGGAGGTCGCCGGCCGTCATCGCCACAGATCCTGCGCGCCCAAAGGCTGCGCGAGTATCCACGCCGCCGCGTCCGTCAGCGCGCGATCCGGGCCTGGCTGGCGAAGATAGGTTGCAAGGTCTCGCGATATGCGCTCGATCGGGTTCGGGCGCAGGAAAGCCTGAAGCCCGACCGAGCGCTGGACAAGCTGCATGAGATCGAGAGCCGCGGCTTCAACCGCAAGGCGCGTGAGATTGACGTAGGCGACGGCCTGCTCCGGCGCTCTCGATCCCAAAGGGGCTTCCGCTATGGATGCGGCCTGGGCGACCCAGAGCCTCGCCGTTTCGACCGCCATTGTGACTCTGCCCAGACGCGCCGCCTGGTGCGGATCCTTTCCGCGGTTGGTCTCCTGCAAATGCCGCCGAAGGAGATCGAACAGCCTCTCCATGCCGCCCAGATGCACCGCAGCGAACCGCCACGCGCCCCCGGAAAACCAGGGTTGCCGCTCATAGTCTCCCTCACGCCCGACGATCTCGATCGGCTTGATTTCGACACCGGTGAAATCGACGGCTCCGGTCGCCGAAGCGCGCATCCCCTGCGCCCTCCAACCCGAAAGATCAGCACGATCGGGAGCGTCCAGCTTGGGCAGGACCATCAATCGACGCCCGTCTGCATCGGTCGCAGTCACAAGCGGGCGTTCGATGTGGCCCGCGCCCGACGCCAGGATCTTTCGCCCTTCGAGCCAGGTCCGATCAAGCTTTTGGATCAGCCGCAGATCGTTCGAACCGTCTGTGTTCCAGACTCCGAACAGCTTGCCTTGCCGAGCTTCTTGCGCGACCAGCCCGGCCTGCTCGTGATTTCCATAGCGAAGCACAAGCTCGATCGCATTGACATGCCCCTCAAAGAGCCGCCCCAACGCCAGGCTGCCCGAACCGATCGCGCGAAGGACTTCGCTCAGAGGCAGTCCCGACAACGCTGCCCCTCCAAACTCGAGCGGCAAGTTGGCTGCCAGCAGCCCTGATGCGTGCAGCCCAGCGACGTCCGCGTCGGGAAAGACGCCATCCTCGTCATAAGCTCCAGCGCGGGCGAAGGCCTCTTCTCCTAGTTTTCGGGCAGACCTCTGCAAGAGTCGCCTGCGGATCGAAGCGCGCTCGTCGGGAAGCGAAATGACCTCGGCGGTCACGCTAGCTGCGCCAGCCGCGGTCACGCGTCGGCTCCCGAGAGGCGAGCCTGCTGCTTGGCCGCCTCCAGATATTCGGCGATGCTTGTTCGGGCGTTGAGTTCGATCACGCCGTCGAGGTCATCGGCAATGCCGGCCTTCGCGAACAGAGGCTGCGGCGGCCTTGCGCCCGGTCCGAGCACGCCCTGACGGGTCGCCAGGGATCCCGGAGCTGAGTCGGCGATTTGATGCGTGGCTCCTCCCGGTCCAGCAACAAGGTATTTCTCCCGGCCCTCGGGCTGCTCCTGGTCTTTGGGTTTTTCTGTTTTCTTCATCGGCGCGCGCTCCAGGCAACTGAAAATGCCCGTAACAACGTCCGGCGAAGCGATTCGTGCCGCCAGTCGCGGCCTATATCGAGACAAGCTCAGGATTGCCGGGTCCAGGGCATCCGCGTTCTGTGACGACGGTCTCGTCACTATGGAGCGAGTGCGGCTCGGCCCGCGTCAGCTTGCCGCCGCCATCCGGCAGGAGTCGAACTGAGCTGACCTCGGCTATTTCTTGCGGAAGGCGTCGATCGACACGACTTTGGCTTCGCCGGCAGGCTCGGCGGGCTTCTCCGCCCGTTGGCCGGACTTCGCCGGGGCCGGNNCCGGACGGCGGCTTTGCCGACGCAGTCTTTGCCGGCGCCGGCGCCGATTCCTGTATTTCCGCCGTGGCCGGCGCGCGGCCCGCCGCCGGCTCCGGCGCGCGCGGCTCGAGCTTGAAGCCGAACGGCACCGACGGATCGGTGAAGCCGGTGATCGAATCGAAAGGCACGATCAATCGTTCGGGCTTGCGGGAGAAGTTGAGATTCACTTCGAACGCGTCCTGGGTGACCACGAGGTCCCAGAACTCGTGTTGGAGGATGATCGACATCTCGTCGGGAAAGCGGCTCTTGACAGCGGACGGAACGACGACTCCTGGCGCCTGGGTCTTGAACGCGATCTTGAAGTGATGGTCGCCAATGAGCCCCGCGCGCGCGGTGTCGGCGAGCACCTTGCGCACGACGGAGCGCAGCGCGTCCTGCACCAGGAGGTCGTAGCGGATGAGGTCGGTCGCCATGAGGAATGAGCTCGATGGCGCAGAACTAGCCGACCGTCCGGGGCATTGCAATCCGCATCGCATGCGCCTTGTCGCGATAGGAGTCGGCGGAAAGGGAAGTGGAGGCTTCTGTTGCCAGGCGCCTCCGGACCCCGCCTAGAAGTGCAAACCCCTAGGACTTGATTCCCAGTACCAGCACCGCATTACGCGGCGAGGGCCACCGGAGCATAGTTGTCATTCGCAACTATAGGTTTGACCCGATAACGGCGGTATCATGCCGAGCAAAAGATCACCCTTTGGGTCCCCCGTCGAACCTATTTCGCCCCCGCCGAAGCCCGCCTGCGAGAAGCGGGCTTGGGTGGAGGCGCCGGGTACCGCCCCCGGGTCCGAAAGACTTATTCCGATGCCCATTTATCGCCATAGCCGCCCTCGCGGACAGCAGGCGCAATATAGGGAACGGGAGGCCGGGAGGGAAGGGGCGCTCCGCCGCTCTTGTCAGGCAACGGTAAGTCCGCGCAATATATGTAAGCAGGGGGACCGTTCCTGGGACCTCGAACGCCCGCCGGCGGGCTTTGGAGAAGCATCATGAGCATCTATCGCTGGCTCGTTGGATTGGCGGTCGCCGTCGCGATGAGCACCGTGGCGGCCGCTGAGGACAACCCGCAGCCGCTCATAGCCGGAAATCCCGCTGTGGCGCCGCTCAAATGGGTGGGGCTGCTGATGTTCCAGAACGCCAAGAACGAGACGTTCTCGTGCACGGCTCAATTCATCGCGCCGAGAGTCCTTCTCACGGCGGCCCATTGCGTGCAGGACAACCAGACGGGGGAATGGTACGACACGAACAAAATGTACTTCTTCCTGCAGTATCAAAATGACAACGCTTCAGACATTTACAAGGTGATTTGCACCGGACACTTGGCCGGCTATGCGCCAAAAATTGCCGCCAACGCGACAGACGACCAAAAGGAACAGGCGTTTGAGGACGCGATGCAGTATGACTACGCGATGATACTGGTGAATCACGATAGCATAACTGGCCACATGAAAGTGGATACGGAATGGCTCGGGAAACATCCCGCGGCGGTGCAGATCGGCTATCCCGGAGCCATCGAAGGCGGGATGATCGTCCAACGGGACCCTGGCGTGCTGGCGCTCTCGCTATCCCGGCCGAACGAAGTCATTCTCATGCACGCGAACCCCAACATGACTCAGGGCACGAGCGGCGGAGCGTGGATAGCCAATTTCACCAACGGCGAAGCGCAGGGCAATAATGTCATCGTCGGCGTCACATCATTCGGCAATCCAAGTTGGCCGGGGATCACATTTGGCCCTTACTTTCGACAAGATACTTTTGGAAGTCTGTTCGACTACGTATCCAAGGGGTGTCCAAAATAACCCCCGCCGGCCTGAAGGCTGGCGTCGATCTTATGGAGAAAGTCTCATGCGCGGGTTGTCGGCTTTTTTGACGGTTGCGTTGACAAGTGCATTTGCGGTTT
>PLUH01000368.1 GCA_003164825.1 Hyphomicrobiales bacterium
CGCCGTTCCTTCCGACCGTCACCGCCTCGAGCCCTCGCGCCCGCGCCGCCGCAATCACCCGCGGGGCGATGGCGCTGTCGGCGTCGATCACGGCCGGCGCCCCGTCGGGCAGCAGGTCCTCAAACAGCCTCAGCTTGGCCGCGAGATAGTCCTCGACCGTGGCATGGTAGTCCATGTGGTCGCGGGTGAGATTGGTGAACGCGCCCGCGGCCAGGCGCACGCCGTCGAGCCGCTTCTGGTCGAGGCCGTGCGAAGAGGCCTCCATGGCGAGGTGGGTGACGCCGCTTGCGGCGAGCCGGTCGAGGAGCTCATGGAGCGCGATCGGGTCCGGGGTGGTCAGCGATCCGTAGACGGTCAGCGGGCGCGAGACGACGCCGAGCGTCCCGATCGAAGCGGATTCATGCGCAAGCGCCTGCCAGATCTGGCGCACGAAGGCGACGACCGAGGTTTTTCCGCTGGTGCCGGTGACCGCGACGATGGTCTCGGGCTGGCGCGGATAAAAGCGCGCGGCGGCGTGAGCGAGGGCGGCGCGGGCGTCGGCGACCTTGACGAAGGCGGCGTCGGGGATTTCCGTCCAGCATTCGGCGACGACCGCAGCGGCGCCTTTGGCCAGCGCCTCGCCGACATGCCGGCGGCCGTCGTCCTTCGCGCCTGAGAGGGCGAAGAACAGGTCGCCGGGCGCGGTCTTGCGGCTGTCGAAGGCGAGTCCCGCGATAGCGCGCGAAGCGAGCTCGCCGTCAGCGTCCTTGAGCTCGAGGATGTCGCCAAGCCGTCTCATCGCCCTTAGCTCACTCCTTGCCGGTCTTGTCGGCGTCGGCTCCATACCCCAGTCGGGCGATGATGGGGAATGGCTGATTTGGCGGCTCCTTCATCGGCGCCACACCCATCAGCGGCTCGACGCGACGGATCAGCGCGCCGGCGACCCGTCCGGCGTTGTAGGCGGCGGTATGGAATCCATGGTCCTCCGGCGCGGGCATGGGATCGTCATAGATGGTCAGGTAGAGGTACTTGGGCTTGTCAGCCGGCGTGATCGCCATGAAGGTGGTGAAAACCTTGTTCTCCGAATAGTGACCGTGGATGATCTTGTCGGCGGTCCCGGTCTTGCCGCCGACGTAATAGCCGGGAATGTTGGCGAAACTGGCGGAGCCATGGGTCGCATTGGAGCGCATCAGGTAGCGCATGGACTCGGACGTCTGCTCGCTGATGACGCGATGGCTGACCTTCGCCGCCTCCTCTTCGCTGCGCGGCAGAAAGGTTGGCGTCATCATCTCGCCGCCGTTGACCAGCGCACAGACCGCCATCACCGCCTGAATGGGAGCAACGTTGAGCCCCTGACCGAAGGCGATGGTCATCGTGTTGAGGAGCGCCCAGTGCTTGGGCACCAGCGGTTCGGCGCTCTCCGGCAATTCGGTGCGCAACCGGTCGAGCTGGCCCATCTTCTTCAAGAAGGCCTTGTGGCCCTCAATGCCAACCATCAGCGCCAGCCGCGCAGCGCCGATGTTCGAGGAATGGGTGAACACTTCCGGCACCGTCAGCACGCGATGGGTGGCGTGAAAATCGTGAATCGTGAATCGCCCGTAACGCAAGCTGTCGCGCGCGTCCACATGCGAGCCGAGATTGACCTTGCCGGATTCGAGCGCCATCGCGAGCGAAAGCGCCTTGAAGGTCGAGCCCATTTCGTAGACGCCGACATTGATGCGGTTGATCTTGGTCGGATCGCGCACGTCGCCCGGATCGTTGGGATCGAAGTCGGGCATGGATTCGAGCGCCAGCACTTCACCGGTGTTGACGTCGACGATCATTCCGGCCGCCGCCTTGGCGTGGAAGCGGTCGAGGCCGGCGAGGAGCTCGTCGCGGAGCGCATGCGTCGCCTTGAGGTCGAGGGAGAGCCGGACCGGCTTCAGGCTGGCGGGATCGACAGTGAAGCCCGCGACATGAGGATCGGTCAGGCTCTGCTCATCGAGATATTTCTCCATGCCGGCGATGCCGACGTTATCCTTGTCGACGAACCCGATCACGTGCGCGCCGATCGGTCCGTTCGGATAAACCCGCTTGTTCTCCGGCAGGAAGCCGACGCCCGGCAGGCCGAGATGAAAGATTTCCGCCTGCTCCTTCGGCGTGATCTGGCGCTTGACCCAGATGAAGCCCTTTTTCGAAGCCAACCGCTCGCGCAGCTCCTTCGCGTCGACGTCGGGGAGCACGGCGGTGATGAGCTCGACCGCTTCGTCAATGTCGATGATGCGGTTCGGCTCGGCGAACACGGACATGGTCTTGACGTCGGTGGCGAGGATGGCGCCGTTGCGGTCGAGCAAATCGGGCCTTGCGCCGGAGACCGCATCATCGGCCGCGGCTTTGAGCGTCTGCGGCGGATCATGCGAGAGGCCGAGCGCGAGCAGCTTCGCGCCGATCGCGGCATAAGCCACGAACAGGCCGAGCGCGAGGGTGCGGATGCGCGCGCCCGAGCGGTCGAGCCGCGTCGACAGGAGTTCCCGCGCGAAGGCTTTCAGCTTCGCGTTCGTCGACGGCCGCGCCGCCTGCCCGGAGCGCGGCCCGAGATTGACGCCGAAATTCTTCGGCAGCACTCGCCGCAGCCGCGCAATTGCCGCGTCAGCCAGCACATTTGCGGGATTGTAGCGCTCCCATTTGCGGGCCTTGGGCTTCGCGCCGGGATCGATCGGGGTTGCGGCCATTCCCTCACCTCACCGGAGGCGTCGAGTCGGCCGCGGTGACCGCCGGGGTGGAGTTGTCAGCCGTGAATCCGAGCGATTCGAGGGTGCGGCCAATCGAGTCGACCTTGGGCTGGGCGTCCGGCAATTCGTCGATCGCCGCGATCTGGCTCAGCGCCAGCGACTGCAGGGCGAGCTTGGAGTCCGCGAGCGCCTGTATCCGGTCCGGCCGGGCGAGATGCGCATATTCGGCTCGCAGGAGACTGATCGCGTCCTTCTCCTTGTCGATGAGGTGGCGCGTCTTCACCAATTGCTCGGAGGCGTAGATCGTCTGGTACTTAACGCCATAAACGTAGGCGGCCGATCCGATCAGCGCAGCGATCGCGAGCCCGTGCATGAGACGCCACATCAGATTCATCTCCCCCGCCGCGCCGGCAGTCGCGCCAGCGCCTCGATCGTTTCGTCCATTCTTTGCGGCGGCGCGCCGGTGCGCAGGCCGAAGCGCAGCTTGGCCGAGCGCGAGCGCGGATTGGCCAGCGCTTCGGCTTCGCTCGGCTCGATCGGCTGTCCGCGCGGCGCCTCGAACGTCGGCTCGGCTTGAGCCGGGT
>PLUH01000410.1:0-6708 GCA_003164825.1 Hyphomicrobiales bacterium
GCTTGCCTGCCGGGTCTTTGCGAAGTCGGCCGTTTCTGTCATATCGCGGCGCAAGCTTGCGATTCGACGAAGCAGAGCCGATCGGCGACGCCTCGGGATATATCTCGATGAAGAAATCGGCCGTATCAGCGTCGCCGATCGCCGCAGATCGTCCGATAGCCTCGCGGGCCGATTGCGCGAATGCGGCAAGCGCCGCGGCGACCGCGAACTGGTGTTGGCTTTCGTCGGCGATCCCGCAGGGGATAGGGGCAACGAAAGTTTGCTCGGACGCGACCTGGACTGTCCGGCGCCTAGGCCGGCGTTGCGCTCAGTGATCAAGTCGGAATAGCTCTCCGCCTCCCGGGCGATCCTGTCGAACAATTCGTGGACGGCGATCAACCTTGGTCCCAGCACGTTCGGTGCGCCTGCTTCAGTTGACCCCGCGGATCAATCTCCGCCGCCAAGTGCCTGTTCAGCAGTTCGGAGTCCGCGGAGCCTCACGAGAAACCGCACAATCCCAGCCGCCAAGCCGACTTGGCAATGGGTAGAACTACCTGTCCCTTGACAGCGACAGCCGTCGCGCGGATCGCCTGCGTCGATTTGCGCACCGCGTCGAGAAAGGCGGAACTCGCATTCTCCATCAAGTGCCAACGATAAGTCGTCTGGATAGCATTCGGAAGAGCCTCGGCGGCCGCCTCCCCGTAGCCGCCACCGCGACCGCGCGCCAGGATTTCGATGCTTGGATGGTCGGCGAGCCAGGCCGCGACCGTCGCGATTTCTCGGTCGGGAAGAAGCGTCACAACCCGCAGCGATCCAAATCGCAGATGAGCGTTCCATAGCGATTATTTCGGCGAAACACCCAGTCGTCGATGCCAACCACTCTGGGTGCCTCCGCGTGTCGCCGGCTCTTCGCTGCACGACCCTGAGGAGGTGTCGCTCACCGACGATAGTAGGCACCCGGCACCATCGAGGTCGCCATTCCCTTCGTCATTTTCGCTTTCCGCAAGCCGATTTGGTCTGCCCACCGAGATCCAGCGCAGACTCTTCGAGCACTCCATGTCGGGCGCGTCAGGCGACTCTGCCCAATTGGAGTCGCGGATCGCCCGTTTACTGCATGATCGTAGGACGCTTCCAAATCGCAATAAGCTCGTGCAACTCCCGCGCCATCCCGATCGTTCCGCGGGGGTTCCTCGGGAGATTTTAATCCAGCAATGAATGTTGGCCGGCGCCGGCCGGTGACGAGCGGCTCTCCTCGACCGGACATCCCGATCCTGATGACCGAAGTATCGCTCGTGGTTGATATGGAAACTGACGCGCCCTGTCCCTTTATTGTCAGGCGCACGGCGCCGCGCCGGCTTCATTGACGGCACTGACCCGGCATATCGTGGATCGCAACGACGTCCTCACACCGGACGTCGTCGATTGGTCAGTATTGATCGTAGTGGTGGTGATAGGGGTGGTAAGCGTAGCCGCGATGATAGCGCCTGTGATTTGTCATCGAGTTTCCGATCGCCGCGCCCCCGACGCCACCCACGACCGCGCCGACCGGACCGCCAACAACAGCCCCGGTGACAGCGCCCCCGACACCTCCGGTCATCGCGCCGCTTTCGTCAGCAAAGGCAAATTGAGATGAGGCGCAGAGCAACGCTACCGTTGAAAGAACAAGAGTCATTCTGGACATAGAGACCTCCTATAATTCGGCGAAACTCGCCGTGGCTCTTTGCCAGTTGGTCGCCAACCGATCCGAATGGAAAGAGTCGGAATCTACTCAGCACCGCTCTTGTCTGCCGAGTGTATGAGCTGTCACCCTCGGTTCCGGCGCCGGGCCGCGGCGACGGGGCGCCTTCTTGAGATGCCCACCCCTGCTGGCGGAGCGTAGGTCTTNNAAGAAAGTACGACCATGGACACGAATACATTATTGATCATCGTCGTCGTGATTTTTCTATTCGGCGGGTTCGGCCTTTATGCGCGGGGGCGTTGGTTCTGAACCGACGCCACGCTTGACTTTAGCGACGAGATTTCTCGGCGCGACCCTCCGTTGCTGATTTTTGGCGAGTTTGCGCCGGTGGTGTTGCGCAAGCGGAAATGAACGAAACGGCAAAAGGGCGCCGCGCAAAGCGCAGCCGACGACAAAGTCAAGGCTCGTCTTGAAAAGGACGTAGACAGCGGGTCGGGAGGGGAGCGCGGAGATGGAATTCCTTGTGATAAAATTGGAGGGGGAGAGCGCTATGCCAGATTCGATTTTTGGCATCCTCGAAATCAAAAACCGAGGCCGGCTTCCGCCGCCGGCAGATTGGCCATTGGTCTGATTGCAGCGCTGTGGCGGAGCGCGACTTCCGGTTTGCGGCGAAGCTAGCGAGCACAAAGAGCGGATATTTCCTCGTTGGTGCTGATGCCAATGAGGGGTGGGGCCTACCTCCTCCTGGCGCACTTGGAAGGAAACTCAGGCCGTCGTAGTGACGAGCTGCTCGCCAACCAGACACATGACTGAGGTGCGCTGCCGGCTCGTCCGCTCTCGCTTGCCGATGCCGCCGTCCGTATTGCACATGGCGATTGCTCCGGCCCTGTTCGCTTCCGAGTCGTCGGTCTAATACGCGAGGGCTCGCGTTCGGCCGTCCAAGCCCTCAACAACGAGGGGCTTCCGTTCTATTGCAAGCTTCATGGCGACTTTCGCTATGAGAGCGTGAAAAATCTCGCCGCAGATCTTGCAACCCAAAATACAGAGCTCGCTCAGGCGTTAAAAATAGCGGCGAGCCGCTTTGGTTTCGTCGTCGTCGGATTCAGCGGCCGCGATGAGAGCGTAATGGCTCTGATCCGCGAAGCCATCGATGCGGCCAATGCGTTCCCGCATGGATTCTATTGGACGGGCATCGAGGGCATGCCGGTCCCGCCCGTCGAGGAACTCTTGATCGCTGCGCGCGCCAAGGGCGTGAAGGCCGCATACGTCGCCATCGAAACATTCGATGCGCTGATGCTTCGCATATGGCGCAATCTTCCAGGCAAATCATCTGAGCTGGATAAGAAGGTTCGCAAGTCACAAGCGGCAAGCGTTTCGATTCCACTGCCGGGCGCAGGGATCCGCAAGCCCATCATGCGGCTAAACGCGCTTCCCCTTACCAGTCTGCCTGGCGAATGCCAGAGCCTCACCTTCACGGGAGATATGGAGTGGCGCGCGTTACGGGACGCGCAGCGGAGATCGGAAGGTCGCCTGATCCTAACAAAAGCAGACACCGCTCTTGCCTGGGGAGCCGAGGCCGACGTGCGCGCGCACTTCAAGGCGGACCTCAGAGCCCTCGCTCCCTTCGAGATTGGCGACAGGCTGTTGACGCTGGATGATCATCTCTATCTGAAGAGCTTCCTTGAGTAGGCGCTGTGCGCTGCGATCATTCGTGGAAAGCCGCTACTAACGCGAACACATGGCCAGAACGCCTTCATCATCGCGGACGCTCACGCGCAGGATCAGTCCGTGTTCACGGCCCTCGCCCAGATCACCGGCAAGGTTCACGGACAGATCGACGGGTTGGTCGCGCCCACCGACGATCATCACCCTGATCCGGAGCGCGTTCGCTGGGCCGAAGCGCTGCGCATATCTCTAGACCTGCGTGATGGAAGATACTGGCTGATTGTTGATCCGGATATCTGGATCTGGCCGAGCCGGGCGCGTCGGGTCGCGGACGAATTCATGGACAGGCGGCGCGGCGATCGCTTCAACAAGAAATACAATCAGCTCCTTGACGCCTGGGTTCGCCTGAGCACATGAAATGCGGAGCGACGCTTGGCGCAGAGACGGGCGGCCATCCGCTTCAGATGCCGCAGAATGGTATCGTCACTGTGGGATCCCGCCGCGACGAAACAGATGGGTAGATTCCGATCCTATCGCAAAGACTAGGAATGCCTTTCTCGCGGTGCTTGGCGCGACGACGATTCTGGCGACCGGCGCAGTTTGGGCGGCGGACACCGCGCCGATGAAAGAGGCGAACGCGACGCCTCAACAGGCGGCGAGCAAGGATCTCGCGAGATTCTCCGCCGACGGCGCGGCCGCCTACGAGAATATGCTGCAAACACGACGCGCCCTATACGAGGGTCGCACCGACGACGCCAAGAAGTTCGTCGCCCTCGCCGATGCCGGGTTCAACAAGGCGAAGACCGACGACACTGTCTACACCAAGGCGGAAGCCGACCTAAAGGCGCCCACGCCGAAGGGCGGCGGCGCGAAAACAAGCCCGTCGGCCGATGCGACGCCGGACGCTCCTACGGCGATGGAGAAGAAGCCCATCGCATGGGTGCCGATCGATGGGTCAATTACCGTCATGGAAGACATCACCGGCGACGCACCCAAGACGGCAGCCGTCGCGGACGCGAACGCTAGCCTTCAGAAGGGCGACCGCGACGCGGCAGTGCAAAAACTGAAAGTCGCCGGCATCGAGGTCGCCATCGTCTTGGCCGTGATGCCCATCGATACGACGATCGACAAGGTGCATAAGGCTGCTGAGCTGATCGACGCCGGCAAGTACTATGAGGGCGGTCAGGAACTGCGAATGGCGCAGGCCGACGAGCGTTTCGACATGGTTGGCAACCTGGGTACGCCCAAGGAGTAAGTCGCGCCCGGTCCTGGTGGCGACGATCGCGATCGGGGACGCAAGTATTTCTGCAAGCCGAGCTGTCGCCCATGGGCGGCAGCTCGAGCCCTGCGGACGCTACTCGCCGTCGAGTAGCCCAAAAAAGAAGATGGCCGCCCCGACGGCCAAGACGTCAAAAAAATCACCGACGACGCTGCTGACGGGAACAACGAAGCCAAAACCGATGGCGAGCATTGCCGCACAAATGAAGCCGACTACCGCAATCAGCGAGCCCGTAACCATTTGCTCTCGCTTCTCTTCAATTGGCTTTAGTTAGCAGCCAATGTGCAGTGAAAACTCGCTCCGCTTTCCGCGATCGTCGGGGCGAAAGACCGACGTTTGCACATCACTGCTTTGGCGGTCGCTCGACATCTCTGCCGGGATCAAATCAAAACCCGTGCCCTTGTCATCGGTCAATCTGCACCACTGGAAGACGATTTCATCTTTGAGCCGCTTGCAACTCCCCGCGATAACATTCCAGCTCATGAACGCCTCCTTCTTCACGACGGAGCGCATTGTCAGGATATGAGCTGCCTTAAGGAAGAATCGGAATCTACTCATGCGGCCATCAGGGCGCTATGAACGCGCAAAATTGAGCGACGGCGGAAACCAGCCCGGTGCGGTAGGCGTGATGCACAGTCCGTTCAACACGACGATGGAGTAAGGCAAAGCGCTGCCGCGGGTCTCGCAGTCACGCAAAGGATTGTCCGTGTATTTGAGGGTACGCGCTAAGTTCATAACTATCATGGACAACGATGCCGAGGCCCGTCGTAACCAAGATAGGACAATGTCCATCTTCGGATTCAACGGGCTCAACATTTTTGGAGACCCGACCTTTTCGCAATACGTGTTTCAGGTGCAATCCTGATCGTTGCTGTTGCGCTCTCGAGCCTGGGACGAATGCTGGCGGAATCTCTGGTACGGCATGCTCCTCGCCCGGTTGAAGTAATAAGCTAATGCGACTGAGCGTCGGGTGACGATCCCCCTTGCCGACGTGAGTAGATTCCGAGCCTGCCGTCAAAAGCCCGCGCAAGTACCAACCGTGCTAGGCTACTTGCTATGACTTACCTTCGAGCGCACGGCGCAACATCGATAGCGCCCCCAACCCCAACCGCCGCTGGCGTCATCTACACCTGCCCGATGCACCCGCAGATACGCCAAATAGGGCCTGGCAATTGCCCCATCTGCGGAATGACGCTGGAGCCGGTCAAAGCGACGGCGGAGGTGGGCGAAAATCACGAACTGACGGACATGACGCGGCGATTTTGGGTCGGTCCGGGCTCACCGTGTTGGTGTTCGTTCTCGAAATGGGCGGCCACATCCCCGCCCTTCGAATGCACGAGCTGGTATCGCCGCAAGTCTCGACATGGATTCAGTTCGCGCTATCCACGCCGGTCGTCCTGTGGGCGGGATGGCCGTTTTTCCAACGCTCCTGGGCGTTGATCGTCCACCGCAGCCTCAACATGTTCAGCCTGATCGCCTTGGGCACGGGCTCGGCTTACCTTTACAGTCTCTTTGCGGCCTTTGCGCCGGGCCTATTCCCGGCTGGGTTTCACGGAATGGGCGGTACGGTCCCCGTCTATTTCGAAGCCGCGGCGGTGATCACCGTCCTTGTGCTGCTGGGCCAGGTGCTCGAACTGCGCGCCCGCGAGCAGACCGGCGGGGCCATCCGCGCCTTGCTGAAATTGGCTCCCAAGACAGCGCGCCGCTGTGTGAAAGTAATGCGCCCCGCGGTCGGTGTAGAGGCTCATCGGCAGGCCGTGCTTGCCGAACACCTCCTTCAGCGCCCGGAAGGTCGAGGCCGTGCCCTCCTCGGCGACCAGAAACGCCGAGTAGATCGCGCCCGTCGCGTCGTCCATGGTCACGGATCAGGTCGAGCGCCCCCTGGCCTTCGAGCCAGGCNNCCGACCCCCGGGCTGCGACCCGTGGTCCTTCACCAGATGCTCGTGGAAGTGCTTGACGGTGAAGCCCTGGTAGCGCTCGCGACAGAGCCGCTCCACCTCCTCGGCCCGGTCGACCGGAACCCGCCTGCCCGACGCCTTGCCGAGCCTGCGGTCCAAGAGCCCGGCCTCGCCTTCCTCCTCGTAACGGCGCGTCCAGCGCCGGAACG
>PLUH01000410.1:6717-15340 GCA_003164825.1 Hyphomicrobiales bacterium
GACATATCGTCTGCCAGCGACAGGCGCGGGTGGGCGCGATGGCAACGTGTGCGAGGTGTGTTATCGTTACTGGAGCATGCGGCGGGGCCACGCTGGGTGGTCTGCATCTGCAACCGGAGGGTCGATGGAGTGGGCGGTGGGGCAAAAAACTCCACCCAAACGGTGCTGCCTTCGGGCGAACGGCGCCAAGTCACGGTGCTGTTTGCCGACATGGTTGGCTTTGTCGAGGTTTCCGAGCGCATCGGCGAGGACGCCACCTTCTCGCTGATCCGTCAGATCTATGAATTGCTGACCGCCGCGATCAAGGATCAAGGCGGCTGGGCCAAGGACTTCACCGGCGACGGCGTGATGGCGCTGTTCGGCGCCTCCGAGGCGCTGGAGGATGCGCCGCTTCGAGCCTGCCGCGCCGGCCTCTCGATTCACCAGCGCCTCGCCGCCGCCGCATCAACATTCGAGAGCCAATACGGAAGCCGGCCGCAGATGCGCATCGGCGTCAACTCCGGGCTTGCCGTCGTGGCGAGAATATTCAGCCAGGACGCCGCGGTCACGGCGCTGGGCGACACGGTCAATCTGGCTTCGCGGCTGCAGAAGCTGGCCGAGCCCGGAACCGTGTATCTGAGCGAATCGACGCGGCGCCTGGTCGAAGGACAGGCCGAGACCGTGTTCGCCGGCGAATTCGACATCAAGGGCAAGTCCGAACTGCAGAAGGTCTATCGGCTCGACTCGGTACGGCCGGGCGCCACTCGGTTCGAAACCTCGGTCTTCCGGGGGCTGAGCGCCTATGTCGGACGAGAGCGCGAGTTGCAGCTGCTCGAGCGCAGCTTGGCGGACGCGCGGCAGAAAGTCTGCATCATCGATGTGGTGGCCGAACCGGGCATGGGGAAGTCGCGGTTGCTTTATGAGTTCCGGCGCCAGTTGAGCGACGGCCGGGCGTTCCTCCTTCAAGGAAGCTGCTCGCCTGACGGCAGGCAAACGCCGTTCCGGACCTTCATCGAGGTGGTGCGCGACCTGTTTCAGGTCAGCATCGTGGAACCGGAAAACGAGGTCAGACGAAAGCTGGAGCAGGGGCTCGCCGGTCTCGAGCTGAACTCACCCCAGTCCTATGGACTGCTGCTCAACATGATCGGCCTCAAGCCGCCGGACGGGGCGCTTACCGGTCTGGACGGCGTGCTGATTGGAATGCGCACCCGAGAGATGCTGCAACGGCTCTTGGAGGCGCGCTGCCGCCGGTCGCCGGTCGCGCTGTTGATCGAGGACATTCACTGGATCGATCGAGCGTCCGAAGAGGTCCTGAGCAGGATTGCCAGCGATGACGCGCGCCTTGGCCTGTTGATCCTCCACACGCGCCGGCCGGAATACCAACCTCCTTGGAGCGGCGGCCCCAGCGTCACGGCGTTGCGGCTCGATCCGCTGCCGGCCGGAGACATCCAGCGCCTCGTGCAGACGAGGCTCGGGGTTGACATTGTGCCCCAGCCTCTCGCTCGGATGGTGACCGAGAAAGCGGATGGCAACGCGCTGTTCGCCGAGGAGATCGTGAGCTTCCTCGTCGAGCGCAACGTGCTTAGGGTCAGCGACGGAGCGTTGGAGTTCGACGTCGGCGGAACGACGACGGTGTTGCCTGCGAGTATCCAGTTGCTGCTGACCGCCCGCGTCGGCAGCCTCGCCGTCGAGGATCGCAGGGTCCTCCAGGAGGCTTCGGTGATCGGACGAAACTTCGATTACGAGCTTCTGGCCGCGGTCGCGGGACCCTCACGCGACCTCATGCCCCACCTTGCGGCGGCGGAGGCGGCGGATCTCCTGCGCTACGACGGCGCCGCGCACGATTTCTCTTTCAAGCACGTGCTGCTTCGCGACGCGCTCTATGACAGCATGCTGGCGTCGCGGCGCGCGGACCTGCACCTGCGGGTCGCGCGCGAGCTCGAGCGGAGGCGCGCCAACCAGCTGAACGAGGTCGCCGAGATCCTCGCCCACCATTATTCGTTCACGGAGGAGGCGGGCAAAACCTTCGAGTACAGATATCTCTCAGCAAAGAAAGCCCTCGGGGTCTACTTGCTGGAGGAAGCGGAAAAGCATTTTCGCGAGGCGTTGGCGGTGGTCGACCGGACGCCCGGTTGCGCCGACGACGAGGCATTTGCGAACGCGGTCGCCGGCCTCCAGGAGGTTCTCCATCTCAAAGGGGAAGTGCGGGAGGAGAAGAGCGTCGCCGACCGATATCTTCCCAAGCTCGAACAGGCGGGCGCATCACCACAATTTGTCTTCGCCCTCCATATCCAAAGCATGATACTCGCCCACGGATGGGAGTTTGAACGGGCAGAGGCGACATCCAAGCGGGCGCTCGAGATCGCCTTGCAGATCGGCGACGCCAGGGCCGCCGGCTACGCCCGGCACGCGCTGATGTTTTGCTCGACATTGCTCGGCCGCTGGTCCCTCGACGACGCCGAGCGCTTCGGCGCCGAACTGATCGCGAACGCCGAACAGGTCGGCGACAACTACCTCCTCAACTGGGCGTACTGGTCGGTCGCCTGGGATTATCTCTTCCGCGGACTGATCGTCGACGCGCGGGTTTGGGCTCACAAGCTGATTGAGTCCGGACACCAGCGCAACGACCGCCGAACGCTGGCGATGGCCTATTGGACGTTGGGCTGGATCGACCTGGCGGGTGAGCGCTTCGAAGACGCGATTAAGGACGCGGACGAGTGCGCCAAAACCGCCGTGGCCCGGTTCGACATCGTCGCCGGCAGTTACGTGAAGGTGAATGCCGAGCTGTTGAGCGGCCAGATCGACAAGGCCTTGGAGCGGTTTCGTGAGCAAAGGGATTGGCTTGAACAGAACGGATGGGTCTTCAGCGCCAATGGCGCCGATTGCTCCATCGGCACGGCGCTGGCTTTCGGCGGCCGGCTGAAGGAGGCGATCCGCCACCTGGAGAAGGCGCTCGTCGTCAGCGACGAGCACGGAGATGTATACGCCGCCACCTGGAATCGGATTGCGCTGGCGGAAATCTACCTCGCGATTGTCGCGAATTCGGGAAAGCCCTCGTTGCGCGTCCTGACGAACAACCTCGGCGCGATCGTGACCGGCAAGCTCCGCGGCGCCGAGCGCGCCCTCGCCTTGCTCGAACAGGCCCGCGACAGCAAACAGGTGCACGAGCGGGGCGTCCTGAGAGCGCGAATCGACTTCAACGTCGGCTTGCTGCTCGAACGGAAGCAGCAATTCGACGCGGCCCGGCAACGCCTCCTCTCGGCGCGCGTCGCGGCTGAAGCCCAGGACGTCCTGCCGATGATCGCCCGCATCGATGCGGCGCTCGCCCGCTTGCCCGCTGCGACGGCGAGCGGCTGAGTTGCTCGAGACGGCGGCTGATCAAGGCCACCACTCCCACCATGAATGCTGGTTCTCGAACACGGGAACCGTCTCGCCGAAAAAGAAACTGCATTCGAGGTGATATTGCGACATCGGCTTGAGCCAGACGCCGGGGGCAATCCCGAGGCTCTCGGCAAGTTTGAGGGTTGCATAGTCGTTGATCTTGATCCGCACCGCCGGCAGCGGCTCGAATTCGCCGATCGCGTCGACGAATGTCACAGATTGCAGGATCGCCTGGTAGCAGGCGTTGATCGGCAGCGTCGGGTCCCGAAACTGTTTCATGGTCACGGATTCGAAAAACAACGCGGTCGGATCGACCGATCTCACCAGAGCCTGATGATCGGGATGGATATCGTCGATGTCGATGTGTCCCCAGGGCCACTTCTTGTCTTTGTCGGGGATTCGAGCGGCTTTGCCGGCGGCCGGTTCGATTGTGACTACAGGTTTGGTTTGCGCCGTGACCCCAACGCCAATGGCGGTAAACACCTCGGTTGAGACGGTCGTGAAGGGGTCCGCCTCGGAGAACGGGTCAAAGATTCCGTATAATTTCGGGAATCCAAGCACGTCTCGGCCAGCAAAGGCCGACCAGGTATTGCTGACAAGGAGGAGAGGACAAAACACCGCCACTTCTCCGTCCGGCACGAGCAATCCGCCAACGTCCAAATATTTCATTACAAACAAGCGCACATAACACTCATTTTGGGAAATAGAGCAGCCGACCGGAAAATACGCGTATAGCATTTCCGGATAGTGCAAGATCTCAAGATCGACAAATGGAAATATCGGCCGAAATTCGAAGCCGCGCTGCTCAAGATCACCGACATTGAGGACTCTGTCGCAGAGTTCTTGCAATTTATTTAGATCAGCCTTGAGACGAAAGCTGTTGATCTTAACCCCTGGGAAAGAATAGGGGGGTGGATTTTGAGTCTCACCAATTTGATCACGATAGAGCATAACTTTCCTCCACTGCTTATAAAGGAATCGCTTGGAGAATTACTCGGGATGTTTCTCTTTCGTGGCGCTCCTCGGCTTTGCGCGGCGCTTTCAGGCGATCGGCTGCGGCAAGCTCGTTCCGCGCGCCGTCTCGTCGTCGCGCAGGTCGAGATCAATCCGCGTCGTGCCCTCGATCCTCAACACGAAGTCCGCGCCATAGACCCGCGCCGGCGTCTGGTAGCCGGGTTCAAAGTCGCCGCCGATGACGCGCTCAGCGATGGCGACTGCGGCCAGCGCGGTAAAGTCGTATCCGTCCGCGGTCCTGAGCCGCGCGCGGCTGACCCGCCTCCAGGCGTCCTCGGCCTCCGCGACAATGACTGGTTGGGCCAGCTTTCTCGCCGCCTCGGCGGGGCCTTCCGGCAACACCGCCGCGCCGAGGCGAAGCAGGGGGCGCAGAACCGGCAATTGAAACGCTTCGCCGATCCGCGCGGTCAGCGGCGCGAGGACGCGGGCCGCAGCGCCGACCTCCATGTAAGCTTCGATGTTGGGAATGCCGGTCGTGTGATAGGCGGACAACGCATCCGGCCAGCTCAGCGCCATGCTTGTTCGCTCGCCCTCGCCGAAGTCGAAATCACGTTCCATTCGGCCGATCGGAACAGGCGTTAGCCTGCCGTTCCGGCGAATGACCACTTCGGACGACATGAGCGCGAACGCGCTGCGGGCGGTGCCGCGCGAATAAAGCCGGGACTGGGTCATGCCGAGGCGAAGGTATTTCGCCCCCGGCAGGCGCGCCGCGACGTGGGCGGCAAGGCAATCCGTCGCCACGACCGACCACGCCGCGCCCGGCATGAGCATCACGCCCGCCCGGACCGCCTCCGAGTCGCGTCCGAACGCCTCCCGAAAGACCGGCAGTTCGCCCGAAACGTCGAGATAGTGGGTCTTGGCGCGCAGGCACGCCTCCAGCATCGGCGGCAAGGTGGCGACGAAAGGACCGGCCGCATGCACGACCGCCTCGATGTCCGACAGGGCCTCCGTCAACGCCTCGATCGAATCGAGGCTGACCGTCCGCCACGACGTTCCAAGGAACTCGGCCTGCAGACGCACGCGGTCCTCGTCCCGGCCCGCCAGCACCGGGGCCAAGCCGACCTCGACCGCCCTCTGGGCGATCAACCGGCCGGTAAAGCCAGTTGAGCCGTAGATCATCAGGCGCCGGGGCGCCCTTCTGCGCGGCTTAGGTCCCGCCTTGCCCTGGGTTCGACGGCCGCGGTCGTTCCGATCGCTCGACATGCCGATGAAATCCCCCGTCCTCTCCAATCACGTCCGTTCGAAGATCCAGGTGACGAGGCCGCGCAGAAAATCCTTGTCTCGCGACGCCGGCAGGCGGCCGAATATTCCGGCGAACTCATGCAAGGCCGCGCCGGCCAGCCCGTGACCGATCTTGCGCGCATAATTGAGCGAGTCGTGACGCTCCATCAGGCTTCTGATCCAAACGACGTCATCCGCCCGCCGTTCGCTCCGAGATGCTCCCAGAATGATCTTGAGCTTGGCGCGCTCCGCCGGCGCGCCCCGGCGAAACGCGTGGATCAGCATCAGTGTGCGCTTACCCTCGAAGAGATCGCCGAGCGCCTCCTTGCCGTAGCGGTGGTCGGCGGCGAGATTGAGGAGATCGTCCTGAATCTGGAACGCGGCGCCGAGGAAAAAGCCGAAACGGATGAACTGGTCGAGATCGGCCCGGCCCCGCGTCCCGATCATGGCGCCGACGCGCATGGGGTAGATGACGGCGAGCCATGATGTCTTCTTCAACACCATGGTGAAATAGTCATCGTCCTCGAGCTCCATCACGTTATCGCGTCGCCAGCCAAGCTCCATCGCCTGCCCTTCGGCGGACTCTCGCGCCATCCGCTCGGTGTCGAGGAGGACGTCGAGTGCGAGTTGCGGGCCGAGGTTCTGCCTGTTGTCGAGCAGCGGACGCAGGCTCAGGAGAAGCATGGCGTCGCCGGCGTTGAGGGCGAGCGGGACACCGTGGAGCGAATGGAGCGCGGGCGCGCCACGCCGCATCTCGCTTTCATCCTCGATGTCGTCATGGACGAGGAATGCGTTATGCAGGAGCTCGATCGCCACGGCCGAGCGCACGGCGTCCGACGAGCGGGCGCCGAACGCGCGCGCGGTCGCGATGCAGATGCTCGGGCGCATCATCTTTCCGCCGCGCCGAGGATAGTCGGCCGCGAGCTCGTAGAGGTAGGGACTGGGTTCGCCGGACGCCAAGTAGGGCTTCATGGCGCGCAGAACTTCGAGCCGGCACTCCTGAAGAAGCTCGGCGACGAGCGCTGGGGTCGTCGGACTGGAAGGCGCGTCCCAATCCGCGTCGCTACGGCTTCTCGTCTTCGAGGATCCGGACGGTGATGAAGCCCGCCGGCTCGTGAGTTTCAGAGTCAACGATCGCTCCGCTGTAGACGCCGTAAGGGTGGTTGTCAGGGATGTTGACGACGAGCACGGGACGCTGGCCGTCCCTGACCACAAAGTGGATGTCTTTGAGCGGCTCTTTGGTTTTGTCGGCGGAATGGAGCGGGGGCACCGCCGGGCTGAAGCGGGTCGGGCTCGACCGGATATCGTACTTCACCTGGTTGCGCCGCTTGGATTTGACTTCAAGCGCGACGTCCGCGACTGGCGAACCCGCGCTCAGGCCGGGCCCGGCCAGCCGTCGAACCGCGTCGACAAAATCCATCCCCACGACCCCGAACTCCTTCGAAAGATCGAGCGCGCGCTGGAGGCAATGCTTGAGGTCCGAATCGAAATCCGCCGAACTGTAAGTTCCTGCGCGGAGGCGCTCGGCGGCTTTCTGGCCCTGGAGGATGTGGTCGTCGACGACGCCGTAGGCAAGCTTGACGGCTCGTTCGATGACCCTCCGGTGAGCGCCGGTCGGAGCCGCGGTACTCGTCGTCCGATTGGACCCGGTTCGCGGCAGGTCGTCGCGTTTCGCACGATTGTCAGCCATCTCAGCCTCTCGATTCTCAGCGGCGCCCCCGCTGTTCAGGGATGATCGAACCCAATGATGCCTTCCAACGCCGGCGAACCTGACAGGGCGTGCGCGGCCAGCCGCCCCGACATCACCGCCGCCTCGACGCAGCCGAGATTGAGCCCGCAATCGGTCCAGTCGCCGGCCAAGGTCAGATTGTCGTAGGTATTGTCGAGTGGCGATATGCGATGCTCGGAGCTGCCGGGGATGGACTGGGTGTAGCGGTCGGTCGGGTTGACGTTCGCGACCCAGAACTGCGAATCGAAGCGGCTCCTGTCCGGCGCGCGCATCCCGCCCCGACGATGTCGGCGAGGCCTCTCTTCGCCGGACTGCTGATCACCCACGTCGACCAGCAGCTCCCACCGAAAGCCGCGCTCGGCGTCCGCCGCCTTCGGCCACAGATGGCGCACCTCATGGTCGAGAAACGCGAGCGCGTTGCTGCGAACCTTCTCCCGGCTCGCAGCATAGTAGCCGTCTTTCGCCGTGGTCTCGCCATCGTCGGGCTCGTGGAGCGCGCCGCAAAAGTAAGCGATGGTTTGCGGAGGCCGCCGCCAACCTTCCGCGGGAACGACCTGGCCCATGTCCGACCACGTGTCGAACGGCTTGACGAAAGCCGAGAGGGTCACCGGCGGCGGCTCCCACCCGAGTTGTTGCAGATCCTCGCTGAGCCAGAGCTGAAACGCTTGGGTCGCGACGGTCTTCACGTTTGCGGTCATCTTACGCCATCGGCTGTCTCTGGCAATGAATTCCTTGCAGACATAGGGGATCGCGCCCAGGCCGACCCCGAGCACCACGAAATCGAAATCGCGCGTCACCCTGAGCGTCCGGGTCGCCGCCCTCGTCCGCTCCCAGTGCGATTCGAAATCGCGCGCCTCGGCTTCAAGCGCCGCGCCGTGCTCGAGTTGTCCGTACTCGGGTTCGGATGGCCAGCATGGCCCGCCGTTGATGGCGATCAGAGGCCGATAGTCCCGACCGCCGCGCACTTTCGCCTGCACGCTGAACTCGAGCGCCTCCACATAAGCGCGCTCGCCGCCCTCCCCCGACCCGGCCGCGGAGAGCCTGACGTTCTCGAGGCGGTGGAAGAATTTGAACCTGACCCCGCGCCGCCGGAGAACCTGGTAGAAAGGGGCGAAGACCACGTCGCCCATGCCCCGGCGCATCTTCCAGAAGAACGCTCCGCGGTAGGTGTAGAACATCCGGAAGCCGCCTCGCAGCGCGTCGCCCGCGGCGAGCCGCGGCCGGCTCGGATCGCCGCCCTCGTAGGCGAAAACAAGGTCGTAAAGACCGCGCAGAAAAGCCGAATCGAGCGCGTGCTCC
>PLUH01000415.1 GCA_003164825.1 Hyphomicrobiales bacterium
GCGAAAGCGGGTATCCAGACTTCCGGCCGCGGCGGCGGCCCTGGATTCCCGCCTCCGCGGCAATGACAGGTTGACGTTCGGCGGGAGCGAAAAACGCTCTAAAGCCCCAAATCGGTCAGCCCGGGATGGTCGTCGGGACGCCGGCCGGCGGGCCAGAAATACTTGCGGTCGGTTTCGACAATCGGCAGGTCGTTGATGCTCGCGACGCGTCTACGCATCAGGCCGTGCTCATCGAACTCCCAAAGCTCGTTGCCATAGGAGCGAAACCAGTGGCCGCTGTCGTCATGCCATTCGTAGGCGAACCGCACCGCCATCCGGTTGTCGCGAAACCCCCACAGCTCCTTGATGAGCCGGTAGTCGAGTTCCTTGTTCCATTTGCGGGTCAGGAACGCCCGAATGGCCTCCCGGCCGTCGATGAACTCGACGCGATTGCGCCATCTGCTGTCCTCCGTATAGGCCAGCGACACCCGCGCCGGATCACGGCTGTTCCAGGCATCCTCGGCCAGACGGACTTTTTGGGCTGCGGTCTCCGGCGTGAAGGGCGGCAGCGGCGGACGTTCGGTCGTATCCACGCTCAATCTCCTGTTGCAGCCAACAGCGCGCGCAGCGCCTTGTTTTCGGACTCGAGCGCTTCGAGGCGGGAGCGCAATGGCGCGAGCGCCGGGGCCAGTTCGGCTTCGCTAAATCGCTGCGTGATATGCTGCGGGCAGTTCCAGTCGAACGCGGCCAGATGCATGATGAGGCTACGCTCGACCTTGGCTCTGTAGCCCGGCAAGGTCAACCTCGCGGCCAACTCCGGATCGGCGGCCAGATCCTTCGTCTCGACATGCGCATAAATCTTGAGGCGGCGCCGGTTGGGATAGTCCATCAGGATCAGCGCCGCCCGACCCTCGGAGGCAAGATTGCCGGCGCTGATATATTGCCGGTTGCCGCGAAAGTCGGCGACGCCGAGCGTCCGGTTGTCGAGCACGCGGATGAAGCCGGACGGCCCGCCACGATGCTGTACGTACGGCCAGCCGCTCTCGGACACGGTCGCCATATAGAAGCTGTCGCGCTCGGCGATGAACGCGGTTTCCGCTTCAGTGAAGCGATCAGATGGGCGGTCGCCCTTGAAAGCGGCCCAGTAGTCTCCGCGGCCGTTGGCCTGTTGCGCGGCGCGAACCCCGGGCGTAGCGGCAATGTCGAGGAATCCGTAAGCCATGGCGGCGCTCCACGGGGAGGAAGAAAGACCGGCGGGCGGCCGCCGGCTCGAGGGCGTTCAGGCGGCTTCAGCGGTATGAAGCACAGGGAAGTCGATGTCGGTCTGAGCGACTCGGTTGAGGTAGTTGGTGAACACGTTCTCGGCCACCAGAGCGACGATCTCGACGATCTGAGCTTCGCTGAAGCCGGCCTGCTTCACCGCGGCGAGATCAGCGTCGCTAACGCCGCCGCGGGTCCTGGCGACCTGGACCGCGAAGCGGACCGCGGCGCCGGCTTTCGCGTCGGTGGACGAACCTTTCCGCGCCAGCGTCGCATCTTCCGGCGTGATCTTCGCCAGGTTCAGGCCGAGGTAGGTATGCGCCGAAAGGCAATAATCGCAGCCATTGGTCTCGGCGACCGCGATCGCGATGCGCTCGCGGGTCCTGACGTCCAATGTCTTCGAGAGTGCGCCGCTGAGGCCGAGCNNAAGCGGCTTTGAGGCCTCTGGGGCGGACTCAAGGGTCCGGATGGTGATGCGGGACATGGGCGGACTCCTGTTCGCTCCGGTCGGAATTGGCCGGGCGATTGGGGAGCTAGACCATTTCATTGGATTCAATAATCCTGTATCTTTGAAACAGTTTCTTTCAAATTATGGAAGCGCCATGGACCGCCTCGAAGCCATGTCCCTTCTGGTCTCAGCCGTGGAATCCGGCAGCTTGTCCGCCGCCGGGCGCAAGCTGGGCGTGCCGCTGCCGACGGTTAGCCGCAAGATTTCCGATCTCGAAGCCCACCTCAACGCGCGGCTCCTTGTCCGTTCGACGCGCCGCCTGGCTCTAACCGACACCGGCGCGGCGTTTCTCGCCGCCGCAAAGCGCATCCTTGATGAGGTGGGCGACGCCGAGCGGGCGGCGTCTGGAGACTATGCCGCGCCGAGGGGAGACCTGGTGATCACCGCGCCGGTCGTTTTCGGCCGGCTACATGTCCTGCCCGTCGTTGCCGACTTTCTGAGGCGATGGCCGGAGATCAATCTGCGATTGGTCTTGTCCGACCGCAATCTCCACCTCATCGACGACCATGTCGACATGGCCGTGCGCATCGGCGCGCTGGCCGACAGCTCATTGGCGGCGACGCGGATCGGCTCGGTGCGCCGAGTCGTCTGCGGCAGTCCCTCCTACTTCGCTGCTCAGGGGGTCCCGAAACGGCCGGAAGAGCTGTCCGCACTATCCGCGGTGACGTTTGACCTGCTTTCCTCCTCGGAGCATTGGATCTTTGCCGACTCGAAGTCGAAACGTGAGCTGCGCGTCCCCGTGCGCTCGCGCCTGTCCGTCAACACGGCCGAAGCGGCGATTGACGCGGCGGCTGCGGGCCTGGGCGTCACCCGCGTCCTGTCTTATCAAGTCGCGCAAGCGGTCCTCGACGGCAGAATCCAGATCGTGCTCGCCGAGTTTGAGCCTGAGGCCGCGCCGGTCAGCCTCATCCACGCCGGTCAGGAACTGACGCCGCTGAAGGTGCGGATGCTGTTGGATTTCGCCGCGCCCCGACTAAGGGCGCGCCTCGCCTAACCGAATGCGATTCCGAGCCGCTCCCTATTGCGCCGCCTGAATATTGGGAAACGCAATCTCGATCAGGGTGCCTTGTTCGCGGCGGCTCTTGATCGAGAACTCAGCCTTGTTGGCTTCGACCAGCGCCTTGGTCAGCGGCAGGCCGAGGCCGGCCCCGCCTTTAGCCCCGGCCTTGCCGACTTGGCCGAACGGCGCGAGCGCGAGGCCGACTTCGCTTTCGCTCATGCCGACACCGGTGTCGCGCACCCGGATCACCGCCTGTCCGGCGGCGTCGACGGCGGTCGATACGATCACTTGCCCGCCCGGCTCGTTGAACTTCACCGCGTTCGACATCAGGTTCAGCATGATCTGCTTGAGCGAGCGCTCGTCGACCATCACCCGCGGCAGGCGGTCGTGGAGCGAGACGCGCATGATGACGCGCTCGCGCGCCGCCTGCGGCTGCATCAGCGAGACGCACTCGCGGATGACGCTGTTGGCGTCGACGGCGGCGAACGCGAGTTCGAGCTTGCCCGCCTCGATCTTGCTCAAATCGAGCAGGTCGTCGGCGAGACTCGTCACGTGGCTGCCGGAAGCGTGGATGTCCTTGAGATAGTCCTTGTAACGCTCGTTGCCGACCGGGCCGAAACGCTCCTCCATCATGACTTCGGCGAAGCCGAGGATGGCGTGCAAAGGCGTGCGGATTTCGTGGCTGACCTGGGCGAGAAAGTCGGTCTTGGCCGCGCTCGCGGCCTCGGCGGCGTCGCGCGCGGCAATGAGGCGCCGCTCGGCCTCGCGCTCGCGGGTGAGATCGCGCACGAGGGCGCAAAAGTGCGGGGCTTCGCTCGGGCCGATCCGCGCCAGCGTCAGCGCCAGCGGAATCGAACCGCCGCCGCGATCGCGCCCGACTGCCTGCAGCGGGCGAAAGGCCACTTCGGCCTCGCCGCTGCGGCTTAAGGCTTCGAGCCTGGCGATTGTCTCGGGGTGGCTCTGCGGCGCGAGCAGCATCAGGACGCTCTCGCCGGCGATCTCGTTCTGGTGATAGCCGAACAGCCGCTCGGCCGGCTCGTTCAGGGACAGGATGCGGCCGGCGGCGTCGAGCGCGACCGCGCCGTCCGTCGCCCGGTCGAGCATCGCCTGAAGGTCGCTCGCCGAACCGTTGCGCATCGGCGCCTCTCGCTCCTCAGCGCCGAACCTGGCCTGCAGTTCCGCTTCCGGCGAGCGTCGCAACGCGATCAACGTCGCCGGGGCGCCCTCCCATGCGATCGCCTGAGCGCGCCCGTCGACGAACAGGATCTGACCGTCCGCCCTGACGATCGCGACCGAGCCCGCATCCTCAGCCGCCATCCGTTGCGGATCGCGGTCGCGGAACATCGCGGCAAGCCCGTTCGCCGCCTCGAATTCCGCGAAATCGGGATAGCCGATGAGATCAAGGAGCGTCTGGTTGGCGTAGAGCGGGCGCGCGTCGCGGACAATGAGAACCCCGATCGGGAGGCGGTCGAGAACGGCGCCAGCGTTGCGCCGCACCTCGTCGTTGTCGGCGCCGCCGGCCGCGGCAGGCTCGCCCTCCCGACCTGCCGACGGCTCGGCAGGCGCGACGATCCCCAATTCCGCCCGTTCGCCGGCGCTCTCGTCGCGCGCAGCCGGCGTCCGGCCGACCAGAGCGCGCGCGATCTCGCGGAAGGCGTCGCGCTCGTTCCGGGTGAGCTCAACGCTCTCGGCGGGGAACCCGTGCAGCGGCTCCCGGGAACTTGTCCCGTCGAGCGCGCCGGGGCGAATCGGAACGATGTTTGACGCCGGGGGAAGCGCGGGCTGGCGGAGGACGTAGATCTCGGCCGTGCGTTCAGCCGGCCCCGTCTCGGCCCCGCCCGCCGATGGGAGCCCGGCGAAGTCTGGCTCGGAAACGTCCGTCGGCGCGGTGTCGGTCTCGCCCGCCTCAGGCGACGCCGGAGCCGACTCGCTTCCGTCCGCCTCGAGGGAAGCCTCCGGGGAGGACAGAGCTTCTGGAGCATCCGCCGCGGCAGGAGCGAAATCCATCTCCAATGGTTCCGCGGCGCTTTCGGGAGCTTGGGCCTCGGCGTGAGGCTCGTCGGCGGCCGGCGCGCCGGCTGGTTCGATTCCCGCGATCCCCGGGGGTTGATCGTCCTCCGCAAGCGCCGGCGCGAGGTCCGCCCGGTTCGAAGCTGCGGCCTCCATCTCCTCGCCCAGCACGCCAAAACCGCGATACCCCAAAAATTCTCGACGGCGGCCGAACAGCGGCGCAGCAGAAAGCGTGACCAGCCGGCGCCGATCCGAGCCCGGAAGCGGCCAGCCGACGGCGATTCCGGAGAAGGTTTGCCGCCCGGCAAGGGCGCGGACGAGCTCGCCGCCGCCGTCGAGTTCGGCGCGGCCGAGCAGGGCCTCGACGGACTCGCCGCGATGCGGCCCGTTTGCGCCGACCGCAGCGGCGAGCGCGGGATGGGCCGCGCCAAAACGGCCGTCTTCGTCAAGCGTCCACAGGAAGCGCGAATTCAGCGGCGGCGGTCCGCCCACATCCGGCGCCGGGGGTTCCTCGGGCGGCGTAGCGTCGCGACCGTCAGCGGCCGGAGGCGGCGCGGCGCTCGCGGCGCCGAGGGCCGGAATCGACGCCAAAAGCCACGTCGCGCCCGCCGGCGCGGGGACGCGGGCGCAGCGCAAATTGACGTTGATCCGCCGCCGTTCGACGACGAAACGCATGCCCTCGAGCCGCGCCGGCTCGCCGACGGGGAGCGTCGCCGCCAGATGGCGCAGGCGCCGCGCGCTCGGTCCCTCGCCGCGCAGCAGCCGCGCTTCGAGCGCATTCGTGTCGTTGACCTCGAACAACGCGAGCATGGCCGGGCTCGCGGCGACGATCCGCACCGGCGGGAAAACAATCGCCAGCCGCGCGCTGTCGCCGAGCCAGTCCGGCGGCGCCAGCCGCGGGTCGAAAGCCGCTCCGGCTTCCTCAGGCGACTGGACCGCGGGTGCAGGGGCGGACGATGGCGGCGAGTGGGTCAAAGTCGGCGCTCGTAAATGACAATGCGACCGGCGCGGCCGGCGGCGATCCGGCCGACGACTCGGGCTTTATCGTTAGCGAAACCTTAACGCCGTTGTCGCGATTTCACCACGGCGCCGGCGCCGCCGATTGGGGGCAAGGTTAAAATTTTTGGGTGCGGCGCAAAATATGTTGCACTGCAACAAAAAGCCCGCTATAGGGTGCTCAAACAGCGGGCGCCGATTCGCTGTCGGAGGCCGAAAGGGAAGAAAATGTCCAATTCGCCGTTTGAGATCCCAAATGAGTTGCGCGACTTCGCGGAGCGCAGCGTCGAACAGGCGCGCAAGGCGTTCGAGGGTTTCCTCACCGTCGCGCAGCGGGCCACGGGCGCCGCGGGCGACGCCACCAACACGTCGCAAAGCGGCGCGAAATCGGTCAGCGCGCACGTCCTGGCCTATACCGAGCAGAACGTGAACGCCGCGTTCGACCTGGCTCACAAGCTGGTCAAGGCGAAGGATCCTCAGGAAGCTCTGGCGCTGCAGAGCGAATACATGAAGGCCCAACTCGCCGTGTTGCAGAATCAGGCCAAGGAACTCAGCGCCATCATCCAGAAGAGCGTGACGCCCGGCTCAATCTGAGCGCCGGCGCCATTTCGCCGCAAGTCAATCGTCAACCTGTCCATCACCAACGTAAACGTCGAGGTTTCTTTATGGCTACCGCACCCAAGAAAAGCGCCGCCGCCCAGGCGGTTTCCGCCGCGGCCCCGGTAGAGGCTGTCGCTGCCCCGATCAACGCCGTCATGCCGACGGCGCCGCAAGTCGCCGTACCGGTCGAGGAAATTCAACAGAGCTTCCGCAGCGCGCTCGAAAAGAGCGTCGTCGAATCGCGCGCCGCCTTCGCCAAGGCCAAGACCGCCGCCGATGAAGCGGCGAGCGCGTTCGAGGTCTGCTTCGCCGCAGCCAAGGACGGCGCGTTGGCTGTCAACGCCAAGACCTTCGAAGCATTGCGCGTCAACGCCGACGCGAACTTCGACTTCCTGAAATCGGTGTTCGCGGCCAAGTCGCTGTCCGATGTCATCGCGCTCCAGACCGAGTTCGCCCGCAAGCAGGTCGAAACGATGACCAGCCAGACCAAGGACATCGGCGCGCTGACGCAAAAGGCGATGGCGGACGCCGTCGAGCCGATCAAGGAACAGGTGGCGAAATCCTTCAAGATCGCCGTCTGATCGGGATTTTGCGCCTCTGGCGGCGCGCTCCTCCCTCGCGTCGTCAATGGACGCCGTCCGCCGTTGCGGGCGGCGTCCTTTTATCGCTGACCGCGCATAGCCGCTCGCAGGAATGCGGTCTTGCGCGCCTTCCGCTTTGACACTAGTTTCCCGGCCCACCATCGGGCCGCCATAGCTCAGTTGGTTAGAGCGCTAGATTGTGGATCTAGAGGTCCCCCGTTCGAGCCGGGGTGGCGGTACCACCATATGAAAACATTTAATGGCTGCGGACCAACCTAAGTCACTGAAATGCGCCCACGATACCACTCGCGCCGACAACGCCGGTTGATCCTTGGGGAAAATGCATTGCGCGCCTATCGCTGGTAGCGAAAGATCTGTTTGCGTCGATCGCGATAGCGCTCCGTGCGAGTCAAGATCGAGAGGAAAATTCGTCCGCTCCCGCGAGCCGGCTATAGCCGACGACATCGGCGACCAGAATCGCCGCAATTTTTCCGGATCCAGGCCATGGCGCGCCCTCGTCGGGCGTTCAGATTAGCACAACGACCGACCAAAACCGCCCCGTCTCGATACGGCAGACGCGGCCGAAGACGGGGAGACCAAACCATCGCCGAATGATCGCCTGGGGTCGAACTGGCGTGCCCGCAGCCTGTTTCAAGGACGACCCCTGTTGGCGCCGGCCAGACTGAGACACGCTACGGTTCGCGTGACAAAGCCGTGTTCGGCGCCCAATTTTTCGACTCGCAAACCGCGCCAACGCAATTCGGACTTTCATCGGACCCGATTCACACGCTCGACCGTTTCGATGCTGGCCTCGACGCCGTCGAGCACGATCCGCCGCGTCTCCAGCGCGATGCCGGCCGCCAAGCCCGCGAACGGGGCTCCGCCCAATAGCACGGCGCCATCCTGACAGCCCCGAACGGCCCGAAGGATTTCGGCCAGCGCGGCGTCGCGATCTCTGACCATTTCGGCAATCGAGAACGGCAGGACGAGAACTTCCGCGAGTTGACTCGCCAAGTCCAGCGACGCCGCTTTCGCGAGGATAGGCTCTCGCATCGCCATTCCAAGCGTAACAATCGAAAACCGCCGGCCGCCTAGCGCCGCCGCCGACATTCCGCTTTTACCGAGACCCGCAACCGGCATGAGTCCGAGCGCTTGCGCCTCCTCGACGCCGGGATCGCCGAAGCCCGCGACAACCGCGCCGCTGGCGCCTCGATGCTTCGCCACTTCGGAAGCAACAGCGCGCGCGGCAATTTCGAGGTGCTCGGGGGTCTCGATTGCTTCGATCCCCGACTCCGCATTGACCGCGATCACTTCGATCGCGGTCCCGGCGACACGGCGCGCTTCCTCCGCGAGCCAAAGGGTCACCCGCGCATTGGTGTTGGGATTGACGATAACCAACCGGCCACGCGCGGCGTTCACTTCGGTTCCGGCATCCGCGCCAGCCAGTGGCGCGCGATTTCATCGCGGCGGGCGATCCAGACATCGTCTTTCGCCCGCATCGTCGACAAGATCCGCTCGAGGGCGCCGATGCGGCCGGGGCGTCCGATCACCCGCAGGTGGAGGCCGATCGACATCATTTTTGGCGCGTGCAGGCCTTCGCGATAGAGCCACTCGAACGCCTCCAGGACATAGTCGGCGAAATCGGAGGCGCCGCGAAAACGATTGGTGGTCTGGAACTGCATGTCGTTCGTGTCGAAGGCATACGGCATCACAACATGGCGGCGCTGGCCGTACGCCAATGTGTACGGCAAGTCGTCATTGTAGGCGTCGCTGTCGTAGAGAAAGCCACCCTCCTCGACGAGCAGGCGTCTCGTGTTGGGCGACGCCGGCGCGCGGGTGTGCCATCCGACGGGGCGCACGCCGGTCGCCTTGGCAATGGCGGCGACCGTCCAGGCGATCCGCTGACGTTCCTTGTCCTCGCTCATGCCCGCATGGGATTCCCACCGCCAGCCATGGGCCGCGATCTCGTGCCCATGTCGACTGGCGTCCTGGGCCAGTCGCGGCAGCCGTTCGACCGCGCGGCCGCACGCGCTCACCGTCGCCTTGACGTCGTGGCGGCCCAGCACGTCGACGATCCGCCACCAGCCCGCACGCGTGCCATATTCAAAATGGCTGTCGAGGCCGGGATCGGGCAATCCGACAAGGCGATGTTCGACTTCGTGAACGGCTTCGTTGTGATCGTCGCCATCGGACATGGCGTATTCGCCGCCTTCCTCGAAATTGACGACAAACGAGACGGCGACGCGCGCATCGCCGGGCCAGTGAGGATTCGGTTTCGCGCTTCCGTAACCCCAAAGATCCCGGCCATCGTTCCCGGACCACAGATCAACCGTCGTCATGGCGCCCCATATCGGTCAGGCGTCGCTAGCTCGCGGGGCATCCACTCGGTCAGCCGCCGCGACGCCCGCTCGAAGAGGGCGTATGTGATCGCCGCGTAGAAAAGCAGAAACAGCGCTACCAGAAACATCCGGCCCACATATCCGAAATACTGGGCAAAGACGATGATCTGGCCGAGTCCGGTCTGGGCGCCGAGGAATTCCGCAGCGATCACGGCCGTCCAGGCGGTGCCGAGGCTGAGCAGGATGCTTGAGCGCAATTCAGGAAACATCGCTGGAAGAATGACAGAGCGATAGATCTGAATTCGGCTCGCACCCTGCGTGCGCGCGTAGTCGACATGGATATCGGAGACGTTGCCGACGGCGTTCACCGTCCCGGTGAAGAAAATGACGCCGACGGCGAACGCAACGAATAGCGCCATTCCCAGGAAGGTTGCGCCGAACCAAAGCTGGAACATGGGGATCAACGCCAACATCGGAAACGTGCGAATGATCTGCGCGGGTAGCGCGACGATCCGCCGCGACCACTTTGACCAGGAGACCGCGAGCCCCGCAACCAGTCCGACGGCGACGCCGAGCGTCAGTCCAGTAAATAGACGGAGGCTCGTATCCCAGGAGTTGCTGAGGACGGCGAGCGCCGCCCCGGCGTAGGTTCGTGGGCCCCCCTGCGCGACTGATGGGACGCCCAAACCGCCTTGCCAGTAGTCAGCCAAACTGAGGAAGGTTCGGGTCACGAGGATCTGCCAACCCGGGATCATAGGTTCGCCCGGCACGCTCTCATATGGCATCAGGATCGACGCGAGCTGCCAGAGAGCCGCGAGGACGACAAGAACGCCGAAGCTCGTCAGGCGGTGCGCCGTCGTGCGTTTCACAGCGGCGCCGTCCGGTCCTGCACCAGCTCGCCGAGTCCGAGATGCCGCAACAGTACTTCCTTGTGCGCGACGGCTTCGGGCAGCGCGAGGCTTTCGACCGTGCGCCGGCGCGCCAAAGTGATCTTCCGGTCGTCGACGACCCGACCTTCCTTCATCACCACGATCCGATCGGCGAGCAGCATCGCCTCGTCGACATCGTGGGTGACGAACAGCACTGTTGGCCGATGTTGCTCCCAGAGGGTCAGCAGCAGCTGATGCAGCTGCAGCTTGGTCACGTAGTCGAGAGCGGCGAAGGGTTCATCCATAAGGAGCACCCGCGGCGAGTTTGCGAACACCGTAGCCACAGCAACCCGCTTCAGCATGCCGCCGGAGAGTTCGCGCGGCCAGGACCGCTCAACATCGCCAAGCCCCACCTGTCTGAGATATTGGCGCGCGATCTCGATGCGCTTGGTCTTTTCGACCCCGCGACACTTGAGGCCATAAGACACGTTGTCGATCGTTCGCATCCACGGGAAAACGCTGTCGCGCTGAAAGACGAGTCCCCGCTCGGGAGAGGGGCCCGCGATTGCGGCGCCGTCGACGGAAATCTGGCCCTGGCTTGCGGGTGTGAGCCCGGCGACGAGTTGCAACAGTGTCGTCTTGCCGCAGCCCGAGGGCCCGATCAGGCAAACGAACTCGTGAGATCGGATCACCAGACTCACGTCCGCCACCGCTTCGACCAGCGCGCCGCCCGATCGGCGGAAAAATTGCCCGACATTCCGAAGTTCGACTTCCGCCATCCCGCGATTGCTCCCTCACAGGCGCGCCCTCCGCCTCCATCTCGTTATGAAGTCGAATGCCCCGCCGATGGCGACATCGAACGCGACGGCGACCGCGGCCAGCGTCATGATTGCAGCGAACACCATTTGAGAGTCCATCTCCGCGGCCATCGCCTGAATGACCCTGCCGACGCCTTTGGGCGCGCCAAGCAACTCGGAAAAGGCCTCGAGCCCCCAGGCGCCGGCGAGCGCGATGCGAATTCCGCCGAACACCTCGGGCAGCGCGCCCTTGAGGTAGACGTCGGAGACGATTCTCATCGGCCCCGCGCCGAGCGTTCGACCGGCCGCCACATAGGTTGGGTCGAGGTTGGCCGCGGCGCGCTGGGCGAACAGATATACAATCGTGACGTCGAAGAGAATCAGCAAAGCGATCTGGGCGCTTCGGCTCGTCCCGAACCAGATCAAGAAGAACGGCGCGGTCACGAGGATCGGAATCGTCCCGGCGGTTAGCATAATGGGATCGGCGAAGGCGCGGAACAGTTCGACCCGCGCGCTGGCGAATCCGAGCGCGACGCCCACGACGCACGAGACTGCGAGCGCGACGACGACGTTCGATATCGTGTAGGCAAGATTTCCAGCGAGGCCCCCGTACCCCAGATGGTAATTCGCCAGATAGCTGGACGAGAAGAAATTCTGCGTGATCGCGGCGGCCACGCCGGCTGGCGGCGGCAGCGCCAACCGCGACAAAAAGTGAAACTGCGACAGTCCCCACCACAAGGCGACCAGCGCCAGGAGCCCGATGATTCCCAAGGGATCGACCGGCAGCCGCGCGACGCTGAGTGACGTTCGAGCCATCTTGCAATCATCCGCCAGTTGGGCCGCAGGCGCTCCAGACGTCGCCTAACGCCGGGGGCGCCCTCAATCAGTCAGGTTCTGCGCGCCAACCCGGCCGCACTCTCGGTCATATTTCGAAATTGGAACAGGGTCGAAACTGAGCGAATCGGTTTGGCGACGACGGTTTTCGCTCTGCCTGGCGAACTGGAGCCACTACCCCGCCAACGCAGCGCTCGCGAGCCGATAGGAGTCGAGGAAATCGTCCCAATCGTAGAGCTGATGGGCCTTCGCCAGCAAAGCCTCCTTCTCCGCAGACAGCCCCGACTTCGGCGCCGTCTCGAAAAGCGCTTCCGACTTCTTCTTGTATGCGGCCATTTCGTCATACATCGGGGCGGCCCATACGATCTCTTCGGGAGTTATGCCGGCGGGAATCGTGCCGGAGGCCTCCAGCGACTTGATGAAGGCGCCCATGGAATTGCCGTAATATTCCGCACCTTCCTTGTTGACGAAATACTTTGTCTGTTCGTCGAACGGAACGAACGGATCGAGTTGTTCGACGGTGCGGCGGACGCCGGCCGCATCGAGCGAAGTTCCCGCCACGCTGTTGAGGTAGGGCGCATAGACGCCATAAAGCGAGGGGTCCTTCTTGAGCGCGTCGATGATGCGAAACACCACCGAGGCGAAGCGCATCATCGTGGTCTTATGATCATTGATGTAATCCGCGGTCGCCGCCCAACCATTGTTGAACACCAGTGGCTCGAAAGGAGAATCGATCCCGCCCGGACCGAACTTCAACAATTGCTCGGTATCGTAGATCGGGGTCCAACCCGCATCGAGCATCGATTGCGCGATTGGGGCGCCGATGGGATGCATGAAGTCGAGCCGGCCGCTCTTGGCCAGCAGCAACATCTGCGAATCTTCCATCGTGACATAATTCGGCAAGCCGAGCCCCGCCAGATTGAACGGAACTTCCGTGAACTCCTTCTCGGAGGTCGACGGCGGAACGTAGATGGTCTTGCCGACCAACGGTTTGAGCGCCTCCGCCAACCCCTGTTGCAGCGTGACGCCGGGCGTCATGGTGTCTGCGAGCCTCTTCAGCCCGAGCTTCGGGTTTGCAAGCATCGCGTAGCCCGAGAAGGTGACGGCGAACCCGGCGCATTTCAGTTGATCGGTGCTTTTGTACGAGGGCAACAGTTTGCCGCAGGTCGCCGAGTTGATGTCGACCTGCCGGTTGAGGAGAAGCGGGACCCACTGATTCTCGGTCGTCTTCATCCCGTCCGGTTCAGGCGTGATCGTTATGCCGACGTCCTTGAACCAGCCCTTCTCGATGCCGATGACGTAGAAGGTGTTGTCCGCATAGGGGCGCATCCCGAAGGACACGCTGACCTTCGGAATCTCGGTCCCTGGCTCTGGGGTCGCCGGCGTGTAGGTCGTCGATCCGGCATTAGCCGACGGAGCCGCGAGAAACGAGCAGGCCACGAGCGCAAGAAGAGAGGGTGGTCGGATGAGACGCCAAGCTGACATTGATCGCTCCCGAAATTGCTAGCCGAACACGCGCGGCCGCGACAGCGAAGCAAGGTTGGCGCCAATTGTGCACAACGTTGGATAAGCGTTCAAATATGAAGCCGCGGACGTTGGCGACCAGACCGACGGTCCTTAGACGGGCATACTGTGCACATTATCGACGCTGAGTGTGCACAAAGCTTCGGCAATGCGCGCAGCAATGGAGATTCGCGTGGCACCCGCAACGACGAAGATAAAGGATCGAAGTCGCAAGCGGGCCGCCCGTGACGGGCCTGCGATCGACGATGACGTGCATGGCGCCTTGACGCGCGCATTGTTCGAGGGTCGATTGGCGCCCGGGTCAAAGCTGCCAGAGCATCGGCTGGCGACCATTTTCGGCGTTTCGCGAGAGCGGGTCCGCAAGGTTTTGCACCGTTTGGTCGCGGAAAGACGGCTTGAGAGAATTCCGCGGCGAGGGACTTTTGTTCCCAATCCGTCGCCCGAGGAAATCCGGACGGTCTATCGAGCCCATCGGGTCTTCGAAACCGGAGTTCTCACGCAGCTCGTGAAGGAATTGAACGACGCCATGATGTCTCGAATAGACGCTCATTTAGGCGAAGAGCGCGAGGCCGCCTCAGGCGCGGATCGGGCGGCGTCCGTGCGATTGTCTGGCGAGTTCCACGTGCTGCTTGTCGACTCCCTGAAGAGCCCGGAGCTGTCACACTTTCTTCGCGAATTGCTCGCGCGCTCGTCGCTCATGGTTTCCGCTTTCGAGCCGCCTCGGCTTTCGTTGTGCAGCGTCGACGAGCACGCCGCTATCGCTGAGGCATTGAAAGCGCGGAACGTCGAACGCGCCATCGCTTTGTCCAATGAACATTTCACCCACATCGAAGACCGGCTTGCGCAGGGCATCGTCGAGCGAGTGGAGCGGAGGATCGAGGATGCCCTGGAGCCTTTGGTTCCAGTCGCTCGCGGCTCGTCGAGGAAAGGCCGAAATCGAGGCCCGGACCCTAAGGCCCGCAATTAAGCGCGTGTCCGCTCCCGTCGTTGATGGGAGCAAGGCCCAACCTTTCACCGATGCCGATCCGCCGCGTTCCATTGATCCGCACCTTCAACGAATCAGGATGTCGCGGCCGCCTCATCCGAGCGGTTCATCGATAATCGCGAGGCCGCGATCTTATGGATGGCGAGGCGGATGTCGCGATTGTCCTGCATGAACCGGTCGAAGTCGACCTTCCGCAGCACCAGGAGCCGGCAGTAGGTCATGGCGACGACATCGGCCTGGCGCGTCATGCCCGTGAGCAGCGCCATCTCGCCGAACAGGTCGCCGGTGCCGAGCGGGATGCGGCGACCGGGAAAAACGACCTCTGCGGCGCCGGAGGCGATGAAATAGCACGCGTCGCCCCGGTCGCCGTTGCGCACGATCACCTCCCGCGGGACGGCGAATCGGGGCCTGAGCAGCTTCTGAACCCGCTCCAGCTGCTGGTCGCTGAGATCGGCGAACAGCTCCAGGCGCCCGATCAGCTGGCCGGTGTCGAGGCCGAGGTCGAAGCGGGGCCGGGTCTCTCTCGCCTGCATATCCACGACGCTGCCTTTGAGATCTTCGTAGACCTCGGCCGCGATCAGGCCTTCCTTGAACAGGGCGTCGTAACGTCCCATCTCGCGCCGCAACGCCGATTGGCGCACGAACCGCGCTTCGAGCGCCGCAGCGTACTGAGGATATTGCCGGCGCAGCGCGTCGAGAGCGGCCGTCGTCCGCTTGAGGCGCTCCTTGAGGATGGCGTCGATGAGCTCGACGACCCGCTCGCCGAAGATCGAACGCGACCGCGCCGCGTGGGGCCCGCTAAGCTCCTGGATCAAAAGACGGGTCACGAGCAGCATTTCGAACCGGTCGCCGAGCCGATCGGCGAGAAAGCGCACAATGCCGAGCCGCCGGTAAAGGAAATAGGCGGCGGCGAACGAAAACGGAAACGCGAGCGCCGCCTCGGCGCTGCGCTTGTAGCCGAGACGTCCGCCGCTCCTCGCGCCTTCGCCCAGGGCTTCGGCGTTTCGCAGCAGCGCCTGCACGGTGACCGGCGAAGCGGCGCGCTCGGCCATGATTTCGAGCGCCAGCATGCGTTCCTGGTTGCCGAGCGCCACCAGCGCGATCGCCAGGCGCTCGTGATCGGTCAGGCCGGCCTCTTCGGCGCCGGGCGAATTTGCCGCCGCGATCCCGGCCTCATAGGGCGCGAGCGCGCTCGCGAGGGCGGAAGGCGAGATTTCGTGTTCGCGGCCGGTGGCGCGAATGGTCTCAGCGATCTCCGCATAGGAGAGCGCCAGCACCCGGTCGCGCAGCGCCTGGTCGACGGGCGACAGGCGATCGAGGCGCAGGAGGTGGATGACCGCTCTCAGCGTCGTGCCGTTGACCAGCAGCGTGAACAGGACCATGCCGGTCGCGAGCACCGCCACGAACCGCTGCACCTCCGGGTTCAGCGCCGAATTCTCGGTAACGGCAAGCGCCAGCACCAGGGTCAGGGCGCCCCTCAGCCCGCCCCAGGCTATGGCGAGCTTATAGGCGGTGCTGATCGGCTGGGTGAGCTTGGCCAGGCTCAAGAGCGGCAGGAGCAGGAAGAGCACCAGAAGCCGCGCCCCGAAGGCGGCGGCGATCAGCACCGCGATCAGCACCAGGTCGTGGAACTGCACGTCGAGCAACAGCTTCGGCACCAGAATCGAAGCGAGCACGAACACCAGCGAATGGGCCCAGAAGGCGATTTGCGCCCAGAGATCGGTGATGAACGACCAGTTGTAGGGCGTGATGCGCGACCTTCCCGAGGCGCTGACGGTCAGTCCGGCGCAGAGAACCGCGACCACCCCCGAAACGTGAAAGAGATGCTCCGCGCCGATGAACACCAGATAGGCGAGCGCGACCGTCAGCGTCGCTTCGGCGAGCCGATCGTCGCGGGTCCAGGGGATCAGCTGCAAGAAAGCCCGCCCGGCCAGCACGCCAAGGACGGCTCCGCCCAGGAAGGCGATGGCGAATTGCGCCGCGCCGCCGACGATGTCGGGCTGGCGCCCGGAGACGATCATCCCGAGCAGCACGACGAACATCACGATCGCCGCAGCATCGTTCAAGAGGGATTCGCCCTCGACGAGACGGGTCAGACGCGCGGGGGCCCCAACATCGCGGAAGACCGCGATGACGGCAGCCGGGTCGGTGGTCGCCACGACCGAGCCAAGCAGCAGGCAGACCACCAGCGGCAGGCCGGAGACCGGCCATAACGCGACGCCGACTACGGCGGTGGTGACAACGGTCGCAACCACGGCGAGCATCAGGATCGGGGCGGCGTCCTCCAGCATCCGGCGAACAT
>PLUH01000150.1:0-436 GCA_003164825.1 Hyphomicrobiales bacterium
ACGGGAGCCGTGCGCATCCAGAAACGATCAGGCGTCCCGCACGTCTCCTTTCGTGCTGAGGCGGGCTCTCGCCCCTTTCTGGAAAGTAGAACACGAAGTCCACCCCTTGGCAAGAAAATGTCGCTTGCGCGTCGCGCCTGCACAGCCGGGTCGCCAACCACTCTGGTGCCGCGAAGCCAGCGACTCNNCGCGGGAGAGCGGAGGGCGCGCAAACGCACCAGTAACCGTGTCGGAAGCATTTATCGGTTGGGGCGCTTCGAGTTGGCTGCGCTCCATAGGGCGTCCATCGTGAAGCCCGTGTGTTTCGACTCGTCATCCAAGCGCGGCTATAAATTCGAGCGATAGCGGCGGCCGCTTTCGCGACTGGATGTTTTTCGCCTATACGGGCGGCGCCATTCATCAATCGAGACCGCTCATGCCCCCCTCCCCCCGCCCT
>PLUH01000150.1:539-15354 GCA_003164825.1 Hyphomicrobiales bacterium
TCGGTCACTCAGGCGATGGTGGCGAATTTCACCGCCGGCGGCGCCGCGATCAACCAGATCTGCAAGACCTTCGACATTTCGCTCAAGGTCTACGAACTCGCGCTCGAGAAGCCGACCGGCGACATCACCAAGGAGCCGGCGCTCGACGAGAAGGCCTGCGCGGCGACGATGGCCTTCGGCATGGAGGCGCTTGCCTCCGAGCCGGACCTCTTGGTCCTGGGCGAGATGGGCATTGGCAACACGACGCCGGCGGCGGCGATCTATCACGCGCTCTTCAACGGCGAGGCCGAGGAATGGGTCGGCCGCGGCGCCGGCGTGGACGACGAGGGCCTCAGGCGCAAGGCCGATGCGGTGCGCGCCGCGGTTGCGCGCCATAAGCAGCACCTCAGCGATCCGTTGGAGATTCTGGCCCGCCTCGGCGGGCGTGAAATCGCAGCCATCGCGGGCGCGATCCTCGCCGCACGCCTGCGCCGCACGCCGGTCCTGCTCGACGGCTTCGTGGTGTGCTCGGCCGCCGCGGTGTTGCTCGCTCTTGACGATTCCGCGCTCGACCATTGCCTCGCCGCCCACGTCTCGGCCGAGCGCGCGCACCGGCATGCGCTGAAGCTCATCGGCAAGACCCCGCTGCTCGATCTTGGGATGCGGCTCGGCGAGGGCTCCGGCGGAGCGCTGGCGGTTGGAATCGTCAAGGCCGCGGTCGCCTGCCACAACGGCATGGCGACGTTCGCCGAGGCGGGCGTTGCGGGCAAGGAAGAATAGGGCGGGCGGAGGATGAGGAGCCGATGGTCGTGAACCGGAATCTCTCGAAAGCGGTCGACGACTATTTCACCGAGACGATCGTCGCCCCCGACCCAGCGCTCGAGGAGGCGCTCGCCGCCAATGCCGCGGCCGGCCTGCCGTCGATCGACGTCTCGGCCCCGCAGGGCAAGCTCATCCATCTGCTCGCGCGGATGACAGGCGCGCGCCAGGCGCTCGAGATCGGGACGCTGGGCGGCTATTCGACCATCTGGCTCGCCAGCGCCCTGCCCGACGACGGGCGGCTCATCACCCTCGAACGGAACGCCAGGCACGCCGAGGTCGCGCGGAAGAACGTCGCCCGCGCCGGTCTTGGCGGCAAAGTCGAGGTCAGAACCGGCACGGCGTTGGAGACGCTGCCGAAGATCGCGGCCGAAGGGCTCGGCCCGTTCGATTTCGTTTTCATCGACGCCGACAAGGTGAGCAACGCGGCCTATCTCGAATGGGCGCTCAGGCTTTCCCGGCCCGGAACCGCGATCGTGGTCGACAACGTGGTCAGGGACGGCGAAGTGGCCGACGCGAGGAGCGCCGATCCGGACGTGATCGGGGTGCGCCGGATGTTCGAATTGATGGCGCGCGAGCCGCGGCTCAGCGCCACTGCGATCCAGACCGTCGGCGCCAAGGGCTGGGACGGCTTCGCGCTGGCGATCGTGAAGTAGGGCGGCGATTGCGTCCGGTTGGCGCTCCCTTCTCCGCGCAGCGGGGAAGGTGGCCCTAAGGGCCGGATGGGGTGTGGAAAGCAGGGATGACTCTGTGCAAGTTGGCCGTGACGGTCGTGCAATCCGGTCCGCCGCGCGGCAGCGGGCCACACCCCATCCGGCCTTCGGCCACCTTCCCCAGCAAAGCTGGAGAAGGGGAACCGCGGCCCCGTCCGAGCATGGACTGCGTCTATGCGCCCATGAGCTTCGCCAGCCGTTGCAGCGCGAACGCATAGCCCTGCGTTCCGCAGCCCACGATGACGCCCGAGGCGACGCCCGAAACAAATGAATGATGCCGGAAAGCTTCGCGCTTGTGGACATTGGAAATGTGCACCTCGATGATCGGCCCGGCGAAGGTATGAAGCGCGTCGAGGATCGCGACCGAGGTGTGGGTGAAGGCGGCGGGGTTGATGACGATGCCGGCGGCGCGCTCGCGGGCGCCGTGAATCCAGTCGATGATCTCGTATTCGCGGTTGCTCTGATGGAACTCGATCGAAAGCCCGAGCTCGGCCCCGACCCGCCGGCAGTCGGCTTCGACCTCGGCGAGCGTCTCGCGGCCGTAAATCTCCGGCTCACGCTTGCCGAGCAGATTGAGATTGGGACCGTTGAGGACGACGACGATCGGGCTCACGGCGCTTCCCTACTGATATGTCAACCTGCCGACCTCGTCCTGAGGAGCCCGAGACGGGCGTCTCGAAGGACGCTCCAGTATGCGCCAAACAGGCGCGCAGTCTTCTGGGCCATCCTTCGAGACGCGCCTTCGGCGCTCCTCAGGATGAGGGCTCGCGGGCGCGCCATAGCGCAGTTTCCTCTACCACACGCAAGCGCTCCACGCATGAGGGGGATCAATAGTGGGCGATGACGACCATCGGCTTTGTCTGCAAATCGGCGGGAGGGAAGGTCTGGAGGCCGTCAGGCCCGGAGCCCGGCCACTCCGCGATGTCGGCGGGCGCAATTCCGTTGCGGCTGAGCTCGGCCCGCACGCTCTCGACTCGGCGGTCGAGAATGCGGGCGCGCTGATCCGCGTCCCCCGCCACCTCCGCCCGCGCGTTGACGTCGATCAGCGTGACCGTTTGCGGCGCATGGCCCGCGGCGGCGTCGACGACCATCTGCCGGCCGTAAGTCGTAAGCGCCGAGCCGCGCCACGCCCTCGCTTCGAGAATGTCGCGCTTGACGACGGGCGGCGTCGCGCAGCCGGCCGCCGCCAGAGCGAGCGCGCAGGCGAAAAGGGCGCGCGTCACCCGTGCCACGCGGCGACGGTCTTCAGCGCCGAGAAGCCGTAGAGCGCTTCGAAGCCCTTCTCGCGGCCATGGCCCGATTTGCCGACGCCGCCGAACGGCAGCTCGACGCCGCCGCCCGCGCCGTAATTGTTGATGAACACCTGCCCGGCGCGCAAAGCTTTGGCGAGGCGCATCTGGCGGCCCCCGTCGGCCGTCCAGACGCCCGCGACCAGGCCGTAGCCAGTCCCGTTGGCGATCGCGACCGCCTCGGCCTCGTCATCGAAGGGAATGACGACCTGGACGGGGCCGAAGATTTCCTCCTGGGCCAAGCGATGGCCGGGGCCGACATCGGCGAACAGGGTCGGGGCGACGTAATGGCCGCCGCGCGGCGCATCGGCGACGATCTCGCCGGTCGCGGCGGTCTTGAGGTCGGCGCCGTCGGCGATGAATCGGCTCACGATCGCTTTCTGCCGCCCGGAGATGAGCGGCCCAACGTCGAGGTCAGCGTCCGCCGGGCCGACCCGCAAGCTGCGATAGCGAGCCGCCATCCGCTCGACGACCTCGCCGTAGCGCCTTCGCTCGACCAGTATGCGCGAGGCGGCCGAACAGGTCTGGCCGGCATTCTGGATGCCGGCGTTGACCAGGAACGGCAGCGCGCGCTCGAGGTCGGCGTCGGCGAACACGGCTTGAGGCGATTTTCCCCCGAGTTCCAGCGTCACCGGGGCGACATGGCGCGCCGCCGCCGCCTGGACCAGCGCCCCGACCGCAACCGAGCCGGTGAAGGAAAGGTGGCTGACGCCGGGATGGGCGGCGAGCGCGGCGCCCGCCTCCTCGCCGAGGCCGGGAACGACGTTGAGCGCGCCGTCCGGAAAACCCGCTTCCCGCGCCAGATCGGCGAGCGCAAGCGAGGTGAGGCAGGCTTCCTCCGCCGGCTTCAAGACGCAGGCGTTGCCCATCGCCAGCGCCGCGCCGACGGTGCGCCCGGCAATCTGCATCGGATAGTTCCACGGCACGATATGCCCGGTCACGCCATGGGGCTCGCGCAAGGTGTAGACCGTGTAGCCGGCAGAAAAGGGGATGGTCTCGCCCATGACCTTGTCGGCGGCGCCGGCGTAAAATTCCATGTAGCGCGCGAGCGCCAGCGCGTCGGCGCGGCCTTGCTTCAAGGGCTTGCCGACGTCCAGCGCCTCGATGCGGGCGAGATCGTCGATCCTGGCGCTGACAAGACCGGCGAGCCGCAAGAGCAGCCGCCCGCGCTCGGCCGCCGTGAGACGGCCCCAGGGCCCATGAAGCGCGCGCTCGGCCGCCTCGACCGCCGCATCGATGTCGGCGGCTGTCCCACGGGCGATTTCGCCGATCTCGATCCCGCGCGACGGATCTTCGACCGGCAGGCTCCCACCCGATCGCGGCGCGACCCAGCGCCCGTCGATGAAACACTTGTCGGCGTCGAACCAGGTCAGTTTCGAGGCGGTTGAAGCTCGCTCAAGCATCGTATCTGAACACATGGGAATTGCGGCCCCGGAGAGAAGCGAAACGATCAGATCTTGCCCCAGACCTCTTCGGCGATTTCGACCAGCCGCGCAAGCTTGATCCATTGATCGGACTCGGTGAGGTCGTTGCCGTGCGCGGTCGAGGAGAAGCCGCATTGGTGGGAGAGCGCGCATTGGCTTAAGGGCGCGTATTTCGCCGCTTCGTCGATGCGGCGCTTGACGTCGTCCTTCGGCTCGGCCTCCGCCCGCTTCGAGCTCATGAGGCCGAGCACGATGGTCGCGCTCTTCGGCGCAAACCGGAGCGGCGCGAAATCACCGGAACGCTCGTCGTCGTATTCGAGGAAGAAGCCGTCGATCTTCATCTCGTTGAGCAGGATCTCGGCGACCGGCTCATAGCCGCCCTGCGCCACCCAGGCGCTCTTGAAATTGCCGCGGCAGAGATGAACGCAGACCGTCATATCCTTGGGCCGGTCGCGGATCGAATCGTTGATCAGTCGGCAGTAGAGGCGGCTCAGCGCGTCCGGGTCGTCGCCGCGCGCCCTGGTGCGGGCGCGAATGTCGGGATCGCAGAGATAGGCGAGATTGGTGTCGTCGAATTGCAGATAACGCAGGCCGCGCGCCGCAAGATCGGCGATCTCGGCGCGATAGGCCGCGGTCAGATCGGCGTAGAAATCCTCGAGGTCGGGATAGACCGCCTCGCTGATCGCCTCGCGCCCGCCGCGGAAATGCAGCATCGAGGGCGCCGGGATGCACACCTTCGGCGTGCGGGTGGTGGCCGACTTCAGGAAATCGAAGTCCGGCCCCTGGATCGGCCCCACCCACTTGATCTTGCTGCCGACATGCATCGTCGGCGGCTTGAAGCCGACCTCGGAGCCATCGTCCTTGCGGAACTTGGCGACGAACTCGCCGTAATGGGTCTCGACGCCCTCGAATCGTTCGAGAAAATCGATGTGAAAATAGGTGCGGCGGAACTCGCCATCGGTGATTCCGCTCAAGCCCACGTGCTCCTGGGCATGCACGACTTCGCGGATGCAATCGTCCTCGATCGCGTGCAGCTCCTGCGCCGCCATATGGCCGGCGGCGAAGCGCTCGCGCGCTGCTCGCAGCCGCTCCGGGCGCAGATAGCTGCCGACGTGATCGGCGCGGAACGGCGGACGGGACATTCTTCCTCCCTCAACAACGGGCAAGATCTGGTTGAGCCTGATGCTCTCACGCCGAGCGAGGTCTTGGCAACCGGCGCTGGCGCCCCAATGACCCCCTCATCCTTCGAGACGCGCCGCCTGCGGCGCCGCTCCGCAGGACGGGCGGGCGACAAGAAATTCTCGCATCCGTCGAGACCCCGACCATTGTGTTTATCGTCTGGCTGCAAAGAACGTCTTGAGCATCGCCGCCGCCTCGCTCTCACGCAACCCGCCGTAGACCTCGGGCGCGTGGTGGCAGGTCGGCTCCTGGAAGAACCGCGGGCCGTTGTCGACCGCGCCGCCCTTGGGGTCCGGGGCGGCGTAATAGAGGCGGCGGAGGCGGGCGAGCGAAATCGCGCCGGCGCACATCGCGCACGGCTCGAGCGTCACGTAAAGATCGCAGCCGGCGAGACGTTCGGAGCCTAGTCTCGCCGCGGCGTCGCGGATGACGAGCATTTCGGCATGCGCGGTCGGATCGGCGAGTTCGCGGGTGCGGTTGCCGGCGCTCGCAATCACGGTTCGGTCGCGAATGAGCGCGGCGCCGATCGGCGTCTCGCCACGCAGCTCCGCCGACCGCGCCTCGGCGAAGGCGATGCTCATCGGATCGCCGCCCTTCCCCTCACCGCTCGACATCGCGCTTCCCACGCCGGCCTCGCCCCGATCAGCGGCTAAAAAGCGCTTTTCGGTTGGCGGCGCGGCGCGTTCGGGCTTAGGACAAGCGGTCGCTGATGGCAACGCGGCGCAAATGAGCGGCGGAACGAAGCGAACATGAGCGACGAAACGAAGGCGGAAGCCTCTCAAGTGCGCGAGGGCCAACGGATCGCCAAGGTCATGGCGCGCGCCGGCATCTGCTCCCGCCGCGACGCCGAGGCCTGGATCGCGGAGGGGCGGGTCAGCGTCAACGGCGAGGTGCTCTCGAGTCCCGCCTTCAACGTCAGCGACGCCGACGACGTGCGCGTCGACGGCGAGCGGCTTGGGGCGGCCGAGCGCACCCGGCTCTTTCTGTTTCACAAACCCCGGGGATTCGTCACCACCGCGCGCGATCCGGAGGGGCGGCCGACGGTCTTCGGCGCGCTGCCGCCCGGCCTGCCGCGCGTGGTCGCGGTCGGCCGGCTGGACATCAACACCGAAGGGCTCCTGCTCCTCACCAACGACGGCGGGCTGGCGCGGGTGCTGGAGCTGCCGTCGACCGGCTGGCTGCGCCGCTACCGGGTGCGCGCGCATGGGAACATCGATCAGGCGGCGCTCGATGCTTTAAGCGGCGGGATCACCATCGACGGCGTCGATTATCTCGGCATCGAAGCCAAGCTCGACCGCGAGCAGGGCTCGAACGTCTGGATAACGTTGGGCCTCCGGGAGGGAAAAAACCGCGAGATCAAGAAGGTGCTGGAGCACCTGGGGCTTGCGGTCAACCGCCTGATCCGCGTCTCCTTCGGTCCGTTCGAGCTCGGCGATCTCGCCGAGGGGGAGGCGGCGGAAGTGCGCACCCGGGTGCTGCGCGACCAACTGGGCGTCAAGCTCGCCAAGGAAGCCCAGGCCGATTTCGACGCGCCGCTGATCGCTCGCGACGCGCCAACGCCCACAGAGCCGAGCGCGGACGAGCGGAGCGCGCGGCGCGCGAGCGCNNGAGCGGCGGTTCGACCCTGACGCGGCGGTCCGCCGCGCGCCGCCGGCGCCGTCAACGCCCGAACGCCGGCGCAAGCATGTATCGCGCCTCAGGGCGGAGATCGCCGCCGACGCGGCGGCGACGCGGAAACGCATCGAGCGCAGCGCCACCCACGACCGCAAGGGGCGGACGATCGCCGTCGAGCGCATTTCGCCGACCCGCGAGGAGGCGCGCAGGCGCGCCGCCGCCGAAACGCAGAAGCCGCGCGCAGCGCGTCACAACGCCGGCAAGCGCGGTCCTGAGGGGCGCGAGAGGCCGTTGCGCTCGGACAACAGGGAAGGCGGCCGCAGCGCGGAATTCGAGCGCCGGCCGCGTGCGGAGAGACGCGAGGGCGGTCCACGCGAGCGCAGCTTTGACCGGCCGCAGGGCCGGAAGCATGACCACGGCGGCGAGGGCCGACCGCCGCGCGCGGACGCCAAGGACCGCGGACCGCGCTCCGAATTCAAGCCGCGCGAGCCTCGCGCCAAGGCGGGCGACGGCGCTCCGCCGGCGCGCCGTTTCGACCGTCCTCCGGATCGACGCAAAGGCGAGCGCGAGTCGGACCGCCCGCGCGAGCGCGCCTTCGACCGGCCGCAGGGCCAGAAGCATGACCGCGGCGGCGAGAGCCGACCGCCGCGCGCGGACGCGAGAGGCCGCGGAGCGCGCTCCGAATTCAAGCCGCGCGAGCCTCGCGCCAAAGCGGGCGACGGCGCTCCGCCGGCGCGCCGTTTCGACCGTCCCCTGGATCGACGCAAAGGCGAGCATCAGCTGGACCACCCTCGCGGCCACGGCCGCGAAGGGGACGGCGGGGGCGGAGCGCCGCGGGCGCGCTCATCGCCGGGGCGACCTCACGGCCCGCCTGGCAAGGGACCGCCGAAAGGCCGAGGGAGCCCGCGCCGGCCGCCGCGGAAGCCGTGACGCATGCGCATTGTCGGCGGTCGTCTCAAGGGCCGCGTGCTTTCGGCGCCGTCGTCGCGCGCCATCCGCCCGACTTCGGAGCGGTTGCGCGAATCGATCTTCGACATTCTCGAACACCGATTTCCCGGCCATATCGAGGGCGCGCGGGTGGTTGACCTCTTTGCCGGATCGGGGGCGCTCGCGATCGAGGCGCTGTCGCGCGGCGCGCGATTCGCGCTCTTGATTGACAACGGCGCCGAGGCCCGAGCCCTCATTCGCGCCAATGTCGAGGCGTTCGCGCTCGGCGGGATGACGCGCATCTGGCGCGCCGACGCGACCAGGCTGGGTTCGGCGCCCGCCGGGGGGCCGTTCGCGCTCGCCTTTCTCGACCCGCCCTACGGACAGGGTCTCGCCGGCCCTGCGCTCGCCTCGCTGATCGAGGGCGGCTGGCTCGAGCCGGACGCGCTTCTCGTCGTTGAGGAAGCAGCCAAGGCCGAGATCGCCCCGCCGGCCGGCCTCGCGTGCGTCGACGAGCGGACTTACGGCGATACGCGGATCGCGTTCTTCCAGGCGCGTGCGCCGACGGCGAAGTGATTGCGCCCGTTATTGTCAAAGTGCGACGATTGGGCGAACGTCGACAGAACGGACCGCGGCGCGAATGTTCGGGGGAGAGAAGTGAGCAAATCCGTCGCGACGCTAGGCTTCTTCGCCGCCCTGATGCTTGGCGGATGCCAGCCTCTCGAAGTGGACCAGGTGGCGCAGCAGTCGATGATCGGGCTTACGGCGCGCGATATCCGCGCCTGTCTCGGCCCGCCGCGAAACCGCGCGCCAGCCGGCCAGGCGACCGAAATCTGGACCTATGCCGGCGGGCGGATGCGCGGCTATGGACCGCAATGGGCGATCCTCCTCAACACCAACCTGGCGCCGTTCGGGGGAACCGGAACCTGCGACGTCACGCTGGTCATGACCAACGGCCGGGTCAGCCAGGTCGGCTATGCCGGCGCCGACGGCCAGGCGCTGCCGCTCGGCCAGGAATGCCTGTTCCCGGTCGAGGCTTGCGTGAAAGCGCCCTGACGCGGCGGGGTCGAGCGATGTCGCGCGCCGAACGTCTGCTCGAACTGATGCAGAACCTGCGTCTCCGCCGCCGCCCGGTCGCCGGCCAGGCGCTGGCGGAGGAGCTCGGCGTGTCGCTGCGCACGCTCTACCGCGACATCGGCGCCTTGCAGGCGCAAGGGGCGCGGATCGAAGGCGAGGCGGGTTTCGGCTATGTGCTCAAGCCCGGCTTCACCCTGCCGCCCTTGATGTTCAGCCTCGAGGAGGTCGAGGCGCTGGCGCTCGGCGCCCGCTGGGTCGAGGGCCGCGCCGACGCGGGCCTCAAAAGGGCGGCGCGCGGGGCGCTGGCCAAGATCGCCGCCGTCCTGCCGCCGGAACGGGCGGAGGCGCTCGACTGGCCGACCATGCTCGCCGGCGCGAGCGCGCCGGACGGGAGGGAGGGCGCGAGCCTGCCGCTGGTCCGCGCGGCGCTCGGCGCCGAGCGCAAGCTTAAGCTCGCCTATGTCGATAAGGACGGGCGCTCCTCGACGCGCGTCGTCTGGCCGGTTGCGCTCGGCTTCTTCGACCATGCGCGGATGCTCGCCGCCTGGTGCGAGACGCGCCAGGCCTTCCGCCATTTCCGCCTCGACCGGATGGCGGCGGTCGAGGTGCTTGACGCGCGCCCGCCGAAGCCGCGGCGGGCGTTGCTCATCGACTGGCGGCGGACGGAGGGGCTCGACGAGTGACGGCGACCCTCGTTCGGAGGCGGAAAAGGCATTGCCTTTGGTGTACCGGCTACCCTATACTCAATTGGATGTTTATCAAACGAGGATATCATGCAGGTCGCGAAATGGGGCAACAGTCTGGCGGTCAGACTGCCCAAGGCGCTCGTCGAAGAGCTCGGTCTCAAGGCTGGCGACGAGTTGAGCGTCGTCGCGGCGAGCAAAAACGAGATCGTGATCGAGAAGCGCGACCGGGGGGCGGAGTTTCTGAAAGCGATGGAGCAATTCCACTGGCCCGCTCCGAAGGGCTACAAGTTCGATCGTGACGAAGCGAACGAGCGTTGAGCCTGTTCTTCGATACGAACGTTCTCGTCTACGCATTTCTGGATGTCGAGAAGCGCGGGCGCGCCCTCGAAGCTCTCAAGCAAGGGGGCGTCATCAGCGCCCAGGTGCTCGACGAGTTCACGCATGTCGCGCACAGGAAGCGCCGACGCTCGTGGCCGGAGATCGAGGCCGCCCTTGCCGTCATCCGCGATCGGTTCCACGACATTGTCCCGATCACTTCCGCCACTCACGCCGCGGCGGTGACACTGGCCCGCGACCATTCGCTCGCCTTCTACGACGCGCTCATTCTCGCCGCCGCGATCGAAGCGGGCTGCGAAACGCTCTACAGCGAGGATTTCCAGCACGGCCGACGATTCGGCGACTGCACGATCGTCAATCCGTTTCTCAGTGGGTCCGGCGGATGAAAGCTTGTGTTTCGTCTCAGCGAGCAAGAGCCGTATGTGGGCTTCGACCGCGCGAAACCGCCGATATCCCGTTCATTCAGCTCGACCCGCTTCAAGGAGATCCATTCTTGATGCCGCCGCGAGCACGACTCGCCCCCTGGCCGGCTAATGGGATTTTGACGACGACCATCTTGGCGCATCAGATGCCGCCCGGGGCGCCGTCCAGCCCGCCCCCTCAGGCCGCGCGCGTCAGCCGATCGACCTTGATCTGATCGGCGTGACGCATAGCCTGCGCGAGATCGAAGGCCGCTTGCAGGCGGAACCACGTTTCCGCGCCGCCGCCGAACGCCTTGTCGAGCCGGATCGCCATCTCCGGCGAGATGCCTGAGCGGCCGTTCACGACGTCGGATAGNNAGTCATGGCGAACAGACAGCCCCGGATGCGGTGGGTTCTTCATCGGCATGGGTCGGCCCTCCTAATGGTAATCGATGAGATCGACGTCGCTGGCGTTTCCGTCCTCGAACCGGAAGACAACGCGCCAGCTTCCGGACACCGCTACGGACAGAAGCCCGCAAGGTCGCCCTTGAGCGGATGCAGACGAAAGCCCGGCAGGTTCATATTGCCGACTTGCGACGCCTCTTCGAGGCGTCCGAGAATCCGCGCGACCTTGGCCACGTGGTCCGGTGACACCCCTTTCCCGTCTCCCGTCTCGAATAGGCGCTTGAGGCCCTCGTGGCGGAAGCCGACGATCATGGCGAAATGTAACCCGCCACCACTCAGGTTACAATCCGCGCTTGAGGAGGAGAAGGACTCGGAAGCGGCTAGCGCCGCGCGGCGTGCCCGACAGGCAAGTTAGCGACGCCACGCTTGCCGCGAATACGGACGAAAGTGCGCATCGGCTTCACCAGTGGCCGAAGTCATTTTCGATGCCGCGGCCGAAGCCTTGGTTGCAGGCGTCGCACTCGTAGGTCGTAGTCAGTGACTTGTTGCCGAGAGCCTCCGGCAGAGCATGCGCTTCGAGCTTGAATGTGTCCTCCGGCGAACTCTCGCCGCAGAAACCTGCTGCGCAGGCGCCCCGGGCGACGACCTTTTCGTTTGAAGACCCCGACTCGCAAGCTGCGCGGCGGCGCCTTATATGTCGCGGGATCGTCACGATTGGGCCGCNNGCGGCCAAGGTCGCGCATTTCACTCTTGCCAACGGCCTCGACGTCATCGTCATTCCCGATCATCGCGCCCCCGTCGTCACCCATATGGTCTGGTACCGCAACGGCGCCGCCGACGATCCGCCGGGCAAGTCGGGCATCGCCCATTTCCTCGAGCACCTGATGTTCAAAGGCACGAAAAAGCATCCCAAGGGCGAGTTCTCGGAGTTCGTCTCCGAGGTCGGCGGCCAGGAGAACGCCTTCACCGGCAACGATTTCACCGCCTATTTCCAGCAGATCGCCAAGCAGCACCTGAAAGCCTGCATGGAGTTCGAGGCCGACCGGATGACCGGCCTCACGCTGACTGACGACATCGTCGCCCCCGAGCGCGACGTGGTGCTCGAGGAGCGGCGCATGCATTGCGACACCGACCCCGGCGCGCAGCTCAGCGAAGCGGTGCAGGCGACGCTCTTCACCCACCACCCTTACGGGATCCCGGTCATCGGCTGGGGGCACGAGATCGAGGGCTTGAGACGCGAGGACGCGCTCGCCTATTACCAGCGCTTCTATACGCCCGAGAACGCGATCCTGGTGGTGGCGGGCGACGTCGAACCCGAGGAGGCGCGGGCGCTGGCCGAGGAGACTTACGGCAAGATCAAGCCGCGCGGGGCGAAGCCCGAGCGGGTGCGGCCGATGGAGCCGCCGACCGTCGCCAGCCGACTGGTGACCGTCGCCGACGACAAGGTCGAGCAGCCCGGCTGGCAGCGGCACTATCTCGCGCCGTCCGCCCGCACCGCAAAGGAGGGCGAAGCCGAGGCGCTCGAAGTGCTCGGCCATCTTCTCGGCGGCGGGCAGACGAGCCTCCTCTACCGCACGCTGGTGATGGAGGAGAAGCTCGCGGTCTCGGCCTGGGCCTATTACCACGGCACGGCGCTCGACCAGAGCCGGTTCATCGTCAACATGACGCCGGCGCCCGGCGTGACCCTGGAAGCGCTCGACAAGGCGTTCGACCGGGCGCTGGCGAAGTTCCTGCATGAGGGCGTCGACTCGGGCGCCCTCGAACGGGCCAAGACTCGCCTCGTCGCCGACGCGACTTACGCCCGCGACAGCCAGTCGGACCTTGCGCGCTGGTACGGTTCGTCGCTGGCGATCGGCCAGACGCTCCGCGACGTCGAGGAATGGCCGGCGCGGATCGAGGCGGTCACGCCAGAGACGGTCATCGAGGCGGCGCGCCGCTGGCTCGATCACAAGCCCGCGGTGACGGGCTATCTGCTGCCGCTCGAGAGCGAGGCCGCATAGGAGGCGCGAAGCTTCGCCCGCCGCGCCGAGAAGGCGCCAAGCCGACAAAACGAAAAATGGAAACGCCGATGCAAAAGCACCTCGCCCTTTCGCCTTCCCATTCCGCCGTCAACGTCGACGTCGTCACGACCCCGCGCGGCCTCACGCTGTGGCTCGTCCGCTCCTATGCGGTGCCGCTGGTGTCGCTCGAATTCGCCATGCGCGGCGGCGCGGCGCAGGACCCGGCCGACAAGGCCGGCCTCGGCTCGCTGACCGCGGGGCTCCTCGACGAGGGCGCGGGCGAATTCGATTCGCAAGGCTTTCATCGGGCGCTGGATGAGAAGGCGGTCGAAATGTCGTTCCATTGCGACCGCGACCATTGGAGCGGGCGGATGCGCACGCTGACCAAGAATCTCGATCGCGCCGCCGAATTGCTCAGGCTCGCGGTCAACGCGCCGCGGTTCGACGAGGAGCCGTTCGAGCGGGTGCGCGAGCATATGAACGCCCGCCTCCGCCATGTCGCCAACGATCCGGGCACGCTCGCCAACCGCAACTGGAAGGCGAAGGCGTTTCCCCATCACCCCTATGGCCAGCCGGCCGACGGCTCGCTCGAAACCTTGGCCCGGATCGAGCGGGCCGATCTTATCGATGCCGCCAAGCGCGGAATCGCCCGCGACCGATTGATGATCGCGGTCGTCGGCGCGATCGACGAGAAAGACGCGGCGGCGCTGGTCGACAAGGCGTTCGCCGACCTGCCGGCGAAGGGGCATCTCAAGCCCGTCCCCGACGCAGCCTTCGCCGGCCTGGGCGCGATCGACCTCATCGACCTCGACGTGCCGCAATCGACCATCCGCTTCGGCCGGCCGGCGCTCAGGCGCGACGATCCGGACTATATCGCCAGCGTCGTCGCCGCCCATGTGCTCGGCGGCTCGGGCTCGATGACGTCGCGCCTGTTCCGCGAAGTGCGCGAGAAGCGCGGCCTTGCCTATACGGTGTTCGGGACCTTCTACGCGCTCGAGCACGGCACTTATTTCTACGGCGGCACGACGACCAAGAATGAGCGGGCGCGCGAATCCTTCGACGTCGCCTCAGCCGAAATCCGCGACGTGGCGCTGAACGGCCTCAATGAGGAGGAATTGGAGAAGGGCAAGACCTACCTGATCGGCTCCTATCCCTTGCGTTTCGACACTTCGGCCAAGATCGCCTCCCAGCTCATCCACATCCAGCTCGAGGGCCGCGCGCCGGGCTGGCTCGTCGAGCGCAACCGCGAGATCGAAGGGGTCACGATGGAGAGCGTACGCCGCGCCGCTAACCGCGCCTTTGGCGACGGCTCGCTGCTGACGACGGTGGTGGGGCGGCCGGAGGGGTTCTGACGCCGTCCCCGCCTAGCGCGGCGGGAGCCGTTCGAACGTCGGCAGGCCTTCAGGGATCATGTGGAAGGGCTGCTTGTCGAGCGTGTTGATCGCCATCTGGGGCACGCCAAAGAGGCTCGGGTCGTCGAGGGTGCCGACCTTCAGAATCACCAGCGGCACGTTGGGGCTCCGGGTCGTGAGATGGGCGCCGCAGTTCTCGCAGAATTCGCGCGTCACCGGACGGTCGAGATCGGTGCGAGTGAACGTCTTGGGGGCGCCGCTCACATAGCTGAAGCCCTGGGGCGGCATCAGCATGAACATGTTGGGGGCGCCGCCGCTGATGTACTGACATTCGCGACAATGGCACTGCGCCTTGAGGACCGGGTCGCCCTCGGCGACGTAACGAACCTTCCGGCAATAGCATCCGCCCTCGAACCTCATGCCTCGTCCTCCTTGAGCGCGTCATCAGGTGACGCCCAACTCTGGCGGAAGGCTAATGCTTTCCCCGCTCGACCGCCAATGCGATAGTGCGCCCGAGGTCCGCCCCCCATGCCGATTCGCCGTCTCGATCCGCTTGTCATCGACCGCATCGCCGCGGGCGAGGTGATCGAGCGGCCGGCGGCGGCGATCAAGGA
>PLUH01000057.1 GCA_003164825.1 Hyphomicrobiales bacterium
AGATCGGCGGCAAGATGATCTCTGCGTTTAGGTTTGGGTAGAGGCGAGCCCCACCGCCGCGAGCGTCATTGCGAGCGAAGCGAAGCAATCCAGGAGAACGTAAGGCGCCTGCGACTCTGGATCGCCGCGTCGCTTCGCTCCTCGCGATGACGGGAAAGTCGCTCCTACCCCGGCGGCCAGACCGGCGCGAACCTCGGCACGAGGTGGAGGTCCTTGCCCTCCCACGGGTGGGCGAGGGCGACCTCTTCGTCGAGTTCGACGCCGAGCCCCGGCTCTTCCGGCGGGATGACCCAGCCGTCCTCCCAGCGGATCGGCTTTTTGAGGATTTTGGCGTGGAAGCCGTCCCAGCGCTCGATGCTCTCGAGGATGAGGAAATTCGGGCTGCACGCAGCGAGCTGGATGTTGGCCGCGCCGACGACCGGCCCGCAATAGAGGTGCGGCGCGATCTGTGCGTAGTGCGCTTCCGCCATCGCGGCGATCTTCTTCGCCTCCAGGATGCCGCCGACCCGGCCGAGGTTCATCTGCAGGATCGAGGCGGCGCCGGTTTCGAGCACGCGGGCGAATTCGTACTTTGTCGTGAGCCGCTCGCCGGTCGCGATCGGCATCCGGCATTGCGCCGCGACCTTCGCCATCTCCTCCGGCGCCTCGGGGGGCGTCGGCTCCTCGAACCATAAGGGCTCGTAGGGCTCGATTCGCCGGGCCATCCTGAGCGCGCCGGAGACGGTGAACTGGCCGTGGGTCCCGAACAAAAGATCGCATTTGGTCCCGACCGCCTCGCGCAGAGTTTTGCAGAAGGCTTCGCAAAGCTCGAGCCGCTCGAGGCTCGGCTGACGCGGATCGAAGGTCGAATAGGGCCCGGCCGGATCGAGCTTCACCGCGGTGAAGCCCTGCGCCATGTACTTGAGCGCACGTTCCGCGGCGGCGCGCGGATTTGAATAGACCGGGCTGTCGGAATAGGCGTGCGAGCCGGGCTCGTCGGGATAAAGGTAGGTATAGCTGCGCAGCCGCTCGTGGACCTTGCCGCCGAGCAGCGCGTACACGGGCTTGCCGACTGCCTTGCCGACGATGTCCCACAGCGCCATCTCGATTCCGGACAGCACGCCCATGAGCGAAATGTCGGGCCGGCCCGAATAGCCGCGGCCATAGACGTTGCGCCATAAGGCTTCGATGCGGAACGGATCGGCCCCTTCAACATGACGCTCGAACACGTCCTCGATCATCGCCACGATCGCCTTCGGGGCGAAGCTCGCCGCATAGACCTCGCCGACGCCCTCAATCCCGCAAGCCGTCTTGAGCTTGAGGAACAGAAAGTAGCGGCCGCCGAACGCCGGCGGCGGATTGCCGACGACGAAGGTCTTGAGCTCGGCGATTTTCATCGATGGTTCTTCGACAAAAGAGGGGGATGGGGCAACGATTCTTTCCTTTGGCGTTCGCGCCCGCGATCCAATGTGGTAACGCGCCGCAAGCCTCCGCCAATGGTCGTCAGGAGTCCATGATGGCCGATTTGATTGCCTTTGTGCTGCGGAACCTGCCGGTGTTTCTTTTCGTCGCCGCGCTTGCGCTGGCGGCGACGGTGAGAACCGGCGCGCCCGCCGCCGACCGCTTCCTGGCGTGGATCCTGTTGCTGCCGGTTGGCGTCACCGGCCTGTGGGCGGCGCTCTTTCATCTCATCTTCCCCGGCATCGCCGCGGCGGATATTGGCTGGCAGGTCAGCCCCTTCCAATTCGAGGTCGGCATGGCGGACCTCGCGATTGGCGCCACAGCCTGCCTTAGCTTTTGGCGCAATCTCGATTTCAAGGCCGCGGCGGTCATGGTGAGCTCGATCTTCTTTCTCGGCGACGCGGTCGGCCACGTGAAGCAGATGATGGTCGCGGGCGACTTCGCTCCGGGCAATGCGGGCGTTCCCTTTTACAGCGACGTCGCCTTGCCCGTTCTCATGATCGTTCTCCTGATTATCGCACGGCGGTCCCGGGCGGCGGCGCGAATCTCGTGAGGCCGGTCAAAACACGATCACGTTCCTCAGCGCCGCGCCGGAGCGCGAGGAGGCGACGGCCTCGTTGATCGACTCCAGCCGATAGCGTCCGCTGATCAATTGGTCGAGCTTGAGGCGCCCCTCGCGATAGAGCTTGACGATCATCGGCACGTCGATGATCGGGCGGGCCGAGCCCATCTTGGAGCCGAGGATCCTTTGCCCGTCGGCGGCGAGATACCCGGGATCGATGCTCGCTGTGACCCCCGAGGGCGGCATGCCGACCAGAACGGTCGCGCCGTTGCGCTTCATCAGCGAAGCGCCCTGTTCCGCCGCGCCCTTGACGCCGACGGTGACGAACACCCAGTCGGCCTTGCGTCCGGCGTTCAGCGCCGCTGCCCGCTCGGCGACGTTCTCGCTTCTGGCGTTAATCGTCTCGGTCGCGCCGAATTCGCGCGCGGCGGCGAGCTTGCCGGGCTCGATGTCGACGGCGATGATCGGGGAAGCGCCGGCGAGCCGCGCGCCCTGGATGGAATTGAGGCCGACGCCGCCGCAGCCGATGACGACGACGCTCGAGCCCGCCTTGACGCCAGCGGTGTTGACGACCGCGCCCATCCCCGTCAGCACGCCGCAGGCGATGAGCGACGCGCTGTCGAGCGCCATGTCGNNGCGCCGGTGCGCAGCCCATGGACCAGCGGCTTGCCGGCGCCGTCGTGCAGCGGAGTTAAGCGATCGAGCGGGAACACTTCCTCGCAGAACACCGGCGCGCCTTCGGCGCACGCCGGGCAGAAGCCGCAATTGCGGATCAGCGTCGCGACGACATGGTCGCCGGGCTCGAGGCGGGTGACGCCCGCGCCAACCGCCTCGACCACCCCTGCCGCCTCGTGGCCGTAGACCGCTGGCAGTTCGCCGCCCCAGGCGCCGTCAATATAGAAGATGTCGCTGTGGCAGATCGCGCAGGCCGCGGTCCTGATCAGGACCTCGCCCGCGTTCGGCTCGGCGAGCTCGATCGTCTCGACGGTCAACGGCTTGCCGAACGCGCGGCAGACGGCGGCTCTCGTTTTCATGGGGATCCCGGCGGAACGGCGCGAACTGGACGAAGCGGCTAAATCCCGCGCGACGGCCAAGACTTCAAGCGCAGTCTTGCGGCGGGGGGAAATAATTTTTGTGGGGGCGCGCCAGCCCGAGGCGGCGTCGCCATGAATGGATCGGTCGCCGCGGGCTTCAGCACGATGTAGCAGCGCCGCCATGGATCATCGTCGATCAGCCGCCGTTTGGGACTGCTCCCGAATCGTCGGCCGCAACCAGGACGTCGCCCGGACGCACCACGGAGGTCTCGCCCTCGCGGGTGGTGAACTCGAGCGTCCCGCTAAGGGTAAGCACATATGCTGGTGCGGCGCGTCGCGCCAATGGAATGAGGAACGTGGCGACGGGTCCTGGAACTCAACCGTGGCGGCGTCGGCCAGCCGGTCAGGCGCGACCATGCTCCCGGCGACATGCGAGGCGTTGGCTGGTCCGGTCGAGGAGTTGAACGGGCGCAGCATTGGTCGTCCAAGGGCGTGCTTTTGCGGCCTTGCGGCCGGATCGCTTGGGCCGCAACCTCCTCGCCATCAACTTCCCGTGATCAGCAGGCGAGGGCTTGAACACTGTCTCAATCCGTGAGACCGTTTCCGGCACGGAAGTTTTCGGGAGGCGGGGGTATGCCGATGCGGATTGCTCGCGAACAGATTGGTATCATTGGGTTATCACTGCTCGGACTGCTGGCCACAGCCGGCGCGGCGTCGGCGCAAGTGAAGAACGCGGACGTTGGGGTCAACCCAACCTATGAACAAACGGGCCCCGGTCCGGGGGATGTGACCTCCACCGGCGGGTTTTTCTCGGCGCGAGCGTTTGTCACGAGTTCCGGCGACTATTCCGGTGGCACGCTGACCTACGGCGGTACGGGATCGCCCCAAACCCTGTCCTACGTCCCGGCCGACGTCGCGTGGGAATTTGGAGCTTCGAACGGCGACTTTACGACCCTGCAGACGGACTATCCGGCGGGCGACTATGTGTTCAGTCTTACAGGCAGCGGGGAGCCAAGTACTTCGATAGGGATAGACTACGAGGGTGGCGCCTATTCTAATATTCCGTACATAACGAATTTTGAGGCGCTTGAAGACATGGACGCGAACGCGCCGTTCGTTGTCGACTTTGACCCTTACGACCCTGGCTCGGTCGCGGGCGCTTCGTATATCTTCTTCAGCATCACAAATTCTTCGGGGACTGTAGTCTTCAGTCAGGACGGTTTGTCGGACAATGTAACCTCCGTTACGATACCGGCCGGTACTCTCCTGGCTGGTGGAACCTACTCATTCGACCTATTGTACTCCAACCGGATAACTGGATATGACTATATCAACGGGTACCCGGTGACACAGTTCTACGACACCCACACGGACGGGACGTTCACGGCCGTTCCCGAGCCTTCGACCTGGGCGATGCTGGTCATGGGTTTCGCGGGAATTGGCTTCATGATTCGCCGCCGCGCGGCGATCGTGGCGAAAGCGGCCTGAGAACGCTCCGATATTCCGGTTTGACCGGCCGGCCCAACCGGACCCTGACGGGTCGGGCGGTCGCGGGAAAGTGAACAGGCCCGCGGCTCTCGCTCAATCGCGCTGCACAAAAACTTTTCCGCACCCCCTTGGCAAGCCGATCGGAAACCGCTATGGAAGCCGGTCGGGGTTGACGGCGCGATGCGACCCCGAATGATCAAACATGGCTACCGCCCTGCAAAGAACACACCGGTGACGGATGATCGGAGCGGGAGCGGCGGATAGGCCGGAGGACGGAAGGGTTCACCTTTGCGTCCGTTCCGGCCATGTCCTGTCCGAGACTGCCGGCGCGTAACCCCTTCGGGGGACACACTTAATTTCCCAAAGCCCCGACGGGGCGGGGGAGCCGGCATAGACGGGGAAGACCGAGTTTTTGTTTCCGTCCGGCGCGCCCGGGCGGCCGACGCGGTTCGAACCTTCTGTCCGGCGCCGGGCGTTTCGCCCGCCTCCGGGGACAGGCGCAAGTCGCCGCGACGCTCGATTCGGTTCGCCGAATCGCTCGACGCGGCATGTGCAACAGGCGGGTTTTCACTGGTTTGAAGCCCGCCGACCGGAGATGAGCACCGTGGATAGAACGGAAAAGAAGGAAGCGGTAGCGGCCCTGCACGACGTTTTTTCGAAAACGTCAGCGGTCGTCGTGGCGCACTATTCCGGCCTGACCGTCGCCCAGATGCAGCGGCTGCGCAAGCAGATGCGGCAGGCGGGCGCCCAAGTCAAAGTGGCCAAGAACAGCCTCGCCCAGATTGCTCTCAAAGGCACGGACGTCGCCTCGATCGGTCCCCTGCTCAAGGGGCCGACCCTGATTGCTCATTCGAGCGATCCGGTGGCGGCGGCCAAGGCCGCGGTGGCTTTCGCCAAGGACCACGAGAAATTCGTGCTTCTGGGCGGCGCCATGGGCAAGACGTCCCTCGATGTGGACGGGGTCAAGGCGCTCGCGACCTTGCCCTCGCTCGATGAGTTGCGCGCCAAACTGTTGGGGCTCCTCGTGGCCCCGGCGACCAAGCTCGCCCAGCTCGCCAATGCGCCGGCCGCCAAGCTCGCGCGCGTTGTTGCGGCCTACGCCGCCAAAGACGCAGCCTGAGCCAGGCTCTTCACAAACCCTCGGTTCGAACTACATATAGGAAACCTATCAATGGCCAATCTGGAAAAAATCGTCGACGAACTCTCGAGCCTCACGGTCCTGGAGGCCGCTGAGCTCGCCAAGTTGCTTGAAGGCAAATGGGGCGTCTCCGCCGCCGCCGCGGTNNGCCAAGGACCTGGTCGAGGCCGCGCCAAAGCCGATCAAGGAAGGCGTGAGCAAGGAAGAGGCCGAGAAAATCAAAGCCGCGTTGGAAAAGGCGGGGGCGAAGGTCGAGCTCAAGTAATGGCCGACCTGCCCTCAGGGGCTCGGCTGACAAAAAAAGGGACGGTCCCGGCCATCGGCCTGGGGCCGTCCCGGCGTTTTCAATAAGGGTTGCGGGGAGTGAGCGTCGTCGACCGGCGGGCAAATCCGTTTGAGGCCGACGGACGCGGCGAATGAAGTGAGAAGGGGGCGTTCGGCGACGCCCCGGGAAGACCCGCCTTACGATCCGCTGCGCGCCCCGGCGCGTAAGGGACCACGAACGGTGGGCAAGCGAGCTTTAGAGGATCGACATGGCGCAGACATTCACTGGCCGCAAGCGCGTTCGCAAGGTTTTCGGGCACGTCAAGGAAGTCGGCGAGATGCCGAACCTGATCGAGGTCCAGAAGGCTTCGTATGATCAGTTCCTGCTCATGGACCCGCCGAAGGGCGGGCGTCCGACCGAGGGGCTGCAGGCAGTGTTCAAGTCGGTGTTCCCGATCAAGGACTTCGCCGACACCGCCCATCTCGAGTTCGTCAAGTACGAATATGAAGCGCCGAAGTACGATGTCGACGAGTGCCGTCAGCGCGGCATGACGTTTGCCGCGCCGCTCAAGGTGACGCTCAGGCTCATCGTGTTCGACGTCGACCCCGAGACCCAGGCCAAGTCGGTCAAGGACATCAAGGAGCAGGACGTCTACATGGGCGACATGCCGCTCATGACCGCCAACGGCACCTTCATCGTCAACNNATCGTCTCGCAGATGCACCGCAGCCCGGGCGTGTTCTTCGACCACGACAAGGGCAAGAGCCATTCGTCGGGCAAGCTTCTGTTCGCCGCCCGCATCATCCCCTATCGCGGCTCGTGGCTCGATATCGAGTTCGACGCCAAGGACATCGTCTATGCGCGCATCGACCGGCGGCGCAAGATTCCGGTGACCTCGCTTCTCTATGCGCTTGGCCTCGACGGCGAGGAGATCCTTTCGACCTTCTATCGCCGCATCCTCTATACCCATCTCAAGGACGGCGGCTGGCGCGTGCCGTTCGACGCCGAGCGGATGAGGGGGGTCAAGGCCTCCGCAGACATTGTCGACGCCGACACCGGCGCGGTCGTGGTCGAGGCCGGCAAGAAATTGACCGTGCGCGCGGCGCGCCTGCTGGCGGAGAAGGGGCTGAAGGCGCTGCGCGCTTCCGACGCCGACCTTTACGGCCAATATATCGCCGAGGACCTCTATAACCCGGAGACCGGTGAAATCTACGCCGAGGCTGGCGAGGAGATCACCGAGAAGTCGCTCGCCCAATTGCTGGAGGCCGGCTTCAAGGAGCTGCCGGTGCTCGACATCGACCATGTCAATATCGGCGCCTATATCCGCAACACGCTCAAAGTCGACAAGAACGCCTCGCGCGAGGACGCCCTGTTCGACATTTATCGTGTCATGCGTCCGGGCGAGCCGCCGACGATCGAGAGCGCCGAGGCGATGTTCCAGTCGCTGTTCTTCGACTCCGAGCGTTACGACCTCTCGGCGGTCGGCCGGGTGAAGATGAACATGCGCCTCGACCTCAACGCGCCCGACACCCAGCGCACCCTGCGCAAGGATGATATCCTCGCGGTGGTCAAGGCGCTGGTGAACCTGCGCGACGGCCGCGGCGAGATCGACGACATCGA
>PLUH01000265.1 GCA_003164825.1 Hyphomicrobiales bacterium
CACGCGAGCGTCCGCCTCTTGCGCAGCCTTATCGCCGCGCACCGCGCAGCCCGCTTGGATCAGCGCGTCGATCAGCGGCCCGAGCAGGCGCGGGGCGGCGGCGCGATGGACCAGCAGCGTCTCGGCCGCGCCGCAGACGCCGGTGCGCCGCATCTTGGCGTTGACGACGAGCTTGAGCGCCTTGTCGAGATCGGCCGCCCGATCGACATAGACATGCACGACGCCTTCGAGATGCGCGAACACCGGTACTCGCGCCTCGCGCTGAACCCGATCCACCAGGCTTTTTCCCCCACGCGGCACGATGACGTCGAGCGCGCCGTCGAGACCCTTGAGCATCTCGCCGACCGCCTCGCGCGAGGCGAAGGGCGCGCGGGCGATCGCCGCCTCGGGCAGGCCCGCTTCCTTGAGGCCCTCGACGAGGCAGGCATGGATGGCGGCGGAAGAGTGAAAGCTGTCCGATCCGCCGCGGAGCACCACGGCGTTGCCGCTCTTGAGGCAGAGCGCACCCGCGTCGGCGGTGACGTTCGGCCGGCTCTCGTAGATGACGCCGACGACGCCGAGCGGCGTCGCCACCCGTTCGATAACGAGCCCGTTCGGGCGGGTGAACGTCGCGAGCACTTGACCGACCGGATCGGGCAAGTCCGCGACCGCCTCGAGCCCGCGCGCGATTGCTTCGATCCGGACGGGATCGAGAGCGAGCCGGTCGATCAAGGCCGGGCTCAGATTCTTGACGCGAGCCTCGGCGAGATCGAGCGCGTTGGCGGCCAGAATCTCGGCCGCGCGCTCGCGCAAGAGTCGCGCCGCGGCATGAAGCGCGCGGTTCTTCGTCTCCGCCGGCGCGTTGGCGAGCTCACGCGACGCGGCGCGCGCCTCAAGTCCGAGTTCGCGCATGGCGGCGCGGACGTCGGCTTCGGGCTCTTTGATCTGGACGGCGACGGACATGACGGTGGAACTGGCCTTTTCACACTGAACTTAGCCGATGAGGCCCGATTTCGCCACGACTTTCCGTCGAGTCACGCCTTCGGCCGGAACGCCTGGCAGTATCGCGGGTTGGTCTCCAGCCGGGCGCCGCCGATGAGGTCGATGCAATAGGGCGCGGCGGCGAACACCGCGTCGAGGCAGGTTCGGATCGCGGCCGGCTTGCCCGGCAGGTTGATGATGAGGCTCGAGCCGCGCGTGCCCGCGATCTGGCGCGACAGAATCGCGGTCGGCGCCTCGGCCAGGCTCTTTGAGCGCATCAGCTCGCCGAAGCCGGGCAGCACCCGGTCGCAGACCGCCTCGGTCGCTTCCGGCGTCACGTCGCGCGGCGCCGGGCCGGTGCCGCCGGTGGTCAGGATCAGCGGGCAGCGCACGCCGTCGGCGAGGGCGACCAGCGCCGCCTCGATCGCCGCCCGCTCGTCAGGCACGAGCATCCGCTCCGGCCGCCACGGGGTGAGGAGCAATTCGGCGAGCGCGGCCTCTATGCCTGGACCTCCCTTGTCCTCGTAGACGCCGCGCGAGGCCCGGTCGGATATGGTGACGACGCCGATGGGAATGTCCGCCAATGACCGTCCTCTCGACCAAAGTCAGCGCCGTCCGGAGGTCAGCCCATGGGCGCGCCGCGCCGCGAGCGGCCTTGTCACCATAGCGCCATTCGATCGGGGGCAAAATCTCGCCTCGTCTCCAAGGACGCTCGACCGCCGCGCCCGAGACGGCTATCCCTTTGGGCAAGCGTATGGGGCAGCCAATGTTTGCGCGCAGGTTTGCCTTGGCGGTCGCTGTGCTTGCCGGACTGATCGGCTCGCAAGGGCCGGAATTCGCGCAACAATACCGGCAGCGCCTGGGCGGCGCGCTCGAGGAGCTCAATCGGATCATCGTCGAGTTCGACGCCGAGGCTCGGGCCCAGAACCTCACGCCGGCCGAGGGACTGAGCCGGCTCGAGGGCAACGCCGACCCCCTGGCGCGCCAGCGCGGCGAGGATATGGCGGAGGCGATCGACCGGGCGAAGCGGCTCAGCGAGCAGCTTCAGGCGATTGCGTCCGGAAGTCCCCTCACGCGCCTCTATGTCGTGGCCAGGGACTTTGATCCCGAGATTGCGAAGAGCGCGCTCGACAATTACGAACCCGCCGCGCCGCTGTCGCTCGGCGCGCTCGCCGCCGCCGGCATCGCCGCGTTTTGGGGCTGGGCGGCGACGCACCTCATCGCGTGGCCGTTCCGCCGCCGTTCCCGGCTTCGGGCGATGCGGTCGCAATAGGGCGCGCCGAATTCCGGCTGAGCCTTCGATTTGCTCGGCTCGCCCCGTCTCTGCCGGCTCAGGCGAACTTGATCACGCTCGGATTGGCGGCGATTGTCGCCGCGGTCAATCCCGCAAGGGTGAGGCTGTCGCCATGCGAGTCGGCGATCCTCAGGCCGGTCGCGTTTTCGGTGGACTTGGCGAGGACCGCCGCGAGGTCCTGCGCCTGCGTCATGCTGGCGGTGAGATAGGAGAACGACGACGTCGCCAGCTGGATCGTGTCCGGAGTCGTTCCCGACGCCGCAAATCCCTGGATTGTCTCACTGCCGAAGCCGGTCGCGAAGATGAAATTCTCGGAGCCGCTGCTGGTGGCGTCGATGGTCTGGGTGGCATGATAGCTGAGCGGATCTGCGGCGCCCGTCCCCAGCTGTAGGGTTTCAGCGCCGCCGCCCCTGGTGACCGTCAGGCCGGGATCGTAAAGGCGGAGTTCGTCTTTGGTCGAACTGAGGTTCAGGTCTTCCGCCCCGACCACGGTAAAGCCGTCGTCGGCGACCTGGAAGGATACATAGGAAGAATAGCTCTTGCCGTTGACGTTGTTATACGCGTATTCGGTCATCCCTCCGGTCGGCGTTTGAACCTTGGTTTCGGTAAGCGCAGCCCCATTTGCCATGTCGGTGGCCGACTGAGCCGCCGTCAGGGCAAAGTTGGCGGCGGTGAGAGGGACGAGTCCCGCGAGCACGATTTCGAAATCGGGCGCGTAGTTGCCGGAATCGCCCGCCAGATCGGCCTCGACAAAGGTTTCGTCGGTCGCCGGGTCCAGCTGATAGCGCACTTGGGCGCCGGTTCCACTGAATGCGGCAGTGCCGATGAACGTGAAATGCTGAAGCCCGGGAGTCGTGATGTTGGCGTCGATGCGGCTGAGGTCGATGACGTCTTTCGCTGGGTCAAAATTGGAGATATATCCGTGGCGGCTGGCCGTTGCATCCGAGATGGCGAGGAACGTGAAGATATTTGCTCCTTGCCCGCCAAGAGAGCGAATCGCGTCATACCCACTGACAAAATTGGTTTCGTTGGTCGATCCGACAAAGCCTGTCGCAAGGTTATTGCCCACCAGCGTGGTCGGCGTCGATCCGGTGCTGTAGAGGACTTGGCCGGCGGCGGTCGCAGTGATCACATGGGCCGGCAGAATGGCGGTCTTCTCGTATGCGGCAAGCGCCTGGGCCGAGGAGGCCGGATTTGAATAGGTGACGAGCGTATTTCCTTGAACCGACGCGTAGTTCTGAATGGCCCCATAATAGGGGCCAAACTCGGAGAACCCAATGTAATTGTTGTTGATCGCAACGTTACTGAACGTGTAGCTGGTGTCGGTGTCGGGACCGACTTCGAGGGTGTAGGCTCCCCCGAGCAGATAATTCCCCGATATGTTCACATTGCTGATATTNNCGGTAGCACTCAATATTTGGATTGCATCCGCATGCGCTCCCGGCAGGAATCCGGCGCCACTGAAGTAATTTCCTGTGACGACCCCTCCCTCGATATCGATTGCGTCGCCCGGCGAGTCAAGAAACGAGTTGTCTTTGATGGTTATGCTTTGGGTTGCGTTGATCCAGAAATTGTTCTCGGTTGGCGACCCTGAACCCTGGAACGTGCAGTCTTCAATTGTCGCTCCGCTGTAGCCCGGAGTTTGATCGATTGTCCAGAAGCTCGCCGTCGCGGTGAACGTGCAGTCCTGGACGGTCACATTGTTGGCATAGATCGCCAGCGTCGCCGAGCCGAAGTTTATTCCGCTCAGGACGGCGCCGCTCTGCGTGACGATGACCTCGTTTTTGGCCGATACGTAATAGTAAGGCGCCCCCTTGGCATTTTGCGTGATCTGGGTGTAACTCATCAGCGATGACGCCGGATCGGGATTGCCGGTGGGCGTATCAATCCCCGGCAGGATCGCGCCGGGGTCGGCGTTGCGGATCATTTGAATTTCAGCGCTGGTGGCCATGCTATCGTCCCTCGGCCCGGGCCCCGAAGGCCCGCCCGACCATCCATACCCGCGCCCAACTTGTCGGCCGTTGAATTCGATCGTTAAACTTCAATCCGCCGCAGTTTATTCCCATTCGCTGGGGCTCGTCCCTCGGAGGACGACGATCGCCTGCGCCTCGCCACCGAGGCGACCTCTCCGAACGGCGACGAGGATCGGGCTGCGGCGTCGCCGGAGACGCGGCTTCAGATGGAGAGCCGGTCAATGTTTGACAATAATATAGATGTAACCAATTCCGGCGGCGATCAGGATTACCGCCAGAACGTTCATTGGCGCATTGTTTCCGGCATGGTTGCCGACCTGGTTGGCGATTGCGAACGCAGCCGCAGGCAGCATGAAATGGGCCAGGACTCTCATCCCGCCTTGGGTGAACATGAAAAAGGTAAGTACCGCAAATATGAAGCAAATGACGGTAACAAAATCGTACAGAGTATTCATTTTGGCGGTTCAACTCTTTCGGCCGGCCATGATCGTCACATCAGCCGTTTCCCAATGCTCGACTGTAACCCGAAACTCCTAAGCAAAACGTCACTCCGGAGATTGAACGGCAAAAAAGTTCGCCTCTCCGCTTCCCATCGGCTCGACATCGACGCCTCAGGGCTCATTCCGACCTAAAATCTGCAAAACGATCAACGGCCCCACGAAGGCCTCCGCAGGCCCTCGAACGGCTGCCCGGCTGCAGGCTGAACGGCTCGGAGAGGATTTGCCCTCGCATGCGGAGTTCCCGCTCGCGCATTTTGCGCTGCCCCTTCAGGCGGCGGGTCGGGCGCGGCCCGAGCGGTCGAGCGTGTTTTGAATCAAATAGCCAACGACGACGAGGACACGATCGAGAAGGAAGAACAGGATCAGCGCGAACAGCCATAGCGCTAACCCAGTGGCGTCATGGAACAGACCCTCGATCCTGTCGACCCCGAAATAGTACGCCCCCAGCACCAGCGCCAGGACACGGAAGCAGTTGGCCACGATCGCGATTGGAACAGTCGATAGAACCAGGAGTATTCTCCGAACCGGGTCGTCCCGCACGAACTCGTGAACGTAGAAAACGCCGATAGCCGGCAAGACGAATATCGAATTCATGCCGGAACAAGCGTCCTTGACCATCAGTTCGTAGGAAGCGATCATGATCATGACGCCGTTCTGCGCCACTGGGTAGCCAAGATCGTACAGAAAATTCGCCACGACATCGGAAACCCATGCCTTCAGCGGCACAGTGAACGCGTCCAGCAGCCAACCGGGCGGGGGCACAGAAAACACCAGGAAGGCCAGAGGAAAAGCGAAAACCCGCGCCATCTTCCAGCCGCCGATGAGCAAAAGGCATCCCAAAAGCACCGGGATTTGGGTCGCGACCTCGACCATCAGCAGGTCTTGCGACCGAGTGACCGCCATCAGCAACAGAGAAAGGATCAAAATGATCCAGCCGGCGACCGGCGCCGGCCGCAATTCGATGGAGCGCAATTTGTTGCGCTGCTGCCAGGCCGCCCACGCCGCCATGGCCATGATGATGGGACCGTGTCCCTCTTGCTCGGTGGCCCACGCGCCCCCAGCGAGCTTCAGATAGGTCGGCAAGTAGGCAACAACGAATGAGGCCGCAAGCGCCGCGAGGAACGCCAAATTGACGCCGCGGCTTTCGGCCGCCGCCGACAGCGCGGAATGCTGAACGGGCTCAGTTTTTAGCGACTCAATCGACATGCCCGCCCCTTGTTTCCCCCGCCGCAACTTTGCATCGCCGCTCACGACCGAGCGCGTTTGGAGGTTCCAGCCGCCTCACGACGCCAGCGTTGTCAATGGGCGTCTTTGCCCGAGAAAACGACAAATACGGTCCTTATCATGATGGAGAAGTCGAGCCAAACGCTCCAGTTATTAATGTACCAAAGGTCAAGCTCGACCCGCCGCCGCATCTTGTCCAGCGTGTCTGTTTCGCCGCGAGCGCCGGAAACCTGCGCCCATCCCGTTATACCGGATTTAACATGGTGGCGGAAAGCATATTTCTCGATCGTGGAAGTGAAATAGCGATCGTGCGCCGAAGCGTGCGGTCGCGGGCCGACCATCGACATATCGCCGATGAACACGTTGACCAATTGCGGCAGCTCATCAATGCTGTAACGGCGTAGCCACCGGCCGACCCTCGTCACCCGCTTGTCGCTCTTTTGCGCCTGCGGAACAATTTCGCCGTTTTCCATTACGATCATGGTGCGAAACTTGTAGATCCTGAATGGCCGCCCATTGAAACCGTGCCGCGTCTGGCGGAAAAGCGCCGGCCCGGACGAATCCAGCCGGATCGCAATGGCGGCGGCGAGCAGGACTGGCGATAACCCGATCAGGGCGACAGCCGAAAATACGACGTCGACCGCGCGCTTGACCGCCTGCTCGGTCGGCGACAGCGCCGCCCGCTGAAGCTCGATCCCCACCGTATCGCCGATGTCGGCGCGCGAGCGCTGGAACAGTTGAGCGAGAGTTCCGAACGGCACCAGCGTCACCGGCAACGGAAGGACCCGCAACCGGCGCGCCAACCATCGGACGTTGGACATGCGCTCGGGATCGACGAACAGCACGACCTCTTCGATGTTTGAGGTGCGGCAGATCGAAATGACGTTGTCAATCGCCTCGTCGGCGGACGATTCGTCGGGAGGCACGTGAAAGTGAGCCACCGCGTGATAGCCGTGGCGGGTCAGATTGTCGGTGAATTGGGGCGGCACGGCCTCTTCGCAAGTCAAGCTGACGATGGTGCGGCCCCGCAAGGCCCCGCTTTCCAGCGCCCGCGGCAATGCGATCCTCCATGCCGCCCGGTGCCCGAGCAGCGCCACGATGCCGATCGCCCCGAACAAAATGATGTCTCCGCGCGAGAGATCGCGACTCACCCCCCAGCTGAAAACGCCCGAAGCCAGGATCAGGAAAGCTCCGCACCATGCGCCCAGCACGCTGCGGGCCTGATCGTCCCAGACCATCAACCGGTTCGGGCTGTAGAGCTTTTGGACCCGCATCGTGGCCACGAAAAGAATGGCGACGAAGATCGCCGCCGCGATCGTGTGGGAATATTCGCCCCCAAGTTCGTCAGGCATCCGATGGTAGATCGCCTGGGCGCAAGTCGCACTGGCGAGAATCAACGCAAGGTCGACGCCAAGCGCAGTCGACGCGATCGCCCGATAAGCGATTGGCAGGCGCCATCGGCTTCCGCGGGCGAGAAGCGTTCCGCTGCTTGACCCAGCGAGCCCGGTCGCCGATTCAGGCGCGATTTGAGTCTCGGTCGTCATCTCCAGCGCTCACCATTCATCGGGGATCGACACCCAATGGCGCGTCAGTCTTCGCACGTCCCAGATCCTCAATTGATGAATTCGGTAACCACAGTAAATTGCGCGTTAGCCGCGGCTCATGGTCCCGGACCCAGCGCAGCGCCGCAGGCCGCGCCCGGCCTTCGACCGCGCGGCGACTGACGCAGCGCACTGTAAGCGAATCTCAATCCAAGACAAGTCGTCCCGGGATTGATCGTTGCGCCTCTCGACGCCCCGGCCTCGATTCTCGAGCGGCGGGAAGCACTTAGATGGCGCTCGAAGGCCGCGCCGGCTCCGGTCGTCGGCGCGCCCGGAGAGTTCGCTTCTATGGAACGGCGCCGCACAAAGCGAAACGACCAGGAAAATCTGTTTGTCAGGGCTACGGTGTCTGGACATTCAAATTTTGCCGGTCTATACGACCGTCCAATCGCAGCCGGCTGAATGATCAAAGACAATATCAACACGGACTGGGGCCCTCATGATTGGCGCGCTGGTGTTTTTGTTCCGTATTATTGTCGGGCTTGTTATACTGGCTGCAACATGGTTCGTTTTTGACAGAATTCAGGACCGAAACACGGAAATAATTGTAGCAACGATTGGCCTTCTGTATTCATTTATATTTATTATTTCTCGAAGATTACAGTATTTCGGATTAACAATATTCTCATTTTTCGGTAGAACTTCATCCTATGTTGAGAGAATACCCTACGACAACGTCATGCGTGATGAGGTCGGAATGCGGACGCCGGGAGGATACACATTCCTTAATGTCCTTTTTGCGGCGTTGATTGAAATCCTCTGTCTCTATCGCCTCTTTTCTTCGCTTCTGGGCCGCGGTTGGGACACTCTGTCCGAGCCGATCCGCGCGCTCCTCCATTCCGTCAATTTCTAAGCGCCTGCTCGACAATCGGCGTTGAGCTTGCATTTTTTGTCTTCGCTCGGCGACCGCCGAGCGGGAGAGGTCATGAGTGTCGCGGTGAAAGTCTTGAGCCTCGGCTGCGCCGCGCTGGCGGCTGCGCTCGCGTCGACCGGGGCGCGGGCGCAATCCGCCGACGCCGACCTCAAGCCGTTCGCCGTTCACGTCAACCGCACGCCTCAGCAGTCCTGGCCGGGGTACGGGATATATCTCGGCAACGGACTTATCCTCACCGCTTCGCACGTGCCCGGAACCTTCGCCTACACGAAGCCCCATGTCGTCATCGCCGGGCAGGACCTGCCAGCCGGGTTGGTCAAGGAAGGCAATCTCGACAGCGTGGATCTCACCCTGCTATCGATCGACGCGACCAACCTTCCCGTCCGTCTGCGGATGCGCCGAATGCCGCTCTGCGAGCGTGCGCCCTATGCCGGCGAAGCGGTCGTCGTCGCCATTCCCGAAGGAACAGCCCGCTCCAGGGTTCTGCCTGCCCAGGCGATTCCGGCCGAACTGCGCGGCCGGTTCGGCACCGCGATCGCCGATGTCGCCACCACCGGAAATTCCGGCTCCGGGGTGTTTGACGCCGCCAACCTTTGCCTACTCGGGATCATCAGCCGCAAGATTTCCGTCGGTCAGCATGCAGCGAGATTTGGCGCGCCGGTCACCGCGACAAGAGATATCGCCAAGTACTTTGTTCCGGCGCCCGTCATCAAGGCTTTCATCCCGCCGGGCGTCACATATTAGCCTGGGTCGGGTCGGGACCGACGGAAACTCCGGGCCCCGCGGGACGCCGGTCGCCGCCCGGACGCCGGTCAAATTTGGTTGATGGCGTCCCGCGCCCACCAAAATGGTGGTATTGGCAAACTGTTCCCCGCGAGAACCGGCGCACCGGAAGCGCCTGCATGCTGGGGGTTCGGCGCAGTCCGCGCCGCCGCGCCCGGCTCAGGCGCGCGTTCCAAAGAGAGTTCCGCGGCCGCGCGCCTGGCCGGTTGGAGAAGGGTTTTCGGTCATGGGGTTCGCCCGGTTCGCGTGGATGGCCGTACTGGCGTGCGGGGCGGCCGCCGCCTACGGCGTTTATGCGCCCGAGGCGGCGGACCGGTGGGTTCCCGCCGCCGGTGGGCTTGCCCATCAGTTGCACGACCGGATCTGGACCCCGCCCAGCCAGACCGCGTCGACGCCGGGGCAACAGGCGCAACCGAACGGCCCGGCCCCGATCGTGGTCACGGTGACGCCGGTCAAGCGCGCCGACTTTCCGGTCGTGCTCCAGAGCATCGGACAGGTCCAGGCCTACAACACCGTTCTGGTCCGGGCGCGAGTCGACGGCCAGATCATGAAGATCGCCTTTGGTGAAGGCCAGATGGTCAAGCAGGGCGATCTCCTGGCCCAAATCGACTCCAGACCGTTCCAGGCCGCGCTCGACCAGGCGGTCGCCAAGAAATCGCAGGACGAGGCCAATCTCGCCAACGCCAGGCTCGATCTCACCCGCTATTCAACCCTCGCCAAGCAGGACTTCGCCACGAAGCAGCAGCTCGACACCCAGAATGCCTTGGTGTTGCAGCTGATCGCTTCAATCGCGGCCGACGCCGCGGCGATCGACGCTGCGAAGACCCAGCTCGACTACACCACCATCCGCGCGCCGATTTCCGGCCGCGCCGGGTTCCGGCTGATCGACGAGGGCAATCTCGTCAACGCCGGCCAGCAGACCGGCATCGTCTCGATCGCCCAGCTGCAGCCAATCTCGGTCATCTTCGCCGAGCCGCAGGAATATGTGACCCGCATCAACCAGGAGCTGGCCTCCGGCTCGCCCGAAGTCACGGTCATGGACGCGGATGGCCACAAGCTTGCGACCGGGCGCCTCTCGATCAGCGACAACCAGGTCGATCTCCCCACGGGAACGATCCGGCTCAAGGCCGAGTTCGACAATAAGGACAACGCCCTCTGGCCGGGCCTCGCGGTCACCACTGGATTGCAGCTCGGCGTGGAGAAGGACGTCTTGATTGTCCCCGCGGATGTGGTGCAACATGGCGAAAAGGGGCTGTACGTGTTCGTGGTCGACGATCAGAACCGGGCGCAGGTGCGCCAGGTGAGGGTTGCGCAGCAGGACACGAACACGGCCGTCATCTCGGACGGCCTGAAGGAGGGCGACCGCGTGGTGACGTCCGGTCAGTTCCTGCTCCAGCCCGGCTCGATCGTCTCGATCGATACGGGAAGCGGAACCTAGCCGATGTATAAAGGCATTTCCGCCCCCTTCATCCATCGGCCGATCGCGACCACGCTGATCATGGTCGCGGTGCTTCTGGTCGGCCTGGTCGCTTTTCCGCTGCTGCCGGTCGCTCCTTTGCCGCAGGTCGACTTTCCGACCATCACGGTTTCGGCGCAGCTGCCTGGCGCATCGCCGGACACCATGGCGACCTCGGTCGCACAGCCGCTTGAACGGCAGATCGCGCAAATTCCCGGCGTCTCGCAGATGACGTCGACGAGCTCGCTCGGCGCGACGGCGATTACCGTCCAGTTCGACCTCAACCGCAACATCGACGCCGCCGCCAACGACATCCAGGCCGCGATCAACGCCGCCGCCGGGCAATTGCCGAAGGACCTGCCGAGTCCGCCGACCTATCGCAAGGTCAACCCATCCGACACGCCCATCCTCATCCTGTCCGCTCAATCGGACGTCGCGCCGATCATCGACGTCGACGACGCCGCCGAGAACGTCCTCGCCCAGCATCTCAGCCAGATCTCCGGCGTGTCGCTCGTGCGCATCGGCGGCCAGGTGACGCCGGCCGTACGCGTCCAGATCGATCCCGCCAAACTTGTCGAGATGGGCCTCCAGCTCGAGGACGTGCGTCAGCAGATCGGCATCGCCACGGTGGACAATCCCAAAGGCGCGATCCTGGGAAACAAACAGACATTCACGATCTACAACAACGATCAGCTGACGACCGCGAAGCCGTGGAACGACGTCATCATCGCCTACCGAAACGGCGCCCCCGTCCGCATCCGCGACATCGGCCAGGCCGTGATGGGGCCGACCGACTCGACCCAGGCCGGATGGTCCAACGGCAAACGCAGCGTCTTTCTCGTCGTGTTCAAGATTCCCGGCGCGAACGTCATCAACACGGTAGAGGCGATCAAAGCCACATTGCCTTCTCTTCAGGCCGCGATCTCGCCGACCATTCACATCAGCATTCTGTCGGACCGCACGACGACCATCCGTTCGTCCGTCAAGGACGTCGAATTCACCCTTATGCTCACCGTCGCGCTGGTCGTCATGGTGATCTTCGTCTTCCTGCGCAACATCTGGGCCACCATCATTCCCAGCGTGACTGTGCCGTTGGCGCTTTTGGGCGCCTGCGCGCTCATGTGGGCGGCGGGCTATAGCCTCGACAACCTGTCGCTGATGGCGTTCACGATTTCGGTGGGTTTCGTCGTCGACGATGCGATTGTGATGCTGGAGAACATCACGCGCCACATCGAGGAGGGCGAGAAGCCGTTTCAGGCGGCGCTCAAAGGTTCCGCCGAGATCGGCTTCACCATCATATCGATCTCCGTCTCGCTGGTCGCGGTGCTCATTCCGCTCCTCTTGATGAGCGGGATCATCGGCCGCCTGTTCCGCGAATTCGCGATCACCATCGCGATGACGATCGCCGTGTCTGCGTTCGTTTCGCTCACCCTCACCCCCATGATGGCCTCGCGCTTCCTGAAGAGCCACGACGAGGAGCGGCATGGTCGGCTCTACAACCTCAGCGAGAAAGGCTTCGCTGCGCTCGCCAACGGCTACGCGCGCGGCGTCGATTTTGTTCTGCGCCACCGCTTCGCCACCATGCTCACCTTCATCGCCACGGTGATCGCGACCGTCTATCTTTTCATCGTCATCCCCAAGGGATTTTTCCCGCAACAGGACACTGGCATTCTGTTCGGAACGACTGAGGCGGGACAGGACGTCTCGTTCGCCGAAATGTACAAGCTGCAGCAACGGGCCGGCGCAATCGTCATGGCTGATCCGGCGATCGGCACGATGGCGATGGGGCTCGGCACCGGAACCGGCAACGCCGCGCAAAACAACGGGCGCATGTTCATCACCCTCAAGCCGCGCGACGAACGCGACGTTGACGTCTTTCAGGTGATCGCGCGGCTCAGGCCGAAGCTGGCGCAGATCCCGGGCTTCAAAGTCTACTTGCAGGCGGCGCAGGATGTGACCGTGGGCGGTCGTTTCTCCAGAACGCAGTTCCAGTACACCGTCCAGGACGCGAATTTCGACGAGCTGACCGCCTGGTCGTCCAAGATTCTGGACAAGCTCAAGTCGCTGCCGGAATTGCGCGACGTCGCGACCGACCAGCAGACTTCCGGCACGACGCTGACCTTGAAGATCGACCGCGACATGGCCTCCCGGTACGGGATCCAGCCGCAGCTCATCGACGACACCCTTTACGACGCCTTCGGCCAGCGGCAGGTGACGCAATATTTCACCCAGGTGAATACTTATTACGTGGTCGAGGAAGTGCTGCCGAGCCTTTTGGGCGATCCCGCAACGCTTGATAAGCTCTATATCCGCTCGCCGACCAGCAATCAGATGATCCCGATGAGCGCGTTCGCCAAATGGACGACCGCTCCGATCGCTGCCCTCTCGATCAGCCACCAGGGTCAATTCCCCGCGACCACCATCAGCTTCAATCTTGCGGAGGGCGAGGCGCTCGGCACGGCGACGGCGGCGATCCAGCGCGCCATGCAGCAGCTGCAATTGCCCCCCGGTCTGACGACGACCTTCCAGGGCAACGCGCAGGCGTTCCAGGACTCGTTGACGACCGTGCCGCTCTTGATCCTCGCCGCGCTTGTCTGCGTCTACCTGATCCTTGGGGTGCTCTACGAGAGTTTCATTCATCCGCTGACGATTCTGTCGACGCTGCCGTCGGCGGGCCTTGGCGCGCTCGCCACCCTCATGCTGTTCGGCTACGAATTCAGCCTCGTCGCCCTCATCGGCACCATTCTCTTGATCGGCATCGTCAAGAAGAACGGCATCATGATGGTCGACTTCGCCCTGTCCGCAACGCGCGAAGAAGGGCTGAGTGCGGCCGAGGCGATCCGCAAGGCGGCTCTCCTGCGCTTCCGCCCGATCATGATGACCACGATGGCGGCGCTGCTCGGCGGCGTGCCGCTGATGCTGAGCCATGGCACAGGATCGGAATTGCGACAACCGCTCGGCTACACGATGGTCGGCGGCCTCATCGTCAGCCAGGCGCTGACCCTGTTCACGACCCCGGTCATCTATCTCTATCTCGACCAGCTGCAGCACTGGCTCTCAGGGTCCAAGAAGGCCAAGCCGGCCGCGCCCGAGGAAAAGCCCGAGCCAGCCTGGGTCCCCGAGAAGGCCCATGCGGCGGAGTAAGGCGGCGCGCGTCTGGGGGGTTGGAGAAATTCCGGTTCGTCCGTCATCGTCGCCCTCTACGAAAGAGCAGCATGTTTGCGCCCGTTACCGACGATAACGTTCCGCGCATCGTAGCGCCGATTAATCGGGCGTATCGGGGCTCGGGCGCGGCCTCCGGCTCGAGCACGGAAGCCAGCTATCTCTCCGGCGAACGCACGACAGAGGATCTTCTCCGCGCCGACCTGGTCGCCAACCCTGACGCTTCTCTCTTGAAGTGAGAAGACGGGCAGGGTGGGCCGCTGCGCCCATCGCCACGATTTCGAGGAGTTGTTCCCCCTCCCCGAAGGGAGCTTGAGTTCACCTTCCGCAGACGCAAACCGTTCGCGCCGGGTCGACCGTCAATATTCCGGCCAACGCCCGCAGATGTTCAAGAACAGCCGCAAAGATGGCGCGTATGCTCTGCCTGTGCGCGCGGGAGGGCAAGACGAGTTTTTCCTGGCCGTCGGCTTTCCCGTCGCTAGCCGCGCGCAGGCGAGCGACGAAGAGATCGCCGAGAAGCGCAAGCTTCTGGCGACGCTCTTGCCCAAATACCGGACCGAAATGGTCGCGCCGTGACGCGCGCCGCGCTCGGTCGCAACTTTGGCGCGCTCGCCTCAGAACCCAAGGCATTTGCGTTGACGCGCAACGAGTGAAGAGGCGCGAAACCTCGCTTCGATGTTAGGCGCCGAGGTCTCTGGCGATCCAGAACGTCAGCGCCTGCACGAGCTGCGACACCCGATAGTGATTGGACTGTTCGATCATGGTCTGATCGATCGGCGAGGCCGCATAGCTGGTCGCCGCCCGCACCGGCCATTGCACGCTTCCGATCGTCGCCACTCCGATGATGTTGTCGGGCGACGAGCCGCCGTGGATAGTGGCCCCGGTGTTCGGCCCCAATGTCAGATAGTCGATCCTGACCGTCAGCGTGCCGCCTTTCGGCGTCAGCCGCCCGGCCAGGGCATGGGCGAGCCGGCGCGGCAGCTCCTGCTCGACCCAGGTCGCCGTCGGGTCGCCCGCGTTGGCCCGCAGGGGCGCAACGTCGACCCGGATGTTGCGCACCGCCTGGCCCGACTGCGACAGCGCGGCATGGCCCGCAAGAGCGAGCGCTGCGCAGGCCGCAATAGCGGCGCGCCGGATAAATGAATGGCCTGACATGATGCAATCTCCGGTAGCGCGCCCTGCCCAACGCGCAGGATCGCCACGCCCGGCCTTCATGATACGCCGCAGCCCGCGCTAAAGTTTCGCTGCGTGCATCGCACGAAGAGAACCGCCCGGTTTCGGACGGTTCTCCTCGATGCGCAATTAACGCCGCAGCGAGCGGATTTATTCGCGCCGGAGCGAAAGTTATCTCGCTGGCGCCGTCAAAGGGCGGCGCCGCCGCACGGCCAGGAGCCCTGGGCCGGGCGCTCGCGGATCGCTTGAGCCGCGCTGGGTCGAGGCGTGAAAAAACTAACGCCTTATGCCTATGTTGAATCCGATTGCGAGAGAACGTTCAGGCCTTGCCCGCCGCACGCCGCTGGCGCGCCTTTGCGGCCGCCGCCGCGCGAAGCGTCGTGGCGGCGTCGACCACGCTCGCATATTCGCCCTCAAGATGCGCCAGCGACAGCGCGTGGACATCGTCGGAGAGCCAGCGCTGGCCGCGAAGATCGGTCTTGTCGACCGCCCAGCATGCGTCGCCGACGACAAAGACCTGATAGCCGAGGTTGCCGGCGTGACGCACCGTCGCCTCGACCGAGTTCGGCGTCAGCGCGCCGCAGATGACCAGCGTCGTCGCGCCGAGTTCATCGAGCAGGCCTTCAAGGCCCGTGCTGACAAAGGCGCTGCTCGCATTCTTGCCGATTACCGTTTCGCCGTCGAGCGGCGTGGCGCAAGGCTTGAAACGATGACCCGGCGCATCCGGCGCATAGGGGGAACCGAGCTCGAGCGAATCGTGGCGGATATGGACGAGCGGCAGCGCCTCAGCCCGCCAGGCGGCGATGAGCGCAGCGATATTCGCTTCGGCGCCGAGATTGTTGCGCGCGCCAAAGCCCGGGTCGTCGACCGCTTCCTGCATGTCGATGACGATGAGAACCGCATCCGCCGGCAAGCGCATGGGGCGTCACAGCCGTCGCGGCGCAAGCGCCCAATAGTCGAGCTCGAGCACCACATGGGGCTCATAGCCCTCGCCCTCGCGCAAGGGAAAGTCGGCGCAGGGGCGGTTCTTGGTTGCGACGGTGCGCAGTCTCAGCGCCCCGACGTCGTCGCGGCCGGGTAACGCCGCCGTCTCGACGACCTCGCTCCAGGCGAACAAAGTGTCGCCGGCGAACAGCGGCGCGACATGTCGGCCGCCGTTGATCGCGGCGATATGGAAGGCGTTGGCGAGGCCATTGAAGCTCAATGCGCGGGCGAGCGAAATGACGTGGCCGCCATAGATCAGCCGCCGCCCGAAGCGCCCCTGCCCCTCGGTGAACTGGTTGAAATGGACCTTGGCGGTGTTCTGATAGAGCCGGGTGGCGATCTGGTGCTCGGCCTCCTCGACCGTGACCCCGTCGACATGATCGATCCTTTCGCCCGGAGAAAAGTCCTCGAACCGATGGGGCGAACCGCTGAGTGCGTCGTCGAACGCCCTGCGGTCGATTCGAGGACAAGCCGCGCCGAGCTCGGCGGCGCCCACCGCCTCCGAGAGCTTGGGAACGTGGGTCTGAGGCGCGACCGCGGCGGAATCGCGCTTTCGCACCATCACCCAGCGGACGTATTCGATCACCGCCTCACCGCGCTGGTTGTACCCCTTCGAGCGCACATGGACGACGCCGCTCTGCTTGTTCGAGTTTTCCTTGAGCCCGATGACCTGCGAGGTCGCCGACAACGTATCGCCTGCGAACACCGGCTGCGAGAACCGGCCATCGGCGTAGCCGAGATTAGCGACCGCGTTGAGCGAGACGTCCGCCACCGTCTTGCCGAACACGACATGGAAGGCGAGCAGATCGTCGATCGGGCTTGCCGGATAGCCGATGGCGCGCGCGAAAGTCTCCGCGCTTTGGGGCGCGAAGCGCGCGCCGTAAAGCGCCGAATAGAGCGAAGCGTCGCCGCTGGTCAGCGTGTGGGGCGTCGCGTGACGGATGGTCTCGCCGAGGCGAAAGTCCTCGAAGAACCGCCCCGCGAAGGTCTTGGCGGCGGACGAGGTCATTCGGCCTCAGAACACATACGGATAGACGTAGTAAATAATGAGGCGCTCGACCAGCATCACCGCCAGCAAGAGGATGATCGGCGAAATGTCGATGCCGCCGGTGTTGGGGAGAAAATTGCGGATTGGGCGCAAGAACGGCTCGGTCAACGCCAGGAACAGGTTCCACACCGAACGGACGAAATCGTTACGGATGTTGACGACGCCGAACGCAATCAACCACGAGAGCACCGCGCCGGCCACGATCACGAGCTTGTAAAGGTCGAGGGCGTAGATGATGATGTCGAGGATCGCGCGCATGAATTCTTCCTGAACTTTGAGACCCTGCCGATGCCGCGGAGCAGCCTCGATCCCCCGCCCCGACGCCGTTGACACGGCTTGGACGCGCACGTAAACAGCCGCGCGACGGGGCTGTAGCTCAGATGGGAGAGCGCTGCAATCGCACTGCAGAGGTCAGGGGTTCGAATCCCCTCAGCTCCACCAACCAACCCGTTGATATTGAAGTAATTTCTGTCTGTCTGAATGGCCGGTACTTGCGCACCGGGAGTGCACAAGAAGTCCCATAGAGACTGAGATTTTCGGCATGCGGCGGGGGGTACTCGCCTCCGGTCTCTGGGTGCAAAATTCCGTTTCCGTGGAGAGTTGCCTTGCGTCTTGGAGAGACCGGTTCGGGTTACGGCGGAGCCTGGTTCGAGTCCCGGCCCTTTTCGTCCGGTTTCAATCGGGGCGCTGAGGAGATCAAACTTGCGGCGTGTGAAACGCAGGGCTGCCGATCACAATCGCTGGCTGCCGGTCAATATGCCTCCAGCCGGCGCGCTTGCGCTCAACGGCTAGGCGAGATTCCAAGGGCCCGCCGCTGATCGGCCCAACTCGGCGGCATGTCCAGACGCGAAACGCCGAGACCGCGCGCCGCCAAACATGGGAGCGCTGTCCTGCTTTGACTTCCTTGGCCAGTCCCATGGCAACCAACTTCGCTGCGACCTTCTGCGATGCCGCGCCCTTCGGAGTTAGGCGGAGCGGCGATGCAGCGGTCCTCGCGCTGTGCGGCGGCGCTAAGCATCAGGAGCTGCGTGTCGGAGAGTTTGATGGACATGGTCTTACCCTTCGTGTCTGGGAGCTCGGCCTTTCCGGCCCCTCACCAGGACGAGCCCCGGATCGACGCGATCGACGGGGCGAAGGGGTGTCGCCGGTCATTCTCGACCCCGCGGTCGTCCACATACACGCTCTCTTTCGAAGGGAATGCCAGTCCTTTCTGCACGCTGGCGCGCTTATTCCGCGGTCGAGGTAATCAAACTGCGTATCTGGGGGTGGATCGACATCTTGGGGCGACACGCCAACGGTTATCGATCCCAAAGCAGACCTTCTTGCACCGGGAAGAGAGAGTGCACCTACGTCATGGGTCGAGCCGATCACGACGCTGGTCATGCCGACGTCCCCGGTCATGACGGGCTTTCCACGCGTCATCGCGCAGCTGGCCCGATATTCGCGCCGACCTCGACTCGATGACCGAGACCGAGGTCGAACGGGGCTCCAAGCGTTTTCTTCTGCGCTCGGCGCCGCGCCTTGCCGCCAGTCTCGATCTGCGCGCCGCCGGCATCGCCCTGCCGCGCCGACGCCTGATCGCACTCCGTCAACCGAGGTGTAGAAGATCAGTCAGACTGCACGGCCGCCCGCATCGACGCCGATGGCTCATCGCTCACCGTCATACCGCATCGCGGACAGGCGGCCGGGTGGCAGGCGCGGCAAAAGGGCTTCGCGCAGCCAGGACACGGATCCTGCCCGGCGGGCTCCGTGAGATGCAAGCGTTCGTCACAGATCATGCGTGTGGACTTCAAACCCAGTCCCCAGTCGCAGGGCGGCGCCTCGGCCATGCGAACGAGCGGATGCCAGTCGAGATAGATCGCGCGCTCACCTTTGCGGCGCCGGATCAGCACCTCCAGGCGCTGAACGGGGACGAACAACTCCAGGGTTTGGATCCAATCGACGGTGACGCGCAGGGCATAGTTATGTCGGAGATCACCAAGTTTGGCCCGGTACTCGCGCTCGATCGCCGCGATCCGATGGTCTTCCCGTTGCCGGTCAGCGTCAGCCTTAGGCCCCTCGACACCTTCGAGCGCAAGTAGACGCTTTAAGGATTCCCGACGCAAATCGTCATGGTAGCCGTGCAGGCGAGTGTGGTCGCGCGCCAGACGACGCCGCATCGAATGGAGAAACGGCCCCAATTCCGCACGCACGCTTGCGTCTAGCGCCGGTCGAACTCGGGCCTCCAGCGTAGCGGCGTCCCAGCCTGGCCCCGCCGCCTCTCTCACCGCCGGCTCAGGCATCTGCCAGGTTTGGTCGCCGCCCAAGAATGCCCGCAGCCGATGCTGCACATCACCCAAGGCAGCACCAGTGCCAGTATTAAACCCCATCCACAGAATATTTTCGCGCTTCTCGTCGGAAACCGCCGTGGTGCGAAACCCGATCAGCAGGCAGCGGCTCCACGTCGACCGCTGCTTTTGAAAACGCCAGACAGCGTTGGGCAAATCGAGGATGTGGCGAAGCAGGCGCTCTGGATCGCCCAGCATTGGCGGCTCGTCACAAGCGATCTGGCGCTCGGCATACCGCCCGTGGCCCACGAGCAGCGCTCCGAAGCGCTCCAGCCATTCGCCTTCAATGCCAATGCGCTGCGCGCCGACCGGCAACTCCACGCCGAAGCCCAGCCGAGCCAGCTCCGGCCAGCCGAACGCCGAGCGAACCTCAGGCGGCGCGATCACCGCTANNTCGGGCTCCAGGGTCTCGACCGCCGCGCCTTCCAGCTCCATCAATTCGGCGACGAAATCGCGCAATGCGGTCACCGTCTGATCTCCCTCGCGCTACGCGGTTTCAAATTCTTCGCCGAACAAAGCGTCGTCGAGCGCCTTGGCGTCGCTGTATAGGGTCCGCGCATCGTCAAGCCGACGGCCAAGCGCATCGAAGGCCTCGGCTTGACCTACCGCGGTCGTCTCCAACCACGCGTCCAAAACCAAATCGGCGAAGTTCCGCTCCTCTTCCAACTCACCGAGAATCGCGCCGGCCTCGCCGACCACCAACTCAAACATGTTGATCTTTTCGTCGAGCAGCCGCACCACCTGCTCCTCAACCGTTCCGCGGGCGACCAAATTGAACACAAACACGTCGCGGCTCTGACCGATGCGGTCGATGCGTCCGATGCGCTGTTCGATAGCCATCGGATTCCAAGGGATATCAAAGTTGATCAGCGTGTTGCAGAATTGGATGTTGCGGCCCTCGCCACCGGATTCAGTGCATAAAAGCACCGGAACCCGCTCGCGGAAATCGGCGATCGCCGCGTCCTTGGCGGGGCCGCTGAGGCCGCCCTCGAAGCGAGCGAATTCGATGCCTTTCTGGGCGAGCAAGTCCGCCAGGCTGGACATTGTCTCTCGATGATGGACGAAAACGAGCTTCTTCTCATCGGGATTGCGAGCGAGCAATTCAAGCAGCGCCAATTCTTTGCCGCCAGTGCCGAGGGCCGCCCAGCGGGCCGCCAACGCCTGCCAGGTCGGATGACCGTCATGTCGGACGGCAAAACGGGCAATGGCCGCGGATGCTGCAGCGGGCGAGGATCCGGCGGCGCTCAGCAAGTGGTGCGCTACGAGGCGATGGCGGCTCTGTCCATCGTCAGCGACAAGAGCTCGGATCTGCCCAGCCAACTCCTGATAGGCCGCCTGCTCCCCGGGCGTGGGATCGACGGGGCGGGTGGAGGCGTGGCGACGCGGCAATTTCAGCGCCACAACCGCCCTGGTGTTGCGGATCATCACGTCGCGCATCAGATCACGCAGCCGCTCCGAGTTAGCCGGCTGACGCGGCTTGCCCGTGGTCATGTACGCTGAGCGAAACTCCTTCTGCGTCTTGAAAATGCCGGGCTTGAGCAGGGTCAACAGATTGTAGAGTTCAATGAGGTTGTTCTGCACCGGCGTAGCGGAGAGCAATACCAGGAAACGCTTGGTCAGGCTGTCGACCAGCTTGTAACTTTGGCTGGCGCGGTCGCGCAGATGGTGGGCTTCATCGACGATCACAAGATCGAACGACTGTGCAAGAAGGCGCTCGGCGTGCTCGCGCCGTCGGGCCAGCGCGAGCGAAGCAATGATTCGCGGCGCCGCCCAGAAGCGCTGGGGATCCTCGCGAAGCAGCGGGTCATGGGTGGTGACGCACGAAATATTGAATTTGGTCTCCAATTCCTCCCGCCACTGTCCCACCAGCGAGGCTGGAACGAGCACCAGCACTCGCTCAACCATGCCGCGAAGCAAATACTCTTTGAGCACCATGCCCGCCTCGACGGTCTTGCCAAGGCCGACCTCGTCGGCGAGCAGCACACGACCGCGGAACTGCTTCAGCACCTTGCGCACGGTCTCGGTCTGATACCAAAAGGTCTCGATGCCCTTGAGGTGAGGCACGCAGAGCAGTTCGTCGAAGCCCTCGGCCAAGCCGAGGTGGGAGAAACGCTCGCGCAAGATGAACCAACTGCCTTCGCGCTCGGCTTGACTGGTTGCGGCGGCAAGCAGCGGCCTCAGGTCCGAATCGACGACTAACGGAATATCGACTTGCAGCCGCTCCAAGGTCGGCATTGCCGGCTGAGCCTCCGGCCGTGCTTGTGCCGGCGGCGGCGCGGCGGATTTGGTCGACAAAGGACTCTTGGGGTGGCCCTGCACGGGAGCGGGCTTGACCACCGGCTTGAGCGTGCGCGTAGGACGCTCGCGACCCATGATGGCGTCGAGCCTCTCGGCGAGCCACCGTCGCCGCTCCCAGCCGCCGGGAAACGACCCCATCGCAATGCGCCAATCCGTCAGACGATGGCGCTCCAGCAGCGCCCGCGCCGCGATCAGCTTCTTCTGGGCCGCGAGCGTGAGCGCCGACAAGAGGTGATAGGGTTCGCTCGCCACGTAGCGCTTGGCATAACGCTTGAGGTAAAGCTGCGCCTTGTCGGGCCGGCGGTCGAGCAAAGCCGCCATCGCAGCCTGAAATAGAATGATTGGATCCCCTGGGCAGGCTCTTTCCGCCTTTTCGGCCTCGGTAAGAAAGCCCTCCGTCCGGGCGGGATTGGCAAAAATTTGGGCGAGAGTCTTGGCCCATGTATCGGGATCGGCCAGCGGATCGGGGTTGTCGACCAGTTTCTTGGCAGGATTGAGCGGCATAGAGGCCCTGAACGGTGGCGACATTCTCTAGTCGCGATTCGGACAGTAGCCAGCGCCGGAGGAACTCGCCAGGGCACTCCATCCGGGTGTGGCGTCATAGCCCTCGCGTCAACAAGTTTCTTTGCGCACCCTTCAGGCAATCGCCTCCGCGCCGACGACTCTTGAGGGGTCGAATTCTCGCCTCGGTCCCGAGGCTTGTGCAGCCGAATTTGGAAGCCTGTCGACAGAGACGTTTTGCAGGGCAAAGTGTGAGCTTTACCAGCGTGTCGCGATTCAGCGTTTGCGGACTGCCCCTCGGCGCCATCCAGTTTCCTGGATGAAATCGCCTCTCTCTCTAAATCCGCGACAAGCCGCCTCGCTTGCCGCGATGGCCATCAGTTTGAATCCCCTCAGCTCCACCAGATGGTCACGTGAAATGTAGAGTTTCCCGTCAACCGGGTATCGTCGAAATTTCAAAGGGTTGAACGTCCCAATTCGGTTTCCGAACCAAATTTCCTGTCACTTCCGCGCTCCTCACCTGAAATCTGCCGAAAGTCTCTGCGCGCAAAATTCCGTTTCACGTCGGGCGATGGTCGGTCGCCGCCTCAATAACCGGGCGGAGAATTCTCATCAGCCGTTTCGACGACGAGAGCGCGCTATGCTGCGTTATCGCTACCGGCGCATTGAGTCCTTCTTCCGCGCGAGGAGTCGCGGCGAACGGCAACTGCACTTGGCGGCTCTATCGCGAGATGGGGCAGCAACTGCACAGCCCGCAGCCGGTTTTTGCTCCGCCGCTTCGGCGCCAAACCTTGATCGTTCTTGACGGCAGAGGTACGTCCGCCAACCCTTCGGCACCCGGATGCGCCCTTTCAGGATTTTGGAGAACCATCACAGCCCTATCCGCGCCCCGGATTGTCAGTGAACAGAGCGCGCAGCGTCAGGGTTTCACCGTCTCGTAATGCGCCTCAAGCGCCCTCCATTCCGGGAGCGTCGTCAGGGTTGGGGCGCCGCTCATAGCGAAGTCTCCAGTTTCATGCGACCAGCGCGCGAGATTTCGTGTCGATCGCTTTCAAGAGATCGTTCCATGACTCGACGAACGACTTCGCTCCCGCCGCCTGCAGGTCCGCCCCCAGTTTCGCGAGGTCGACGCCTGCCTTGCTGATTGCGGCGAGCGTGTCGGCGGCGTCGGCTCCGTCTTGCGGCAGCACGCCTTCGAGTTCGCCATGATCGGCGAAGGCCAACAGCGTCTCCTCGGGCATCGTGTTGACCGTGTTGGGGGCCGCCAACGCGCTAATGTAGAGGGTGTCGGGCGCGGTGGGATCCTTTGTGCCCGTGCTCGCGAACAATAATCGCTGCGCGCGCGCACCGGCGTTTTCGAGACGCTGCCAGCGATCGGAAGCGAGGAGGTCGCGATAGGCGGCGTAGGTCGATTTCGCGACCGCGATTCCGAGACGATCGCGAAACTCGGCGGGCAGCTTGTCCATGGTCGCCTTGTCCCACCGGCTCACGAACAGCGACGCGACAGAGCGGACATCTGGGCTGAGCCCGGCCGCGATCCGCCGCTCCAGCCCGCGCATGTAAGCGTCAACCGAGGCGAGATAATGCTCGCGCGAGAAGAGCAGCGTGATGTTAACGCTCACGCCGCTGAATGTCGTCTCGTCGATCGCCGATAGACCTTCCTTCGTGCCGGGTATTTTGATGAAGAGGTTTGGCCGTGCCGCTTCCGCGTGAAGCGACTTTGCCGCCGCGACCGTGCGCTCGGTGTCGTAGGCCAACAGGGGCGACACTTCGAGCGAAACCCAACCGTCGACGCCGGCGGTGCGTTCATGGATCGGCCTGAACAGGTCGGCCGCGCGCTGCAGATCAGCGATCGCCAGTTTGAAGAACAGGTCTTCGCGAGTCAGGCCGCTTTTGGTGAGCGCTTGGATGTCTTGATCGTAAGCCGCGCTCTTCGAAATGGCTTGATCGAAGATCGTCGGGTTGGACGTCAGCCCCGTCACCGACAAAGTGTCGATGTAGCGCTTCAGCGTCCCCGAGTTTAGGAGTTCGCGCGTGATGTTGTCGAGCCAAAGGCTCTGACCAGAGTCGTGTAGCTTCTGTGTCGGCTTCATGGTTGGGCTCCTTTTGATACGTTCGGCGTGAATGCGGGGCAATCGAGTGCGACGAGGTCGCCGATCCGCTCAACTTGGACGTCGGCCCTTTTCGAATCTGGCTTCCCTGAAGATGTCGAACACACCAGAGTGGTGAAGAGCCGACCGCTCCCCGCAACCGGGAAGGGAGCCAACCCTTACCCCGACCGCTGCGACAGCCCAATATTCGTCGACCCAATCGACGCTCGGCTTTAGGTCGCGGGAGATCCGCTCCCCGATGGCGCGATGGTCAGTTGCTTCGAAAGAGCGGCCTGCGCCCAGGGACGGGCCGGCGATCCTGTTGAGCGACCGAGACGCTTTGAGGCTGCTGTTCCTGCTGGCGCTGAGTAACCTGATCGGGCTTCGTCTGGTCGGGCGAGTCATCGGCATTTGGAGGCGTTTGTTGGTCAGCCATCGGTCTTTCCTTCTTCCACAACCTCGTTGATGATCATGGGCTTCGTTGCTGCGGAGACTTCAACGGGTGGTCTGCGCTGGCGCTCGATGCTTGGGCGCCAGCGACTTTTATCGATGGGTGAGCGGTCGACGCGGCCCATTGCGCGCCAAACATGCAGGTCATAATGAGCAGATTGACCAGGATGACGTAAATTACGGCGCGGGAATTCAGCGTGGAGACGCCGCCGGGGAGCTTATTGCTCGACGTAACCGAGGGACTGGCCGCACGCGGCAGCAGCGCGATGAGACGTGTCGAAACCGTCTCAGGTTCCGGCCCCGTCGGCCGCTGATTCGGGAGCGCTTCGATCAAGGACGTCAATCTCTGCCTGGCGGTTTGCTGCGGCATCCGGGCCAGTTCGGCTGCCTCCCGCCAAGGGTCGAGGTCGAGCCGCGCCAGCGCGGACAGGACGCTCAGCAGCATTCCATTTTTTTCCTCGCCTATATGCGCAAAGAGAAAGGCGTCGAACTCCGACCTCGCAGACAAAACCGTCGCAGAATTTTTCATGCCGATCACTAAGTTGTCTTGCCCGCGCCGATCGCAAGGAAAGGGGGCAATGCGCGCGCGCATTTGCCTCGCACTCAAGTTATCGCCCGGTCGCTTGCCGCGTCAGACTCGGAAACTACCTACGACGGCGCCGCAGATGAAGCGACCGACTCGGAGGACACGGATGCTCAACGCGCAGGCTCGGTCGGTCCGTGGTCACGCCTTCGGAGTTTCGAACCGCCAATGGCGGTGCCGCTCGGCTCGGCGACGTTACCCTCGTCAACCCCGAATGAGTATGTTGCCAGGAAAGGGCTTGTTCCCGCTCCATGTCGGCAAAGAGCGGGATTCATGTCTTCTTGAAAAGGCCCCCGACAAGGGTCCGCGCATCCGCTTGAACTTGTTTCAGATGGTCCTCGCTGCGAAAGCTCTCAGCGTAGATCTTATAAACGGCCTCCGTTCCCGATGGCCGCGCGGCAA